>CBDTYM010000006.1:0-44459 GCA_965364605.1 uncultured Muriicola sp.
TCTTACTTTTTCTATTTTATTTTGTACCTTTGCGCACTTGAAATTGCCCCTTTGATTATACTACTGAATACTCTAAATGTTTGATGTCTATGAAAGTCAAAACGATTTTAGTATCACAGCCTGAACCTAAGATGGAAAACTCTCCCTACTTGCGCTTGATAGAGAAAGAGCACGTCAGGGTGGATTTCAGGCCCTTTATACATGTAGAAGGCGTCGATGCTAAGTCGGTAAGACAACAGAAGATAGATCTCAAAGATTTTACCGCCATCATCCTTACGAGCCGAAACTCTGTGGACCACTTTTTCAGGATAGCTGAAGAAATGAGGTTTAAGGTACCTGATACCATGAAATATTTCTGCCAGTCTGAGGCCGTGGCCTTCTACCTTCAGAAATATGTCGTTTACAGAAAACGCAAGATCTACGTGGGCAAGAGAAACTTCGTGGATCTCCAGCCTCTCTTCAAGAAATACAAGGACGAGAAGTTCCTTCTTCCTTCTTCAGACGTGCTGAAGTCGGTAGTGCCTGACACCCTGAACGAGATGAAATTGAACTGGACCAGGGGTATCTTCTATAAAACGGTGATCAGCGACCTCTCAGATCTCAGGGATGTTTATTACGATGTCCTGGTCTTCTTCAGCCCGTCCGGCATTGAATCCCTCCTTAAGAATTTCCCGGATTTTGAACAGAACAACACCCGGATAGCGGTCTTCGGCAATTCTACGATTCAGGCGGCAACAGAAGCCGGCCTCAGGATAGACATACAGGCGCCGACTCCCGAAACCCCGTCAATGACCATGGCGCTTCAGAAATACATCAACAGCGTCAATAAGAAATAAGGTCGCTAAACTAGGGCCATCTCAAGTTCCATTGAAAAGGATCAGAAGCCGTATCTCTGTGGCCCTCCCCTTCGGATCTCTTCACTGGCGTAAGCCTCAAACTTCTTAAAATTTTCACGGAAGGCATTAGACAGCTTAAAAGCGGTCTTGTAATAGGCCTCATCATCATTCCAGGTGGCCCTCGGACTCAAGACACTGGTGGGTACGCCCGGGCAAGACCTCGGTTGTGCCACCCCGAATACCGAATGGATATGATAGGTATCATAGGTATAAAGACCCAGCTCCCCACTCAGAGCAGCGTGGATCATGGCCCGCGTATATTTGAGTTTCATTCTTGTTCCTACCCCGTAAGGTCCGCCTGTCCAGCCCGTATTCACTAACCAGACGTTAACCCCGGATTCCTTCATTTTCCGGCTGAGCATTTCTGCGTATTTGGTAGGGTGCAAAGGCATGAACGGTGCACCGAAACAGGCAGAGAAAGAGGGTATGGGCTCAACCACTCCGGCCTCGGTCCCGGCCACTTTGGCTGTGTAGCCTGAGATGAAGTGGTAGGCTGCCTGACTGGGGGTCAGTTTACTGATGGGTGGCAATACTCCAAAGGCATCAGCGGTTAGAAAGAAAATATTCTTTGGGTTTTTTCCTATGGAAGGTTGCTGTATGTTCTCAATGTGGTACAGCGGATAACTCACCCGGGTATTCTGGGTTATGGACGTGTCTGCGAAATCGACATTGCCTTCGTCATCCATGATCACATTTTCCAGGATCGCACCTTTTTTGATTGCATTATAGATCTCTGGTTCGCTCTCTCCTGACAGGTTGATGACCTTGGCGTAGCATCCTCCCTCAAAATTAAAGATAGTGTTCTCCTGGGTCCATCCGTGTTCATCGTCCCCTATGAGTTTGCGGTTCGGGTCTGTGGATAAGGTGGTTTTCCCCGTCCCGGAAAGGCCAAAGAAGATAGCGGTATCCCCTTCTTCACCTACGTTGGCCGAACAGTGCATGGGCAAGGTGTTTTGATAGACCGGCAGAAGGAAATTCAGGGCTGAAAAGATCCCTTTCTTGATCTCCCCCGTATAGCCGGTACCTCCAATCAAAGCGATCTTCCGGCTAAAATTTAAAATGGCAAAATTGTGCTGTCTGGTCCCATCGCTCTCAGCGTCTGCTGTAAATCCGGGAGCATTCACCACGAGCCAGTCGGCCTCAAAGGATTCCAGTTCCTCCCCTGTCGGACGGATAAACATATTGTACGCAAAAAGGTTAGACCAGGGGTATTCATTGATCACCCTTATCCCGATCCGATACTCTTTGTCCGCACAGGCATAACAGTCGCGCACATATACCTCTTTATCGGCGAGATAGGATGTCACCCGATCATAAAGGGCATCGAATTTATCCGGATCGAAAGGTTTGTTGATCGGACCCCACCAGACCTTCTCTTCCGTGATGTCGTCCCTTACGATGAACCTGTCCTGGGGAGACCGACCCGTAAACTCCCCCGTATTCACGGCCAAAGCACCTGATGATGCCTCACGACCCATATCTTTGGCTATGGTTTCTTTATGCAACAGTTCCGGATCCATTTGGTAGTGAACCCGTTTGCTAGTGATACCATAGTCGGCTAACGAAATCGTTTTCGTAAAAGGCCTGGATGTTTCCATAAAAGAGTATTTTATGGCCACAAAGCTAGAAAAAATTTAGCCTTTCACCCGGGAATAAATCCATTGTTTAGTCTAAATGCCGAAATACGCGATAACCCATCAAAATCCATCCCAGAATCAGAAAAAATCCACCGATAGGCGTTATAAAGGCGACCGACTTGAAAGGTATGGGGGTAAGGCTATCCGTCGCCAGGCCATAGATGGAAAATGAGAAAAGTAGGATACCCGTTACGATGGAATAATAAGCCCATTTTTTACCGGCCTCGGATATCTTTGAATAAGATCCCAGCCATAGGAGTAACAGGGCGTGATACATCTGGTACCTCACCCCGGTCTCAAAACTGTCGACCGCAGCCTCGCTGACAAGACCCTTGAGGCCATGTGCTCCAAAAGCCCCTATAATCACTGCCAAAAGGCCAAAAACAACCCCTGTGATCACAATTTTCCTGTTCATAAATTACCAGATGTAAATTCTTAAACCCGTTACTAATTGATACCTTAGTACCGTTATTTTTCAAAGGTAGTCAATCAGCATGAGCCGTAACATATTGATATTCGGAGCCGGGAAATCCACCTCATACCTCCTCGATTATTTCATCGATAAATCTGCTTCAGAATCCCTTGAGATCACGATCGCAGACCTGCATATAGATCGGATTCCTGCCCATATCGGGGAACACCCTGCCTGTACTCTGGAAAAACTTGACATAACTGATGCCCCTTCCCGTGCTCAGGCCATAACCAAAGCCGACATTGTCGTCTCCATGTTGCCGGCCGGGCTTCACTATCTCGTGGCCAGGGACTGCCTCGAACTGAAAAAGAATCTGGTTACGGCTTCCTATGTCAGTAATGAGATGAAGGAACTCAGGGAGGAAGTGAAGAAAAGCGGACTCATCTTTATGAATGAAATCGGACTGGACCCAGGGATAGACCATATGAGTGCCATGCAGATCATAGACCAGATCCGGGATCAGGGAGGAAAGATGTTGCTCTTTGAATCCTTCACCGGAGGGCTTGTAGCCCCGGAGAGCGACACCAACCAGTGGAATTACAAATTTACCTGGAACCCCAGGAATGTCGTGCTCGCCGGACAGGGGGGCGCCGCTAAGTTCATACAGGAAGGAACCTACAAGTATATCCCCTATCACAAATTATTCAGGCGGACGGAATTCATGGAGATCCCGGATTACGGGACATTCGAAGCTTATGCCAACCGGGATTCCCTCAATTACCGGGAAGCATACGGCCTGCAAAATGCCCTAACCCTCTACCGGGGCACCATGAGGCGGGTCGGTTTCTCAAAGGCGTGGAATATGTTCGTGCAACTCGGGATGACAGACGACAGCTACAGGGTTGAGAATTCTGCCTCTATGTCATACAGGGAATTCACCAATCTCTTCCTGCCTTATTCCCCCACCGATTCGGTGGAACTCAAATTGAGGCATTACCTCAAGATCGACCAGGACGATGTTATGTGGAGCAAACTCCTCGAGTTGGATATCTTCAACCCCGACAAGCTGATCGGATTGGAAAATGCCACTCCCGCCCAAATGCTTCAAAAGATCCTGGAAGACAAGTGGACCCTCGCCGAAGAAGACAAGGACATGATCGTGATGTACCATAAATTCGGTTATGAATTAGATGGCCAAAAGGAACAGATCGATTCCAATATGGTGGTTTTGGGTCAGAACAGAACCCATACTGCGATGGCCAAGACCGTTGGCTTACCTGTTGCCATGGCCACACTACTCATCCTCAACGGTAAAATTGTGACCCCCGGGGTGCAAATCCCCATACGAAAAGAGGTCTACCAGCCTATCCTTAAAGAATTACAAGAGTACGGGGTGACGTTCAGGGAGTACAAGGTCCCCTACCTCGGATACAATCCTGATTCTGTAGCCGGTTAATAAGTGTAAGCAGATGTTGTATCTTTAACGAGTATTTACAACCTTGATATGGCTTCTACGAACGAAAAAGTAAAAATAGACGGCATAGACAAAAAGATCCTCAGGTACCTAATGACAGATGCGCGCAAGCCTATCCTGGAGATCGCCAGGAATATCGGGATTTCGGGGGCGGCCATCCATCAGCGTCTGAGGAAATTGGAAAAGTCGGGCCTCATCGCCGGTTCCAAGTTCGTTATAAACCCCAAGACCTTGGGCTATACTACCATGGCTTATGTTGGCATCTTCCTCGACAAGGCCATGAGTAATCCCACGGCTGTCAAGGCCCTGGAGAAGATCCCTGAAGTGCTGGAGTGTCATTACACCACGGGCAACTGGTCCATCCTGATCAAGGTCCTCTGCAAGGACAACGAACACCTGATGTACGTCCTGAACAAACAGATCCAGCAGATCGAAGGGGTCTCCCGAACCGAGACCTTCATTTCCCTCAACCAGCAGATAGACAGGCAGATCACCATATAAAAAAAACCCGGGGAACAAAAGTCCCCCGGGTCATTTATTTGATGCCAACCAAGACCTTAGTCCCTGCTGCCAAAAACCTGGAAGCCCCAATACACCAGTGTTGCAAGGGCACCTATAGCTGCCACCAGGTAGGTCCTTGCCGCCCATTTGAGAGCGTCCTCGGAACCTTTGTACTCTTCCTGGGTCACCATATTACGGCGTTTAAGCCAGGCCAGGGCACGGTTGCTCGCGTCGTACTCCACCGGCAGGGTAATAAAGCTGAAGAGGGTCGCGAGCCCCATCATCACAAGTCCGGCTACAGCCACATAAAATCCCAGTCCGGAACCCGAGGCAGCGCCCAGAATGATTCCACCCAGAACGACCCATGTAGAGAGTCCTGAAGTCACGCTGACCACCGGTACAAGCTTGGACCGCATCGTTAGCCATTCATAAGCCTGTGCGTGTTGTACCGCATGTCCGCATTCGTGGGCAGCCACAGCGGCGGCGGCGGCATTTCTCTGGCTGTACACAGCTTCGCTCAGGTTTACCGTCTTGTTCACCGGGTTGTAGTGATCCGTGAGCATCCCGGAGGTAGAGACCACTTTTACATCCCTGATCCCGTGATCGGCCAGCATTTTCTCAGCGATCTCCGCTCCGCTCATCCCGTTCCTCAGATGCACCTTAGAATAGTGCTTGAATTTACTTTTTAATTTGCTGCTTACCAGCCAGCTCACCAGCGCAATGGCACCCAGCAATATATAATAGATCATCATAGTGTATCGAATTTCGTATTTAGAATAAAATTACCAATTAAGCAGCAAAAACCCCGCCAATCAGAGCGGGGTTAAAGATACTGACAAAATGTACATCATCAGGCCATTGCCTCATCCCAAAGAAAAGCTTCAGCAATCTCCTTGTAAGCGATCTCCCCCTCGATGATATTCAGACCTTTGTGCAGAGCAGGGTCTTCCTCACAAGCTTTGTACCAGCCCTTGTTAGCCAATTCCATCACATATGGCAAGGTTACATTGGTCAGGGCAACGGTAGATGTATAGGGTACTGCTCCTGGCATATTGGCCACGGAGTAGTGGACCACGTCATCAATGATATAAATGGGGTCTTCGTGAGTTGTCGGACGCGTTGTTTCTACGCATCCTCCCTGATCTACCGCCACATCCACGATAACGGTGCCAGGCCTCATGGTCTTGAGCATATCCCTGGTGATCAGGTTAGGTGCCTTAGCTCCTTTGAGCAGAACACCGCCTACGATCAAATCGTGGGTCTGGATGTGTTTTCTGATGTTGAATTCACTGGAGTATTCCGTAACCACATGACTGGGCATGACGTCATTGATGTACCTCAACCGTTTCATATTGATATCCAGGATGGTCACGTGGGCTCCCAGGCCAGCTGCCATTTTTGCAGCCTGGGTGCCAACCACCCCGGCTCCCAGAACCAATACCTTCCCCGGAGCAACACCGGGGACACCCCCAAGGAGAACGCCTCTTCCCTTTTTGGGTTTTTCCAGGTACTTGGCCCCTTGTTGGATGGCCATCCTTCCGGCCACCTCAGACATAGGTGTCAGCAGTGGTAGGGATCCGTCTTTGTCCTCGACAGTTTCGTAGGCGATACAGATTGCACCGCTGTCTAGCATAGCCCTAGTGAGTTTTTCGCTCGAGGCAAAGTGGAAATACGTAAATATCACCTGGCCCTGCCTGACCAAGGGATATTCAGGCTCTATAGGTTCTTTTACCTTCACGATCATATCACTCAGGCCGTAAACCTCCTCGATAGATTGGAGGACAGTTGCCCCGGCAGCCTCGTAATCTTCATCAAAAAATCCACTTCCCTCGCCGGCAGTGGATTGAACATAAACCTTGTGGTGGCTCTTTACCAGTTCGAAAACCCCTGCGGGGGTCATCCCCACACGGCTTTCATTGTTCTTAATTTCCTTGGGTACCCCAATAACCATTTTATGCATCGTTTTGTTCGTTTCTCAAATGTGGAATTATAATTCTTTACAGGGAAAAAAAATCGATGAAATGCAGCGGTTACATACATAAAAATAACATTAACTTAATGTTTACCCATTTTCTAGGGGGGTATATCCTATTATTTTAATTAATATTAAGATCATACCCCTGAAATTTTGGGGGTATCTTTACTAGATGTCTAAATTACGATGTTCACGATCTTGCCAGGGACCACAATAACCTTCTTGGGGGCTTTTCCTCCCAGTTGTGCAATTGTTCTTTCATCGCCCAACACCCTTTTTTCGATCTCCTCCCTCCCAAGGTCCAGGGGCAAGGTCAGGGTGAACCTCATCTTACCGTTAAACGATACTGGGTATTCCTTCTGATCCTCGACGAGGAACTGCGGGTCGAATTCCGGAAATCTGGCCTGACTCACCGAGGAGGTATGACCTGATTTTTCCCACAGTTCTTCTGCGATATGGGGGGCATAAGGGGATAACAGGATCACCAAGGACTCCAGGACATGGCGGGATTTACATTTCTGGGCAGAAAGTTCATTTACGCAGATCATAAAGGTAGACACAGAGGTATTGAAGGAGAAGGCCTCGATATCTTCCGTGACCTTCTTGATAGTCTTGTGCAGGGTTTTTAATGATTCCTGCCCTGGTTTGTCATCCGAGAGGAAAAAGGCGCCTTTCTCCCCGGAGTGGTAAAGCCTCCAGAGCTTTTTGAGAAAAGAATACACCCCTGTGATTCCCGCGGTATTCCAGGGTTTGGACTGTTCCAAAGGCCCGAGGAACATCTCGTAAAGCCGCAGGGCATCGGCCCCGTACTCTTCACAGATCGCATCCGGGTTTACCACATTGTACTTGGATTTCGACATCTTCTCCACTTCGCGCCCTACGCGGAAAACACCGTCCTCCGTTATAAATTCGGCATCTTTGAATTCGGGCCTCCAGGCCTTAAAGGCTTTGACATCGAGCTCGTCAGAAGGGTTGACCAGAGATACATCAGCATGGATGGGGTCTACTTTCTTTCCACTGGTCAGACCTTTGGAAAGAAAGCGGTTACTCCCCTCCTCCCTGTATACGAAGGCACTGGTCCCCAGGATCATCCCCTGGTTGATCAGTTTCCGGGCATATTCTTCTTTTGGCACCCATCCCTTATCAAACATGAATTTCTGCCAAAAACGGGAGTACAACAGATGTCCGGTGGCATGTTCAATACCTCCGATATAGAGGTCCACATCCTGCCAGTAGGCGATAGCTTCCTCAGACCAGATGGCACGGTCATTCCGCGGGTCCATATATCGATTGAAGTACTGGGAACTGCCGGCCCAGCCAGGCATTGTATTGAGTTCGAGCGGAAATACCTTTTCGTTGTCGATACGATCATTAGAGACCACGGTATTAGTTTGGGTACACCAGGCCCATACCGTGGCGTTTCCAAGCGGGGGTTCCCCGGTTTCTGTGGGCAGGTACTTTTCAACCTCGGGTAAGGTCAGTGGCAGATATTCTTCCGGGATCATCCTTGGTATATCATTGATGTAGTATACCGGAAAAGGCTCTCCCCAGTATCGCTGCCTGCTGAAGACGGCATCCCGGAGCCGGTAATTTACCTTTCCCTTCCCGATCCCTTTTTCTTCCAAAGCCCTGATGATCTTTTCAGAGGCCTCCTTATAGGAAAGGCCGTTCAGGAAATCTGAGTTTGCGATAATGGTCTGCTCCTTGTCCGCAAAAGCCTCCTCTGAAATATCCACCCCTTCAAAGATATTTGGAATTGGGATGTCAAAATGTTTAGCAAAATCGTAATCGCGCTGGTCACCACAGGGAACTGACATCACAGCCCCGGTGCCATAGCCTGCAAGAACGTAGTCTCCGATCCATACCGGGACGTTGTCACCCGTGAAGGGATGTTTGACATAAGCCCCTGTAAATACGCCGGTGATGGTTTTGACATCGGCCATACGGTCGCGCTCGGACCGCTTGGCAGCGGCCTCAACATAACGATCCACTTCTTCCTTCTGTTTATCCGTGGTGATCTTCTCTACCAGGGGATGCTCAGGGGCAAGGGTCATAAAGCTAACCCCGAATAGGGTATCCGGTCGGGTGGTAAAGACCTCAATTGGGTATGAAGTGCTCAGTTCGTCCGTAGGCACCGTATAAAAAGTGAGGGAGGCGCCTACGGACCTGCCAATCCAGTTCCTCTGGGCATCTTTAAGCGGCTGGGGCCAATCAATTGTCTCCAGGCCGTCGAGCAACCTTTGGGCATAGGCAGTGATCCGCATGCTCCATTGGGTCATTTTTTTGCGCACTACAGGGTGCCCTCCTCTTTCTGATACTCCATTGACGATCTCATCATTTGCCAGCACGGTGCCAAGGGCAGGACACCAGTTCACTTCTGTATCAGCCAGGTATGTAAGGCGGTATTTCAAGAGGAATCGCTGCTTTTCATCCTCGCTCATGGCCTTCCAGTCTTTTGCGGATATCCTAGGAGTATCCTCATCGCATGCCGCATTGATTGCGACATTTCCGTCCTTGTTCAAACGATCTTCAAGGAGGGATACATCCTGGGCCTTATCGGCATCATAATCGTACCAGGAGTTGAATAACTGTATGAAGATCCACTGTGTCCATTTGTAATACGATGGGTCTGAGGTGCGCACTTCCCGGCTCCAGTCGAAGGAAAAGCCCAGCTGGTCTAATTGTTCCCTGTACCTTGCGATATTCGTTTCCGTGGTGACGGCAGGGTGCTGCCCGGTTTGAATGGCATATTGTTCTGCAGGCAATCCGAAGGAATCGTACCCCATGGGATGGAGTACATTGAAACCTTTGAGTCTTTTGTATCGGGCGTAAATATCACTGGCTATATAACCCAACGGATGGCCTACGTGCAGTCCCGCCCCCGAGGGATACGGAAACATATCCAGTACGTAGAATTTCTCCTTATCTGACTTGTTTTCCGCTTTAAAGGTCTGGTGTTTGGCCCAGTATGCCTGCCACTTGTCCTCGATCCTTCTGAAATCGTAGCTCATCCTGTTTTCTTTGCTCTTGCTATAGCCGCAAAAATAGGGGTATTCCCCGAAAGGGAAAAGCACATGCCCACAACAATAATGCGATTCCCGTTTTCGTTTCTGTATCGTGAATCGGAAAGCATAACTTCAGGCCTGGTATGAAAATCAAAGTCCTTGTGTTCGTAGTGCTCATCTGTAGTATCCCACTGGCAGTCAGTGCACAGCTGGGGTTTTGCCAGGGCAATTCGGGCACTCCCATATTTACTGAGGATTTTGGCACCGGAACCAATAATGGCCCCGCCCTGCCCCCGGGAACCACCACCTATACATATGTGGATGGCGCACCAGATGACGGTAGTTACACCATAAGCAGCAGTACGGCCGGCTATTTCGACTGGTTCAATATACAGGACCACACCCCCGACGATGTGAGCGGAAAGGCATTGATCGTCAATGCCAGCTTCACGGCAGGAGAATTCTTCAGGACCTCCATTACCGGACTTTGCGAAAATACTTCTTATGAATTCTCTTCCTGGCTGCTCAATCTGCATCCCAGGTCTGGCGTGGGATGTCCCAACAGCGGAATTCCCGTTAATGTCAAATTCCAGATCTGGGATAGTACCGACAGTAATCTGCTGGCCGCAGGGGACACCGGGGACATAGAGGATAAAACCTCCCCCGAATGGGAACAGTACGCTCTGTTGTTCACCACATTGCCAGGCCAGACATCGGTCATCTTGAAGATGATCAACAACAGTGGAGGCGGTTGTGGCAACGATCTGGCTATTGACGATATCGTCTTCAGGTCTTGTGGAGACCTCATCACCCTAACCGATACCGCAGATCAAATGTCCATTTATCAATGTGAAGAAGACGGACCCGTAGCTACTACCCTGACGGCTACCCCCGATTTCAGCATCTTTGCCACCCATTATTATCAGTGGCAGGAGAGCACGGATAATTCAAACTGGACCGACATTCCGGGTGAGACTACCGACACCTTTACAACCCCCGTATTGAATTCGGACCGGTACTACAGGGTATTGGTATCAGAAGATCCGGTAAACATCTCTGATGACCGCTGCAATGTGAATTCGTCTGTGTTTGAGATCATTTTCGTTTCCACCCCCAATCCACCTTCCAGTATTGGAGATATCCGGGTCTGTGAAAATATCGAAACGGGACTGCTAACGGTACGGGTACCTCCGGGGATACGGGTCGACTGGTACGATGCGCCAACAGGGGGTAATCTTCTGGCTGAAAACACCATTACCTATGCTGCGGATACAGCGGGTACGTACTACGCTGAAGCGGTACCCCAACTGGCTTATTGTCCATCCCTGACCAGGACGCCTGTCACCCTGGAATTCTATCCCCTGCCCCAGGTGGAAGACGAGGTCCTATCCTTTTGCGAAGGGGAAGAAATTACTCTGGAGGCTGGCATCTCGGCATCCGCTTTTCTGTGGAACACAGGAGAGACCACTGGATCGATCACCGTATCTCAGCCGGGCATCTATACCGTGGAAGTGGAGGACCAAAGGGGATGTGTAGCGATCAAGACCATTGAACTCTCTCAAACAGATGCCCCGATCATAGAAACGGTCTTTTCAAAGGAGGAGGACATCGTCATCAGGACCTCGAATTCGGGGGAGTTCGTATTCTCCCTGGACGGCATCACCTACAATGACGAGCCGCTCTTTGAGAATATACAAGGAGGCCTTTACACGATCTGGGTAAGGGGAAGTCAAACCTGTACCCCTGTCACCCGGGAATTCTTTCACCTGTCTGTTCAGGCATTTTTCACGCCTAATGGTGACGGGGTCAATGACTTTTTCGAGATTGCCGGTATCGATGCCCTGACAGATTACAAGATCAATCTGTTCGACCGGTACGGAAAACTGATTAAAAATTCGGTTGGGCAACCCCTGAGGTGGGATGGCACGTACAACAACCAGACCATGCCCTCGGGCGACTACTGGTATACCGTAGAACTTGAAGGCAAGATCAAGAAAGGGCATGTAGCCCTGGTGCGATAAGGATGTCCTTCCCTGCAGATTTCGACTGCCGAAGAGAGGAGGTTGTCTATACTTTAGTATTTTTACACCATTATTTCGCACTATGAGTACATCCTTTGAGCGCTACCAGAAGAGAAAACTGATCTCTTCCTATTTTTCTGTGGTTCTCAGCATCAGCCTTGTCTTGTTTCTGCTCGGGGTTCTCGGACTCCTGGTTTTGAATACCAAAAAACTGGCAGACCATTTCAAGGAACAGATCACCCTTTCTGTTTTTTTAAAGGATAACGCCAAGGAAGTAGAAATAGATCAGCTCCAGAAAAGCCTTGCACTCGCGCCTTACACGAAAAAGGCAACCTATGTCTCCAAGGAAGAGGCGGCAGAGCAGCACAGTGAGGAGATCGGCGAGAATTTTATTGACTTTCTTGGATACAACCCCCTGAAGAATTCCATTGATGTGCAGCTCAATGCCGAGTTTGTCACTACGGAGCAGATTGCACAAATCGCCGATGAGATCTCGGAAAAAGGCTATGTGGAAGAGGTGAGCTACGACAAGCCACTCATCGCACTGCTAACGGAAAATGTCAAAAAAGTTTCCTTTTGGATCCTTGTGATCTGCGGTGTCTTTACGTTTATTGCAGTTTTGCTGATCAACAGTTCTATTCGCCTGTCCATCTATTCCAAGCGCTTTATCATCAAGACCATGCAAATGGTAGGTGCCACAAAGACCTTTATTCGCAAACCCTTTATATGGACCAACGTCAAACTGGGGATGCTCGGTTCCCTCCTGGCGCTGATCCTGCTCGGAGGACTGTTGTACTACATGGACCGAAATTTTCCGGAACTCGAATTGTTGAGGGACTCCTGGTTCCTGGGAGCACTCTTTCTGGGTGTCTTTGTCCTTGGAGTGATCATCTCCCTTCTCAGTACTTTTTTTGCCACCCAAAGGTTCCTCAACCTCAGAACAGACGATTTATATTACTAACTTTGCGGCCATGGGTAAAAACCAAAAAAAAACAAAGGATACTCCCAGACAGGAGTTTATTTTTCAGCGCAAGAATTACCTTTTCATGTTCCTGGGGATCGGATTTATTGCCCTGGGCTTTATTCTGATGAGTGGGGGAGGAAGTGACGACCCCAATGTATTCAGTTCGGACATATACAGTTTCAGAAGGATCAAACTGGCCCCGACTTTGGTGCTGATCGGCCTGGGCCTTGAGGTCTATGCCATACTGTTGAATCCCCATAAGAAAAAATAATTTGGACCTTATAGACGCGATCATCCTGGGTATCGTACAGGGATTGACAGAATTTCTCCCAGTTTCCTCCAGCGGACACCTGGAGCTCGGCAAAGCTATCCTGGGTGATGCCCCCCTGCCTCAGGACAGCCTTTTATTCACCGTGGTCCTCCATTTTGCCACAGCCCTGAGCACCGTGGTAGTCTTCAGGAAAGATGTCATCGATATTCTAAAAGGATTGTTTAGTTTTAGGTGGAATGACGAGACGCGCTTCTCTTTAAAAATCGTCATCTCCATGCTGCCTGCGGCGTTTATCGGACTCTTTTTCGAGGAGCAACTCGAAAGCCTTTTCGGAGGAAATGTGGTACTGGTCGGATTTATGCTGATTGTCACCGCACTGCTTCTTTACCTGGCAGACAGGGCCAGGGAAACGGAAAAAAAGGTCAATTTCCTGAATGCATTTGTCATCGGCATCTCCCAGGCCATCGCCATTCTCCCCGGGATCTCCAGGAGTGGTGCAACCATTTCTACCTCTGTATTGCTGGGTATTGATAAGGGCAGGGCCGCGAGGTTTTCCTTCCTGATGGTGGTCCCCCTTATTTTGGGAAAAATGGCACTGGACATCTTCAGCGGAGAAATCGATTTTCAAAGCGCTCAGATGGTCCCATTAAGCGCGGGATTCCTGGCGGCATTTATCGCTGGTCTTGGAGCGTGTACCTGGATGATCTCTCTGGTACGGAAGAGCAAATTGACGTATTTTGCGATCTATTGTTTTCTAGTTGGTCTGGCTTCCGTCGCCATAGGCCTTTAGAATTAATACATTGACCTAATCCCTTCATGGAACCTAAATCCAAAGAGACATTTCTGGAAGGGCAGGTACTCCTGTTCGACAAACCCCTGGGCTGGTCTTCTTTTCAGGTAGTAAATTCCGCCCGGTGGACACTGAGAAAAAAATTTGCCCTGAAAAAGATAAAGGTGGGCCATGCGGGGACCCTGGATCCATTGGCTACCGGCCTTCTGGTTGTCTGTACCGGGGCTTTTACCAAGCGGATCTCTCAGATTCAGGAAGAGCGCAAAGAGTATACGGGGACGATTATTTTAGGAGCGACGACCCCTTCCTACGACCTGGAAACCCCGATTGATCAGACCTATCCCACCGCCCATATTCACAAAGATGATATCCTGAAGGTTTCATCTGACTTCACAGGGAAAATCGAACAGCGACCCCCGGTTTTCTCGGCTATTAAAAAGGACGGTAAACGACTATATGAATATGCGCGTAAGGGAAAAGAGGTAGCTGTGAAGCCGCGGGAGATAGAGATATTTGAATTTGAGATTACAGGTGTTTCCTTGCCAGAAGTCCATTTTCGGGTTGTCTGCAGCAAGGGGACCTATATCCGGTCACTGGCCCATGATTTCGGCCTTTCCCTTAATTCGGGAGGGCACCTCTCTGCCCTCAGAAGAACCAAAATAGGTCCCTATTCCGTAGATAATGCTATAACACCTGATGAATTCAGGAGCCTGTATTTTCCGCAATAAATGGTACTTTATTGTATTTTAAGGCGTTATGAGAGGAGTTTATGGATAACATTCTCAAATATTTCAATTGGATAAGGGATCTGAACAGGAACCAGCTTTCGTTCATAATCACCTTTTGTTCCCTATCCATCATGGTGTTACTCCTCTTTAACCTCCACCTCAACGCCGAGGAGCAGGACGAATACGTCATCGAGATGAGTCTGGCCGACGAAGACCTTCAGGAATTGCTGGAACAGGAGGAAAAAAAGGCACAGGAATTGGAGGATGCAAACCTGGAAAAGACCAACCGGGCCATGAACGAAACGGCAAAACCGAGTATAGGGGATCCTGAACCCCTGAAAACCCTTGAGGAATTATTGGAGGAACAACAGCTGAACTCTGACCCGGAATCCGATGACATGTCCGGGGACGAAAAATTCTATCAGACCTCCCTCAAGGAGCTGGCCAAGAAACGTGAAGAGCGCAAACAGCAATTGGGGGAAAAGGAAGCTGAAAAGAAAGAATATACAGATTACCTCGCCAACAGGAGGACCCGTATCTCCTATTCACTGATTGAGCGCAACTCTATTGACCTGCCTCCTCCCATCTATACCTGTGAGGAAGGAGGGAAAGTGGTTATCAACATCAAGGTGGACCGGGATGGGTATGTGACCGAGGTGGATTACAATAAGACAAGTTCCAATACCGATAATGGCTGCCTCGTGGAAAATGCTCTGGAATACGCAAGAAAAGCCCGGTTCACCCCTGGGTCGAAGCAGATCCAGCTAGGAACGATCACCTATCTCTTTCAAAGCAAGTAGTTCTAGGAAATCTTCGAGGATATTCTTACCCTTGTCTGCATTGAACCACTGCTGCAATTCTTCCTTAAATTCCGCTGTCAGCGCGCCGTGTTCCGACTTGTAAGCCCGGGCAGTTTCCGCTGCTTTCGATGGCAAAGGCCCCCAGGTGGTCAGTACTGAAAAGGAACGGGCGTCGATAACGATCAGTTTGGGGATTGAGCGTTTACCGTCGGTCAGGAAAAGGTCCATAATCTGCGGGTAATCACTTCTGAGGATGATCCGGAGTTCTACATTACTGTTGAGCTCTGCAATCCTGTTCATCACAGGGAGGCTGGGAGCAGCATCCCCACACCAGCTTTCTGTAATCACCAGCCAGAAAACCTTCCTCCCGTAGTTTTTGATTGAGTTCTGATCCTCCTCAGAAACCTTGAGGGTCTTGTCCCAGCGTCGCATCCTGCGGTCATTGAGTTCGGTGTACCGCTTATAGGCCTCAGTCTGTTCGGGGCCTGTTGTGCCCTGGGATTGTGCCAGTTCAGACACCAGATCCCGGAACTCTTTGTAGGTCATGGCTCTTTTGACGACGTCTTCCAATAACGCTTCTACTGGTTCCAAGGATTTGTTTTCTGTTTCTCTTTCCTTCATGGTATCTCAGATCCTTTTATCCCCTAGTAGGGTAACTTACCTTTTCCTTACATCTGCTGGCCTGGCCTTCCCGGGATCAGAGGCCCTCTGGATTGATCGCCAGGCTTCGGAAAAGCTTGGCCTTGGCCTTAAAAAATTTATTCTGCAACTCGTTCTGTTTCAACCGGGCATCGATCAGCCTGCTCTCCCTGCTGTTGATCAGGAAGAGGGAACTCTCTCCAAAACTGAATTTCCGCTCCTCTCCTTCAAGCAATCTCCTGTAATTCCCAACGATATCGTAAACCAGTTGATTCTGCTCCTCGAAGGAGTCCAGTTCATTATAGATGGCCAGCACCTTATTCGCTATGGTGATCGAAGCATTGGCATATTCGAACTCGGCGTCGCGCAATTTGAATTTGGCCAGTTTCAGTTCTCCCCTTTCCTTCCTGAGGAAAAGCGGCAGACTGAAGTTGATCCCCCCCTTGTAATTTTCGGTTTCAAACGAATTCAGGAATTCTGGTGTCTCCGTCAGGAAGTTGTACTCCAGGTCGATCCTGGGCAACAAGTTGTTGGCCTTGAGCCTGCGGTCGATGGTCAACTGATCGATCTTCAGGCCTAGAGACACGATCTTGGGGTGGTTTTCAATGGTAAAGCTATCGAGGGGCAGCCCCATGATTTCCAAAGCCAGGTCGATCTCTCCCTGCAGTGAGGTATCCGGGATGACCCCTTCCCTCAGTTCGACGGGGACGTCACCGGCCATCCACAAAAAATTGGATAGTTCCAGGGCCTTGTTTCTGAGGGTCACCTCAGCCTGGGTAAGGCGCAGGGCCCTGTCCTGATAGGCAATCTTCGCCTCTACGGTATCGATGGAAGCGAGGTCCCCCGCAATGGCCCTTTCCTTGATCCCCTCAAAACGCACCAGGGCATTGTTGAGGAACTGTCGGAAGATCTCCCTGTCATTATAAGCCTGCAGCCAGTCAAAATAGGCTACGGAAGCATCGAAGAGGATAGAGTTGATCAGCAAATCCCGATCGGCAAGCGTCTGCTCCCTGAAAAACTTCGCCTTGCGAAGGGTCGCCATACGGTCATTGGCCAAAAAGCCCCTGCCGAGCGAAAAAGAGACCCCTGCACTGTACAGACCATCATCCGGCACACTCTCATCGGCATTCAGGAAGTCCCCCTCATTCTGTTCAAAATTTCCCTTGAACTCAATACCGTACCAGGTCGGGATCTTAAAGGTTGCATTCAGGCGGTCGTAATATTCTGACCCCTTGAATTCCTTTCGGTCCAGGTCTACCTCCACCTTCGGATCAAATCCTCCCCTGGCCTTCATCAGCTCAGCCTCCCCTATGGCAATGACCAGCTCTGCCTGTTTGGCCACGGGATGATATTTCTTGACGTACCCCAAATACTCCCGAAAATTAAGGACGAGAGCGTCTGCTTCCTGCCCCAGGAGGGGGAAGTACAGAAATAACAAGAGGAGTGTGAGAGACCTCTTCATCCCTACTTGTTCTTGTTTTGGGCCATACCGTCTTCCGGCTGGTAATAATTAGGCGGGAAACCGTTGAGTTGCCTCCAGAGTTCGAACCAGATCGGCACGTCTTCCAGTAGGGCCAACGTATTGGCTCCGGACCCTACCCGGATATCCTCCGGCCAGGGATGGTCATCGGGGTCTGGGGCGAGCAGAACCCTGTACTTCCCATTATCACTGATAAAGGTCTCTATGGCGACTACCTTACCTCCGTATGTACCATAAGATACATTAGGCCATCCGCTGAATATGATGGCAGGCCAGCCGTCAAACTGTATCCTGACCTTTTCCCCTATGTGGATCAGCGGAAGGTCTATAGGCGCCACATAGGTCTCCACGGCCAGCGAATAATCGGAGGGCATGATGCCGACGAGTCTGTCGCCTTCCTTAAAGGTCTCACCTATCCCGCCCTGGATGGCTTTGTTAATGTAACCGCTTTGGGGGGCACGGATGTAATACATCTGGCTCCGTATTTCGTAATTGGTGTACTCATTCTCCAGTTTGGTGACCTGAGCTTCGGAGTCGAACTGGTTCGACTGTGCTGTGAACATGTCGCTCTGGGCCTTGGAGATCTTATCTGTATACTCTGCCTGAATCCTGTTGATCTCCACGGTGGCGTTAATGATCTCGTTCTTGGAGGCCAGCAGGGTATTCTCCTGGGAGATCAGTTTAGCCTGTGTCTCCTGGAGTTTCAGCCTTTTCTCCTCCACATCCGTAATTGCCTTGAGGCCTTCCTTCTCGAGCTGTACTACCCGGTTGTATTGCCTCTCGGCAATGGTGATATTGGTCTTGGCCGCTTCCAGGTCAATGCTGTCACTCTGCACCTTCAGCTTGGCCTGGAGGAGTTTGTTCCTCGCCTGCTCGAGCTTAAGTCTGCGTTCCTGGTTGAGTGCACTGATCTGGGCATTCAGAGCCTTTACCTTTTCCTGGTATGAGGTTACCGCCAGGGACTTCGCTTTGATCTGGTCCCCCGTCCTGGCGATCAGGTTAGGATCGAAATACTCGTTCTTCACCTCAGAGATAAAGAGGATGGTATCTCCCTTTCGTACAAAATCCCCTTCCTGTACATACCATTTCTCTATCCGTCCCGGAATGGGCGATTGTATGGTCTGAGGCCGGTGTTCAGGGTTGAGTGTGGTCAGGTAACCCACCCCTTGTATGGTCTGTGTCCAGGGAAGGAACAAGACGATCAGCCCGACCAGAGAGAAGACCATCAGGAAGCGATTAAAGTGCTTGTAATGCCTGAAATGGAATACCTTCTGGGACGACCTGAAATGCATCAGGTCTACCTTCCTATTGAGTTTATTTGGAGAAATATTCAGCATGGCCTTTAGCTTTCGTTTATGATTTGACCGTCCTTCATGGTGATGATACGGGTACACTTTTTGATCCAGCGCGGATTCTGGCTCACTACGACCAGGGCCCATGGGTTAGACCTGTCCGTCAGAAAATTGATGATCTTCTCAGCCTCCACGGGATTGAAGTGATCCAGGGGGTCCTTGAGGATCAGCAAGCTTGGTTTGCGTACGATGCTTCGGGCCAGGACAATCTTTTTTGAAACCACGTAAGGAATCTGTTGTCCTTCGGGGTAGATCATGGTCTTCAGACCTTTGGGTTGATCCTTAACAAAATTGATAAGACCTGCCTTCTCGAGTGCCCAATAGACCTGCTCGTCCGGGATGGAGGTGTCCCCGAAAGTGATATTCTCCAGGATGCTCCCCTCAAAAGGCGACTCCTCGGTCAGGGATTGACCTACATGCGACCTGTAATAATTCAGAGAGATCTGTTGGAGGGATACATCATTTACATAGATCATTCCCCTGTCTGGTTCAATGATGCCAGCGATCAGTCTGAGCAAGGTCGACTTCCCGGAACTGCTCTCTCCCTTGATCAGAATCGTACAGCCCGGTGTGATCATCAGAGACAGGTCCTTGATGATAGGTTTGTTGGTTCCTGGGATGTCGTAGCCCACTTCCTTGAGCTCTACGGTAAAGGCGTCGTTCTCCTTGAAAGGCTGTTCCCCTTCTATGGGCTCCAGGTCCCGGTCTACCACCTGACCCAGTTTTTCGAGGGAGGTCAGCAGGTCGTAAAAAGTCTCCAGTCCCAAAATGAGTTTTTCCACACTGTTGATCACGAGGAGGATGATGATCTCTGCAGCTACGAACTGTCCTATGTTCATCTCCTGGTTAAGAACCAGAATACCCCCGATTAGCAAGAGTCCAACGGTCACAAGTACCTTGAAGCCGATCATCTGAATGAACTGTATGACCAGGATGCGGAAATGGCTCTCCCGAGCTTCCAGATACTCCTCGACGAGGGCATCGTTCTTATCCATGGCGAGGCTCGTACGGCCCGACAACTTAAAGCTGAGGATGGACCTCGCCACTTCCTGCAGCCAATGGGCTACCCTGTATTTGTTCTTTGATTCCTCCAGACTGGTCTCCAGACCTCTCTGGGCGGTGAATTTAAAGACGAGGTAGATCAGGAAAAGCAGTAAAAATCCGTAGATGATAAAAAACGGATGGTAGAAAGAGAGCAGCATCAATCCGAAGATGATCTGCAGCAAGGCAGCGGGAAAGTCCACCAGGATCTTTGCCAATCCCTTTTGCACCGTTAAGGTATCAAAGAAACGGTTAGCCAGCTCAGGCGGATAGAAATTACGCAACTCACTGAGCTTGATCTTAGGAAAGCGATAGGCAAATTCAAAAGAAGCCCTGGTAAAGATCTTTTGCTGCACGTTTTCTATGATCCTGATCTGCATCAGTTGTAGAATCCCCACAAAGGCTACCCCCAGGGTAACCAGGATCACCAGTACGATCCAGGACGTACTGATCTGAGCCCCCTGAATCAAGTTGATGATCGCCTGTATCCCGAGCGGAAGCGAAAGATTCACGAGGCCCGCAAAAATGGCGTAATAGAAAATCTGTAAGATATCCCTCTTATCCAACTTCAGGAGTCCCAGCAATCGCTGCCAGGCAGTAAGTACGGTCTTGGACATTGTCTACTTTTTAAGTGAGTTAAAAACCAATTCGGTGAAGTATTCCGTGGGAGACACCTCTTCGCTGCAGTCGGTCAAAGACGGAAAATGCTGGACCAGGAAATACTGGTGCAACGTTCCTTCCAGCAGGGTACTGGCGAGGCTGGCCGGATAAGGATAATCAGGGGAGACAGCCTCGATCATCTCACAGATCCGCATGACCATGCGTTTATAGATCTCAAAATAGCCTTCCTTGTTCTCCGTATCCACCTCCTTGGTCAGATAGGACTTGGAATATTCGTTTATGATGATGTCATTCAGCAATACCTCATTGATGTGGGAGAAAGAGGCGTCAAGGGCGACTGGTTTACTGATCACTTCAATGGCCTTGCGCAATTTTTCTGAGGGGTCGGCAATACTGTTGGTCTCAAAGACAAACTGATACTCCAGCCACGCCCAATACCAAGAAGTGAGATAAAGTAGAAGTTTGTGCTTATTCTCGAAATACCGATAGATAGAGCTCTCGTTAGAACCAATCCGATCGCCCAGTTTTTTGAAGGTAAAGGCATCAAAACCGAGTTCGTGGATCATCAGGATGCTGTGCTCCACAATGCGCTTCCCCAGATCTGACGACTCGGGGTCCTTTACATAGGTCTTGTTATAGACCTCAATCTTGATGGCTTGCAGTAAATGTTTCATCGCAAACTGTTTTGAACGGGACAAAAATAATAGTATTACTTTCATAGTGTAATAGTTTAACTATTTTTTAACAATAGCAATACTTGACATGTAAGCGAAACATTGATATTTTTGGACAGAACAACAAAACTAGAACCCATGTTACGCAAAATCATCTTAACCCTCATTTTCTTAGGAGGCGGTTTAGCTCTCCAGGCCCAGCAAAAACAGCAAGTAGCTATTGAAAAAGGCACTGTCCTGACATTGGACGAGCCTGTTGCGGATGAATATCGCTATGTTCTTTTTCCAAAAAAGAATTTTATCATCAAAAGAGGGGGTATCGCCAATTTGAAATCCGTTCGCGGTGTCGAAGTTGAAGTAGTGGAGTACGCATACACCGAAAATGGAGACACAAGGGTGACCCTGAAGCGACGGGATGGAAAAAAATTCTTCAGAAATTTTAAAACTGTTGACGCCTACCTGGAAGACGCTCTTACTTCCGGTGAGCTGACAAAATAAGTGTTTGTTCTCTGATACCGGCTCTGTCAGTCCCTACTGGGACCATGGCGGGCCGGTTTTTTTTATGCCCAATCCGGTCTAATATCCCTCGTACCATTGAAACTTATCCCTGATAATGACATCCTTTTCGGCCCTGACGTACTCGAGATAGGCCTCCGCGATGGGAGAGAACTTCTTTGAATTGAGCCAGATCAGGTTCCAGGAAGTACTGATGGGCAATCCCTTGACCGGCAGGATCTGAAGAGAGCCGTTATTGAGTTCATTCTTTAGACCAATAATGGGCATGATGGAATATCCCAGGCCTGCCACAACAGCTTGCTTCACTGCCTCATTTGAGGTGAGTTCCATCATTTTACCCGTCCTGATACCCTGTGCCTCCAGAAAATTGACCATAGCCATTCGCGTGGCCGAGCCTTTCTCCCGGAAAATAAAGGGAAGTTTCTCAAAATCGGATTTTTTGAATTTCTGTCCGTGCTTTAGGGGCGACCTGCTCCCTACCAGATACAATTTGTTCTTCATCAGGGTCACCCTGTCGATATCAAACTGCTCCGGCAAGACAGAAACCAGGGCAAAATCTACCGCATTTTCTTCCAAACTTTTGATCACGCCAGCCTTGTTGGTGACATCCATCTGCAGGTCTACCGCTTCGTGATCCCCCATAAAACCCGATAAAAAATAGGGCATAACATATTTGGCCGTCGAAACGATGGAGATCCGCAAGGTTCCTACCAATTGACCCTTGTAGGCCCTGGAGCGGTATCGGATGGCCTGTACCTCATTGAGGATGCGTTCGCTCACTTCGGCGATCTCGTATCCGAATTCCGTGATGTAGAGCTGGCGCCCGATGACTTCTGTAAGCGGAATGTCAAATTGTTCCTGCAATTTTTTCAGCTGTATGGAGACCGCGGGCTGGGTGAGGTGAAGGATCTCGGAAGCTTTGGTAATACTCTTGGTCTCAGCCACCGTCTTGAAGATCCGGAGTTGCTGCAAGGTATAATTCATAAAATATATTTATGTTTTACATTGTAAATATAAATAAAAATAAACCAAATAAACCTTCGACCTTTGCAGCGAAATAATTTCAAAGCACCACATGACTACAATTACCGTTGCCAAAGAGGAGATCGTAGCCTTGCTTCAAAAGGCAATGGACGACAGCATAGATGTCATCAAAACAGAAAACCTGAACACCTTCGAGGGGAAACCAGCTTTTTCTCTCGGACAAGGTCAATAATTTAATACCAAAAAACCCAACATTATGCTTTCATCAAAGACTATGATTACCCTCACCCTGGGCTCAGCTTTTTTCCTGGGATTCATCGCCTTATCCATGTATTACGAACTGATGTTCCCGGAACTTATCGCCATTGGTTTTATCCTGGGCTGTATAGCCTTTATGAAGCTGGCAACCCTGAGAAAATAAATTGAATATTCATTTTAATACGCAACACATGCAAACTCAAAATTCAGAAGTAACCGAAGTAAAAACAGAACAAACGACTATTAAGCTAGTCGAAGGCACTTATACCCCGGCAGAAGCTGCCGACATCCTTTTCTCCCTCATCGGAGACAAGATCAAATTCCACAACCTACAGATCCTGAGCCTGCAGGAGAGATTCGGGATCGATTCGGTGCACTCGGAACAGAGGATCAAGGAACTGAAGGCTGCCAAAATGCAAGCCAAAGACCTGATCCTGCAAGCACGGGATGCCGGCTATACCCTACAGATCGAAGGTGATATTAAAATCAGTTTCTTGTCCAAGGAATCGTAATCCGCTCCCTGGAAGGTTGCGTAATATCCAAATCGCCTGATGGATCTACACCTGTTGGTCGACAATCTGACCAATCCGGCCCTGCTATTTTTCTTTTTCGGTATCCTCGCTGTCAAGTTGAAGAGCGATCTGGAGATCCCCCCGACCTCATCCCGCTTTATATCCCTCTACCTGCTGTTTAGCATCGGGTTCAAAGGAGGATTGGAGCTTTCGCACAGCAATCTGGATATGGAGATCGTCTGGTCTCTACTCTTCGGGGTGCTCCTGGCGATAATCGTCCCTGTTTATTCCTTTGTATTGCTGAGGAGGAAATTCGGCGTAGAAAACGCCGGGGCTATTGCTGCAGCGTACGGATCGGTCAGTGCGGTGACCTTTGTAACGGCAGTTTCCTTCCTCGAAATTGAACAGATCCCGTTTGGCGGGCATATGGTAGCCGTCATGGCCCTTATGGAAGCCCCTTCCATCATCGTAGGTGTGCTGCTCATGTCACTCTTCAGAAGTGACAGGGAACAGAAAATAGACCTTAAGAACATCCTCCACCATTCCCTGACCAACGGCAGCGTCCTGCTGATCCTTGGTAGCCTGCTTATAGGATTCCTGGCCAATGACCAGCAGGCAGAAGGGATCACCCCTTTCACAACAGATATTTTTAAGGGTTTCCTGGCCGTCTTCCTCCTGGATATGGGAATCACCAGTGGGAAAAAACTCTCCTCCTTTCTCGACAACGGTTGGACTGCATTGATATTTGCCCTTTTCGTACCACTCTTCAACGGCTGTACTGTAGCCCTCTTAAGTCCACTGGTCACAGACAATACGGGCAATCAGTTCCTCTTTGCCATCCTGGCGGCCAGCGCCTCCTATATTGCTGTTCCCGCGGCCATGAGGCTGGCAGCTCCTAAGGCCAACCCTAGCCTCTATGTCCCGATGGCCCTTGCCATCACCTTCCCGTTCAATATTACCGTGGGTATGCCCATCTACCTTTATATCATCCAAAACGTTTAGTTTTTTCATCCTATCTTTAGTATAGATTTTAATCGAATGGAAAAAGAAAGATGTGGATGGTGCTTAGGGAGCGAGCGCTATATCCGGTACCACGATGAAGAATGGGGTGTGCCCGTACGGGATGATGCAACCCTCTTCGAATTCCTGGTTCTGGAAACCTTCCAGGCAGGCCTGAGTTGGATCACTGTGCTGAATAAAAGGGATAATTTCCGAAGGGCTTTTGACAATTTCGACTACCGTAAGATCGCGCTGTATGATCAGGTCAAGCTGGATTCCCTCCTTAAGGATCCCGGGATCATCCGCAATAGACTAAAGGTAAAGGCCACGGTAAGTAATGCCAGGGCATTTCTGGCTATACAAAAGGAATTTGGCTCTTTCAGTGATTATATCTGGAACTTTGTCGATCACAAACCCATCAGGAACACCTTTTCTGACCTGAAAGAGCTGCCCGCCAGCACCTCCCTGTCTGAAAAGATCAGTAAAGATCTGAAAAATAAGGGCTTTAAATTTGTTGGCAGCACTGTGGTCTACGCCCATATGCAGGCCACCGGTATGGTCAACGACCACCTAACTCACTGTTTTCGCTATGAAGAAGTTTAGTCCTTTTCTTTCCGGCATTGCCCTTCTTTTCACCCTGACAACCCTGGGCCAGGCCAAGTATGAAAGAGAATTCCGGATCGTGAAGTCGGAGTTCCCTAAAAACGCCTTCGACCTGATCGAAGAACAGATCAACGGGGCTCGCAGAGTCCGTTTTTATAAGGAAATAGACAGTGTAACAGTCAGCTATGAAGCCAAATTCAAAAAGGACAGGCTTCACTACAGTGCTGAATTCAATGCCGCAGGAGAACTGGAGGACATCGAGTTGATGATCAAACCAGTGGATATTCCCGAAGAGGTTTTCGAAGCTATCTCAAACCGTTTGAGGTCGGAATGCCCAAAATTTAAAATACGGAGGCTTCAGCAGCAATATCCGGTAAGCGAGAACAGGGCAATCGAAAAAGTAGTCAGGGACACCTTTCAAAATCTCATCCTCCCTTATATCAACTACGAGATGATCATTTCCTGCAAAGGGGAATCCGGTCGGGAGGAGTTTGAATACCTTTTTGACGCTGAAGGCCATTTCCTGTCGCGCAGAAAATCCTTACCTCCCAACTATGACCACGTCCTGTACTAGGTTATTTATAGTACTGCTGTGTGTTCTGGGGTTGACAAAAGTCACTGGGCAGGAATCCTTTATTACCTACTTGCAACCTCAGGTGGCCCTGAATTACAAGGTGCTGCCCTACTATTCACACAATTTTACACTGAGCAGCCGGAATTATCTGTACCGCGATCAGGAGGTCAGGCTGGAAGGTAGGAACCTCGACATCTCCCATTTCTCTACCATTAAGTCGGGGCTTAACACCAGCCTTGGGGCCGGTATCATGTATCGGTTCCGCAGGGGTATCGACTCTTCTGGGGATAACGAATTCCGCCTGACCCAGCAGGTCAACATCATCTCTAATCCACTGATCGTCAGATACGGGCACCGATGGAGAACAGAACAACGAATCTTCCCGGATCTTACCGTACATCGGTTCCGATATCGGTTTACACTGGATTTTCCCCTGGAAGGTGAAAAGGTAGATGTAAATGAAGCCTACCTCATCCTGAATACCGAGGCCCTCCTCAGTGTAAGCAGAGGACGAGACCCCCAGTATGATCAGCGGCTTACTGCAGCACTGGGTTGGCTGTTGAAGGATGATATCCAGGTGCAGGCCGGTGTGGAATATCGCCTGGAAAATTATACGGAAGCTACAAGACAGGTATTTTTTCTAAACTCCTCCCTGATCTTTTCCCTTTAGGATACGGAGATATTGGTCCCGGGAGATCAATTCCGCCCCGAGGCTTTCCAGGTGGGGAGTATGGAGCTGGCAATCGATAAGGCTATAGTGTTTTTCTTCCAGTTCCCTGCAAAGGTAGATAAGTGCACACTTGGAGGCATTGTCGGAATTGCTGAACATGCTCTCCCCGCAGAAAACACGGCCCAGGTCCATCCCGTAAAGCCCTCCGGCCAGTTGGTCTCCTTCCCAGACCTCATAAGAATGAGCGATCCCTTTTTTGTGTAGTTCGACATAGGCTGCCTTCATCTTTTCGGTGATCCATGTACCGCTCTGTCCCGGTCGCGGAGCTTTGGCACAGGCATCGATGACAGCCCCGAAGGCCTGGTCCTTTGTCACCCTGAAGATATCTTTGTTGAGGGTGTTCCTCATGCTTTTGGACACCTTGACCTTGTCAGGGTATAGCACCATTCGGGGATCCGGGCTCCACCAGAGGATGAGGGAGTCTTCACTGAACCAGGGAAAGATACCGTTCCTGTATGCCAGGATCAGTCGCTCCGTGGACAAGTCCCCTCCTACGGCCAGCAGTCCTTCAGGATTGGCCATTTCAACCGGCGGAAAGACCAGCCGGTCATCCAGGAATGTTATGGGCCGGTTCTTGTTCTTCACCTTACTTCGAGAGAAAATTGAGCAGGTAGCGGAAATCGCCTTACTCAGAAAGGCAGATCGTCGTGATCTTCCTCGTTGAGTTCATTGGCGGGCTCAAAGGCATCCATGGGTGGAACAGGAGGCATATCCCCTGTTGGATTCTCTGCGCTCAGTTTTTCAATGCGCCATCCTTGAATAGAATTGAAGTATTTGGTCTCGCCCTGGGGGTTGACCCATTCCCTGCCTCTGAGGTTGATGCTTACTTTGACACTATCCCCTTCCCTGTAGGAATTCAGCAGGTCTGTCTTGTCCTGAACGAATTCGATCATCAGGTGTTGCGGATATTGCTCTTCTGTGGTGACGACGACCTCCCTCTTGCGGAAGCCGTTAGACCCGTAAGTCTTGGTTTCGTCAATCATTTTGATCTTGCCTTGTATTTCCATAATTACGGTTTTAACATGAGTACCTTCCAGGCGGATGGCACATCGTTCTTCATTAAATATTCCTTTGCTTTGAGATGGACCTGCTCCAGGTCCTCTCTGATCTTGCCCAGGCCCGGATGCTCTCCCAAAAATGAAGCCACCTCCTGTTCAGACGGGAGATGTTCCACATTTCCGAGCATCCCGAGGTCGTTACCTGTAAGCACTGGACTTGTCCGTACGGATTCCGGAAGCTGGTCCACACCGATCCCTTTTGTGCTCAATGGCTTGGGCACTTCGAACATCCCGCTTCTGGCCCGGGAATACCAGTTTCCCCCCATCCTGGCCACCTGATCGATCTCATACTGATCAATGCCTCCATCCGCATCCAGAACCTCTTTTCTGATGTGGATACAAACCACCTCCGAGAAGATGAGATTTCCTGCCCCTCCTTCCTTACCCAGGGGCTCTACCTTTGTTACCTTGCACTCGAATTGCACCGGGGATTCACCAACCCGAAAAGGCCTGACGAGATTGGAAGGAACCATCGTGAGTCCTGCTTTGAGAAACTCGTTCTCCCCTTCTGCGTATTCGGTGCTGGCCAGAGACATCTGCTGAACTATCCCGTAATCCACGACATTGATGACTACTTCCCGTGTCTGAAGGGCATTTTCCAGGGTATGTTTGGTGGTATTGTCCCTCACCCGCCTAGCCGGGGAAAAGATGAGTACCGGCGGATTTGCACTGAAAACGTTGAAAAAGCTGAACGGCGACAGGTTCGGCCTGCCTTCCGCATCCACAGTGCTGGCAAAAGCGATAGGCCTCGGACCCACTGCCCCGAGCAGATAGCCGTGGAGACGGGGCGTAGACACTTCTGAAGGGAGTATGGTTACGGTTTCGGACATCGATGACAAAGGTACGTAAATTGATAGCAAATCAGGAAGCCTCAACCCCTTTCCGATACAACAAATGAGCCCAATTTAAGTTATCTTTAGGCACGCCTTGAGAGGATGAAGATCAATCCGAAAAACAAATTCAATAATTTCATCTTGCTGATAGCATCCTTTGTTATCGTAAGTCTGATCCTTTGGAATACCAACAGTTTCTTTAAGAAATTCAAGGAGGAGGAACGCTACAAAATGGAGATCTGGGCCACGGCCCAGTCAGAACTGCTGCAGTCCTCCGAAGACCGGGATCTCGGCAACCTTCATGTGAAGATCTTTCAGAACAACACCTCCACCCCCATGATCCTGGTCAACCGGGACGGTTCCGTAAAGACGAACAATATGCCCTCCGAGTTGGAGGCAGACTCCCTTCGGATACTCCAAAAAATAGCCAAATTCAGCGGAGAAAACACCCCTATCGAGATCTCCTATGACGGGGAGATCCTGGCAACGCTTTATTACGGGAATTCCGAGGTTCTGAATAAACTGAAATACTATCCCATCGCCCTGCTGCTGATCATCCTGTTATTCGGGACAGTCATTTTCTTTTTCTTCAAGACCAATAAAGCCTCGGAACAGAACAAGCTCTGGGCGGGGATGGCCAAAGAGACCGCACATCAGATCAGCACACCCCTGACCTCTTTGCTGGGCTGGAATGAGCTGTTGAAACAGGAGAACCTCAGCGATGCCATCACGGAGGAGATTGAAAAAGACATAGATCGCTTACAGACCATAACCGAGCGCTTCAGCAACATCGGATCACTCCCAAAACTCGAACGACTCGATATCGTTGACGAAACCCGGAAAGCCTTTGACTATCTGCAATTACGGAGTTCACGCCTCATCCGGTTTACCTTCCATTCCCGGGTTGAATCCCTCCCCATCATGCTCAACAGTGCTCTTTACAACTGGTGCATCGAAAACCTGGTCAAGAACGGGATAGATGCAATGAAGGGTAAAGGGTCTATCGCTATTGAGATCGTGCCTGAGGGAAAATACGTGAATGTGCTGATCTCTGACACCGGACAGGGTATCTCAAAGAGTAATTTTCAGACTATTTTTGAACCTGGCGTCACATCTAAAAAAAGGGGTTGGGGATTGGGGTTGTCCCTCGTCAAACGAATTGTCGAAGAATATCACAAGGGGAAGATCAAGGTGCTGACTTCGAGCAAACAGGGAACCGTGATGCAAATCTCACTTTTGATAAATCCATAGCAATGGCAAAGGAACAACAGGAGAAGATCAAAGAGGCCGATCTTACAAATAACTGCCCGGAATGTTTTAACCAGGAACTCAAACTGACATTCTATCAGAAACACCTGCTGAGCAGATTCTACCATAAGACTACTTCAGAGGTCAGTCATGAGATCAAATGCCTTACCTGTGGTTCCGTGATCTATCCGGTAAGCTGGACAGAGGATATCGAACGAAGTTTTGAGTATTTCCAAAAGCTGACAGAACCCCATCCTTCCAGGATTCAACTGACTCGGCTTACTCTATGGCTTATCGCCCTTCTAGTCATCCTGACAGGGGCAGGTGTATACTTATATTCTTCCGGGTTACTCAGAGATTGGCTCTGATCCGGGCGGCAACTGCTTCAAATTCCTCTGGGGTCTGGGATTCCTTGTGCTGGAAGGTGGCATTTGCCATGGTTTGCAAGGGGATCAGATGGACGTGCACATGGGGGACCTCAAGTCCGATCACAGTGATCCCCACCCTCTTGCAAGGCACCGCAGACTCAATGGCCAGACCCACTTTTCTTGCGAATCGCATAAGTCCTACATACGTATCCTCATCGAGCTCGAGTATCTTGTCCACCTCCTTTTTTGGGACGCAGAGGGTATGGCCCACGGCATTGGGGTTGATATCCAGAAAGGCAAAATAATTCTCGTCTTCGGCTATCTTGTAGCAAGGGATCTCCCCTTTGATGATCCTGGTAAAGATACTGGCCATGATATAAGTCTATAAAAAATCCCGTCAGATCACTGACAGGATTAAAGATACAGAATATTCCTTTTTCAGCTCCTGCTGATCTCCAGGATTTCGAACTTGAGCTTGCCGTTGGGCACGCTGATCTCTGCGGTATCCCCGACTTGTTTTCCCAGCAAACCTTTGCCGATGGGCGAGGTCACGGAGATCTTGCCCGCTTTCAGGTCAGCTTCGCTTTCAGCTACCAGGGTGTAGGTCATCTCCATCCCATTTTGCTTATTTCGCAGCTTTACGGTGGATAGCACAAGGACTTTTGAAGTATCCAACTGGGATTCGTCTATCAGCCTGGCATTGGCCAGGGTCTCTTCCAGTTTCGCGATCTTGAGTTCGAGGTGGCCTTGGGCTTCTTTGGCCGCATCGTATTCGGCATTCTCCGAGAGGTCTCCCTTATCCCGTGCATCGGCGATAGCCTGAGAGGCCCGCGGGCGTTCTATATCTCTCAAATGATTGAGCTCATCCTTTAATTTCTTTAATCCCTCCGCTGTGTAATAAGATACCTTGCTCATGTCGTCATACTTTTTGGAAATAGAAAATCCCCTGCATCTAGCACTCCCATCGGGGGCGCATTTTCGAGAGGATTAAGGTCAAAGATACAGATTTTTTGATGATTTTTGCAGGGAGGCCTAATTCCGATTCCCCATATGAGAGCTTTGCGCTGTACCTTATTGTTTTTAGTTCTGATCTCTTGTAGCAGGGACCAAGGACAGCGAAATCCCTACTTGCAGGAAATAGGTTTTCGCTTCGATATCAACCTCAACCTTCCGTTATATAGCCCCCTGACAAATCCCGGAAATGCGGTGTACATAGGCGCACAGGGAGTTGGGATACGCGGGGTTTACGTGATAAACTCCGGTTTTTCCTACAGAGCCTTTGAGGCCAGTTGCCCCAACCACGCCCCCAGTCCGTGTTCCACCACTGAGCAGGATGGGCAAACCGCTATTTGTCCGTGCGAAGGCTTTGAGTACAGCCTCTTTACGGGACAACAATTCTCCGTTCCCCAGGATGGCAACCGCTATTTTAACATGCTGGAATACCGGGTCTCCCAAAGTGGGAATGTTCTGATCATTAGCAATTAAAAGGGTTCGGACAAGGTTTTCATCTTAATCTCCCGGACTAGAATTCGAACTGCACGCCGATCAGGAAGTTGATCCCGGCTTGTGGATAATATCCGGCTCCTTCAATGGTCGTGGTCGTCCCCGGGTTGCTAAAAGTGTCGTCAAAAGTGAAAAAGTAACCGTTAGAGACGTACTTAGCATCGAAGATATTGTTGACCAGACCTGAGAATACTACCCTTTTGAACAGAGTTGATGGTCTGATCTCATAGGATATGTTCAGATCTGTCTGGGAATAGGCTTCCAGAACTGAGGCTTCCGAATCGATATTACCCATATATTGCTTCCCGACATACTTGGTCAAAAGCGCGAGAAGGAAATCAGGATTGGGTTGATAGGCGATCCTGTTCCCGGCAACGACACCGGGTGAATAGGCTATATTGGTATTTCCCAGCTGTTGCAGAACCCCGTCCCTCTGGAAAATAAAATCAATATTCTTATTGGCGGAAAGGGCTAAATTGGGTTGCCATAAAAAGGAATTGCCGAATTTAACAGCCGCATCTACCTCCAAGCCAAGGCGATAGCTGTCTCCCACGTTGGCCCGCAACGGAGCCCCCACATCATTCAATTCCCCTGTGAGAACGAGCTGATCCTTATAACGCATATAAAACAGGTTGGTGTTGACCTGCACATCTGGGGTAATGTACCTCCACCCGAGTTCCAGGTCGTTCAGGCGTTCGGGTCTGGGATTGCCGTTTTCATAATCGTTCCTGTTGGGTTCCCTGTTGGCCACCGCCCAGGAAAAATAGAAATTGTTATTGCGGTTTAGGTCGTAAATGATCCCTGCCTTGGGGTTGAAAAAATTGAAGGTATCATCCACCAGGCCTGTTTCGTTCCCATTGGCCTGATAGTTCACTGAACGCACCTGAAGGTCTCCGTAAACGCTCCATCTTTCGTTCCAACTGTAGTTCGCCTTGGCATACAGATTGAAGTCGGTCTTGCGGGAGGTGTCGTCGTAATACCGCTCCCAGATATTTGCTTCCGGGGCAAGCCTGGCCCAGATCACTTCCCCGAAATGGTCACCTTCATACCAGTTGTAACCTCCCCCGAAGATGAGTTTCACCTTTTCTAAATCCCCGTTCAGGGAAAATACGGTGCCATAGAAATCGTTGTCCAGCCATCGCCGTCTCACCAGATCGGTCTGCGTGACCAGTTCCCCGTTGACGGTGATCGGTTCAAAGCCATAGGTCTCAAAATCATCATCCTCCCTGAACTGTTCAAAATAACCCCTCCCCCGGGTATAGTGCAGGGCGATATTTGAATTCCAGCCACCCCCGAGAACCTGGTTCCAGTGCAGCTGAAAGTGGTCTTGTTTGTAATTGTCCACCTCATTTTCATAGAAACGGGTTTCCCCGTTCTCGTCCGTATACTGCCCGGCTGGATTGAACCGCCGGTCTGTGGCCAGGGTTTCTGCATCTATCCCAAAATAGGCCTGGTAGGTGATCTCATGCCCTCCGAAGAGAAGGGCCTTTACCAGGGTATTTTCATCCCTGAATGCCCCCTGCAGGAAATAGGAGTCCAGGGCGGAGGAGGCCCTGTCAATATATCCATCCGATATGATTCGGGAGAGCCTGCCTGAAAACTCGAATGCATCGCTGAGCAGGCCTGTGGAGAATTTGACATTATTTCGCATGGTGTTGAAGCTCCCGTAAGAGGTCGACAACTGGGCGTAAGCCTCTTCAGAAACCGCGTCCGTGAGCAGGTTGAGACTGGCCCCGAAAGCACCGGCCCCATTGGTGGAGGTCCCCACGCCTCGTTGCAATTGCAGGTCTTCCGTGGAGGATGCAAAATCAGGCAGGTTGACCCAGAAGGTCCCCTGTGATTCTGAATCGTTATATGGGATTCCGTTGATGGTTACATTGACCCGGGTAGCATCGCTTCCCCTCACGCGGATCCCGGTATATCCGACCCCCGCCCCGGCATCGGAGGTAGTGACAACAGAGGGCAGGAAGTTCAGCAAAATCGGAATATCCTGTCCCAGGTTTCTCGGAGCCAATTCTTCTTTGGTGAGGTTGGAAAAGGTGACGGGAGATTCCCGGGTCACCCTGACCGATGACACCAGAACCTCATCGAGTATGATCTCCTTGGCCTCAGTGCTGTCTTTTTCCTGTTCCTGTGCAAAACCCCAACCAGAGAGATACACAAAAAGCATAAACAAAACTCCTCTTTTCATTCCAAATCAATTTTAGAATAAAAGGGGTGATTATTCTGTTACACTTTTTCATTCTGGATACCCATTTGGAAAGAGACGAACATGGGTCTGAATCTTTCTCAAATCTGACCTCCCCACCAGGATGCGAAGGTTTCTTCCCTTGGCGGCATTACCCGCCCAGGTTCATCGGGTTTACTCTCAGCCTTGGCGATTTCGTAAGGTCGAACATCGATCAGGCACCCCTTTGAGATGGCGTAAAGATACAGACTTGTTTCGGATATTCTGACGTATTAGCAGGTAAACCATCCGTTTTTCAAACCTGGTGGGCAGGTTTGAGAAGGTCATTGACCGTCTTTACCGGGTTGAATGTGACCGAAGGCACCTCCACGAATACCGTGTTCCAGAAGGCCATGCCTCCATTCCACAATCCCGGTAATTCAAGGGCTTTAAGCGGTTTGCCTTCTTTGGTCTTTTGCGTGATGAAACCCTGCTTTTCATTTACATATTTGAGGAGGTCGTATTTCTTTCCCCTGTGGTCCATGACCCCGCATACGAGATCAACGGGATTAAAGTGGGTGGCTTTTTTAAAGACGGAAGCCTGATGTTCGCGTTCCAGATCTACCTGGGCTGATTCCACGATCTGAAGACTGATATTTCCATTCCTGTCTTTTACCCAGTAAGGGCCACCACCGGGTTCGCCTTCATTCCTGACCATCCCGCAAACGCGAAGTGGCCTGTTCAATTTGTCTTTGAGGACCTCCAGCTGCTGCCCCAATGTAAAGCCATGGTATGAATCTGAGAAACGGACGTTCAGATCCCGCTCCAGAAATTCCCTGATCTCTTCCATGTCACCTCCTTTTACGGTATTATCCTCCAGCATTTTGGCATAGTGGAAGACCTTTTCCTGCAACCTGAGCAGGATCCCGCCAAGTACTTTTTTGGAGTTGGCCACCTCATCAGCCTGGTCTCGTGTAACCACATTGTCTATGTTCTTTATAAAAATGATATCAGCTTCCTGTCGGTCGAGATTCTGTATCAAAGCCCCGTGTCCGCCTGGCCTGAAAAGCACGCTGCCATCCTCTTCCCTGAAGGGTTCATTGTCCGGGGTTACGGCTATGGTATCCGTGGCCTGACTCTGATAGGAGTACCCCACCTCAAACTGGGTATTGGTATCCTCTGTCACGCCGGCTCCTATCTCCTTCCATTCCTTGTCAAACAGGTCCTGATGCTGTTCAGAGATTGTGAAGTGCAATTTTGCCTTTTGGCCAACACTGGCGTAGTACACCCCTTCATATAGGTGTTCCTCAAAGGGGGTGACCAGGGTGTCGCCGTACTTGTGGAAGGGCAAGAGGCCTTTGGGATAGAAACCGTAATTCAAGCCATCCTCCTTTAACATCTCCCTGACAAACTCCAGTTTATTGTTGTCATCGTCCAGGTCGGCGACTCCCAGTCGGGAAAGCACCAGTTCGTAAAAAGGAAAGTCATGTATCCTCCCGAAGAAACGCTTTACGTGCTTATTCCCGGTCCTTGTGTGATAGGCCTCAAAAGATTCCTTCCCGGGATCGAACTCATCCAGAAAACCAAAAAGAGCTTTAAACATGCGGGAAGCCGCCCCGGAGGCAGGAACGAATTTCAAAAGGGACAGGGAAGATCTGGCCCTCTCAAAAGTATCTATAAGTTCCTTTTCCTCCCTGCCGGAGATCTTCAGGATCCCATCCCCGATCACCGCAGGTGCGTGTAAGGTGATGAAAGGGATACCCTCCATAAAGGTCCTTATCTGCTCCTCTACCTTTTTTTTACTGATCCCTTTTTCTTCGATCTGTTCGATATCCCTCTGTGTAAACTCAATCATTTTTCAAGTTGTTTGTCGATGTGTTTAACGGCCTCTTCAAGCCTTGTTTTTCGGTCTCCCTTTAAAATAATAAAATTACGCTCAAACTTCTCCAGGGTTCCCTTAAAGTAATGGTACATCTTCTCACGCTCCCCGGGTTTATCCCTCAGGTCGTCCTTTACCCAGGGCGTATCGATGTAGGTCAGGAGATAGAGGTCATAGGTGTTTTCCAGGGCAAATTTCTTAAGCAGGGGGTCTGAATAGCCCAGGTAATAGGCCTCGGAATATACCATGGTCTCCAGCAGGTCGGTGTCGCAAATCAGCAGTTGATCTACCTTTTTTGTAAACTCGTTTTCCAGGCGCATTTGACCTTCGGCAATGGGCAGCAGGTCATGGGGTTCACAGGTCTTTTGTTCCCTGTCCCATTTGTCCTGCAGATATTCCCTCGCATACTCCGGCACCCAGAGCGTGTCGTAATGATCTGCCAGGTCCTGGGAGAGGGTGGTCTTTCCCGTAGATTCAGGGCCGAACAATACTACCTTAACTATGTCTGAGGGGAATTGTTTAAATCTTTCTTCCATGCGATATAGCCCTGTATGGCCAGGACCGTAAAGATAAGGTATTGAAGGGAAAGCATGCCCCACCCCCTGTAGGCATACAGGGGAACAGTGATGACATCTGCAAGGATCCACAGCGTCCAGTTCTCCAGCTTTTTGTTGGCCATATACCACATGGCCGTAAAAAACACCCCGGAGGTGAAAATATCGATATAATTAGCCCCTTCAAGCAGGGTGCCATATGCCCTGTACACTCCATAGGTGACCCCCATGGTGAGCAGGAATAAGCCAAAACCTATAATCTTCTCCCGCGTATTCGTCCTCGAAATATGTACAACTCTTTCATTTTCCCTGACCCTGGCCCAGTTCCACCAGCCATAAATGCTCATGACGGAGTAGTAGAAATTCATCATCATGTCGCCAAAGAGTTCATCCACATAAAAAAGATAGACCGTGATCACTGTGGCCACAAGGCCTGTGGGATAAACCAGGATATTTTCCCTCTTGGCATAGACCACACTGGCTATACCAAAGACGAAGGCCACCGCCTCCAAAACGATCAGGAAAGCTTCCCGACCTCGATAAGGGTCCAGGAAAAAATCAGAAATGGGGTTCATAGTCACTGCGGTCCGATTTTACGATCTTCATAAAAAGAAGCCCGTGGTCCATCCCTTCCAGAACTTCCTTTAATTCGGTTTGTACGAGTTCCATGACCTGGTCATAGGGCCCATAGATGTGCGTACTCAGGGGATTCTCAACAATTTTGAGGCCCGAGGCCCTCAGGGATTTGATGAAGGCTATTATCGGAGGTTCAAAATCGTCCTGAAGCGGACTCAGAGTAAGTTCTACGGAGATATGCATGTCAGTCTGGTAATGAATGTTATTATCAGGATTTATCTGTCCGGGGAAAGATCTGTTTGGCGTAGGCACAGGTAAATCCTTCAAATTCCCAGAAATGGATCTGAAAATGGTGGATTTCCCCTTCGTGATGGATAATTCCTTCTGTCTTTCCTGTTTCCAGTTCGAAGTCGGTTATATCAATATGCTGCAGGAAACTCAATCCCTGAGTAGAATTGATCTTGTAAAGGGATTCCTTGGCGCCCCATACGACTGTGAGCTTCCGCATCAGGGCTTCAGGATCATTCAAAGATCCGTATTCCGAGATGGGGGTAAATTTGTGTGCAATCTTGAGGATCTTCTCCCTTTGTTTTTCTATGTCGATCCCTACCGGCGTATTTCTGCTTACCACGATTCCGGTAAAATGGTAGGAATGGGTGATGGAGATAAAGGATTGATCCCTTAGGTGTGGTTTACCGAGTTGATCGTAATACAGGTCCTGATCCGTATATCCTTCCAGAGCCATCAAATGGCGGATACTCAAAAAACCCCGGCGGTGTAGCTCTGAACTCATCCCTTCATATCGTTGCTGGCAATGGGGGGTTAGGGATATCCCTTCAGCCAGCGCTGCCTCGGTTTCCTCAATCTTCCAGATGCGAATCCGGATATCGGGTTCAGCTGTTATTGTTTTGTAAAGAGGCATGGGAATTTTTAAGTTATCACTATCTTTGAAATCCAAAAAAAATGGCGGTTTACCGCACGTGAACGAAAGTAAAAAGAAATTAAGAGATGAGCACCAAAACCATACCCTATGTACCGTATAAAGTGAAGGACCTTTCACTGGCTGCCTGGGGAAGAAAGGAAATTGAATTGGCAGAGGCAGAAATGCCCGGACTGATGTCACTTAGGGAAGAGTACGGGAAAGAGAAACCCCTCAAAGGGGCCCGGATCGCAGGATGTCTGCACATGACCATTCAGACGGCCGTTCTCATAGAGACACTCGTCGCCCTGGGGGCCGAGGTGACCTGGAGTTCCTGCAACATCTTCTCTACCCAGGACCACGCTGCTGCTGCCATTGCCGCCGCAGGTATCCCGGTCTATGCCTGGAAAGGCATGAATGAAAAGGAATTCGACTGGTGCATTGAGCAGACCCTCTTTTTTGGGGAGGACAGGAAGCCTCTGAATATGATCCTCGATGACGGAGGAGACCTGACCAACATGGTCTTTGACAAATACCCTGAGTTGTCCTCAGGTATCAGGGGACTGTCCGAGGAAACCACCACAGGAGTACACCGTCTCTATGAACGCATGAAAAAAGGCACACTGACGATGCCGGCCATCAATGTGAACGACAGTGTGACCAAATCCAAATTTGATAACAAGTACGGCTGCAAAGAAAGTGCTGTGGACGCAGTAAGAAGGGCTACTGATACCATGCTGGCCGGAAAAAGGGTGGTGGTTGCCGGTTACGGGGACGTAGGAAAGGGAACAGCAGCTTCCTTCCGAGGTGCCGGATCCATAGTTACCGTCACCGAGATCGACCCCATCTGCGCCTTACAGGCCTGTATGGATGGTTATGAGGTCAAGAAGTTAGAGTCCGTCATCAGCACGGCAGACGTTGTCGTGACCGCCACAGGAAACAAGGACATCATACGGGAAGAACACTTCAGGGCCATGCGGGACAAGGCCATCGTGTGTAATATCGGCCACTTCGACAACGAAATCGACATGGCCTGGCTCAACTCCAACTACGGGAACACCAAGGATGAGATCAAACCCCAGGTAGACAAATACACCGTAGACGGGAAGGACATCGTTGTACTCGCTGAGGGAAGGCTGGTCAATCTGGGTTGCGCCACTGGCCACCCCAGCTTTGTGATGAGCAATTCCTTCACCAATCAGACACTGGCACAGATCGAGTTGTGGAAAAACCACGACCAATACGAGAACAAGGTCTACATGCTGCCCAAACACCTGGATGAAAAGGTCGCCAGGCTGCATTTATCCAGACTTGGAGCAGAACTGACCGAACTGGAGGAGGAACAGGCTGATTATATAGGCGTTCCTCAAAACGGTCCCTTCAAGCCGGATTATTACAGGTATTGATACGCCTTTAGAAGAATAAAAAAACCCGGAAGCATTGGAATTCCGGGTTTTTTGTTTTTGTAAAAATCAGACTAGCGGGCTTCAGCCAGCATGCCTTCTATCAGATAGCAATCCTTGTGTTCCTGAAGAAGTGCCAAGCCTTCCTCCCTGCTCATCTCGGGATTCAGTTTTACCTTTTTTCCATCCGGAAGATATACCATATAGAATCCCTCTTCCATTGAAGAAAGCTTGAACATCTGCCCATCAGGACGGATGGCATTCCATGACTTTTCATCAGGTTTATAAAAAACCTCAAGTTTGTTCCCTTTTTTTGGACCGTCGATAACGTTGAGGTAAATACGATTCTTCATGGCCACCATTTCATACGTGTTACCATCCCGCTCAACAATTTGAATTTCGCTCTCTCCTTCTTTCATTGCTATGGGATTGGAACCTGACCAGAATTCAATAACATTGAAAATCAATGAATCTCCGAGAAAGAACAACCCGTATACCGGTACAATATTCAACCCCCAAAAAATGAGGTTGTTCACAAATCTGCTATCGGATACCCCCTGGTTCCAATCCTTTAAATTGTTAAATGCCTGAAAAGAGCCAAGGCAACCGGAAAAGAGCAAGCAAGAAGCCAGGCTCATTGCAATGATAGGTTTTTTCATTTTCTTACTGTTTTTTAGTGGATGACAGGAAGATACAATATTTTTAATTTTATGGAATAACAGGAGGATGTAATCCAGCGAAAAATAAGCCGGTCCACGTATGATCGGAGAAACCTAGGCACAAAAAAACCCGCAAATTCAGATTGCGGGTTATATGTTGTTGTTTGTTTTGCGATTAGGCATCAAAAGGCTCTATGGAAACATAGGACTTTCCACCTGCCTTCTTCTCAAACTTAACCATACCATCTACCCTGGCGTGCAGGGTGTGATCCTTACCGGCGTATACGTTTTCACCGGGATTGTGCTTGGTGCCTCGTTGCCTTACAATGATGTTGCCGGCTGTGGCCGCCTGGCCGCCGAATATCTTGACCCCGAGTCGTTTCGATTCTGATTCTCTTCCGTTCTTGGAACTACCTACACCTTTTTTATGTGCCATAATTCTGTCTTTTTATCGGAGCTGACTCCTTATTTATTCAAAGCGGCGATGAGTTCTGCCTTCCTCATGGAAGAATAGCCCTCAAGGCCTTTTGCTTTTGCCATTTCCTTGAGCTCTGCCACGGTCTTCTTGCTGAGATCAGCAGAAGCCTTGGGAGCTTTTTTCTCAGGGGCCGGAGCCGCCTTCTTCACCTCTGGGGTCTTTGTCTCAGCTTTGGGAGACTCCTTTTTGGGAGCAGCCTCTTTCTTAGCCTCGACCTTCTTGGCCCCTTTGGCAATGATACTTTCGATCTGGATCTCGGTGAGGAACTGACGGTGTCCGTTCTTCTTGCGGTATCCTTTTCGCCTTTTCTTTTTAAAGACGATCACCTTGTCACCCTTGAGGTGCTTGACGATCTTGGCCTCTACAGCCGCGCCGTCTATAGCCGGGGCGCCAACGGTTACGTCCTTGCCGTCTTCAAGGAGGAGAACGTTGTGGAAAGAAACCTTCTTTCCTTCTTCTTCCTTTATACGGTTCACGTAAACCTTCTGGTCTTTCGCAACCTTGAATTGCTGCCCTGCTATCTCTACAATTGCATACATAGCGTTTGATTAATGTTAACTCCTGATAGCTTTCCCCATTCGGAGAAGTATCATTTAGGAGGGTGCAAATATACTGCTAAATTGATAATTAGCAAGGGATTTAAAGACAAAAATCGGCCCTTTTCTCAGGTGTTTTTAGTAGACTTAAACAATTGCATAAAGGCCAGGGTCAGTACAAGGGAAGTTGCAAAACCCATAATGGCAACAGTAAAGAATACGATGGCCTCAAAACTTTCAAACCGGCTGAACCACTGTTCTGTCAGGTGGGCCAGAAATTCGGGATCTATCTCGGTAGCATAAATGGCGAAAAATACCGTAAAGATGAGGGTTGCCACAAACCCTGTGACAATACCCGCCTTAAATCCCGTACCGTAATTGAACTTCTCCTTCTCCTGTATCCTGAAATACTTGATGGCTTCGTAAATGGCAAACCCCGTGATCACACCATTAAAGAGACTGTAAAACACGTTGGTATGGAGATCTACCAAAGAGAGGATCAGAAAATAGGCAATGAGGCTTCCGCTGGCCGCAATGCCAAAGCGAATAGGAAGAGCGATTTTATTCATATTTTATTTGGTTATTGGACTGGCTTCAAAGTATGAAATAATCGTTAATATCCCTGTTAATTCTTGTTAAAGCTAGATGAATTCTTATCTTTAAAGCCGTGACAATTTGGGCCAGAGGAGGCTTTCTTCAGGCAATTGCCACCTAATTCTACATCAAACATAATTTAATCGCGAAACACATGAGAAAAAGAAAATTTCCAGTTCCTGTTTTGGCTATGCTGTTCACATTTCTGACAGCCGGAGCCCAGGAGGTAGCATTCGAGGAGTACGACCTGGACAACGGGTTGCACGTCATCTTGCACCAGGACAACACTGCCCCTGTGGTCACCACTTCAGTGATGTACCACGTTGGAGGAAAAGACAGGACCGAAGGGCGGACAGGCTTTGCCCACTTGTTCGAACACCTGCTCTTCGAAGGCACAGAAAACATCGAGAGGGGCAAGTGGTTTGAGATCGTCTCTTCCAACGGAGGGAGGAACAACGCCAATACTTCCCAGGACAGGACGTATTATTACGAGGTATTCCCCAGCAACAATCTGGAACTGGGGCTGTGGATGGAATCTGAGCGCATGCTTCACCCCATTATCAACCAGGAGGGTATAGATACCCAGCAGGAAGTCGTAAAGGAGGAAAAAAGGCTTCGGTACGACAACTCCCCGTACGGACAGCTTTTGCCGGTACTCGGGGAAAATCTTTTCAAGGTCCACCCTTACAAGGATCCTAACATTGGCTACATGGAAGACCTAGATGCCGCCACCCTTGAGGACGTGATCGCCTATAACAAGAAATATTACGTTCCCAACAACGCAGTACTGGTCGTTGCGGGAGATATCGATATCCCGGCCACCAAAAAGATGATCCAGGATTATTTCGGGCCTATCCCCAGGGGAGAGGAAGTCACCCGATCCTACCCGAAAGAAGAACCCATCACTGAAGAGGTCAGGGCAACTGCCTACGACCCCAACATACAGATCCCTGCGATCATGGTGGCCTACAGGACCCCTGGTTTTGCAGAGCGGGACGCCTATGTCCTGGACATGATCTCCACCTACCTCAGTGACGGAAAAAGTTCAAAGCTTTATAAAAAGATCGTGGACGACCAGAAACAGGCCCTGCAGGTGGGCGCCTTCAACATCGGTCAGGAAGACTACGGCATGTACCTGGTTTTTGCCTTGCCCGTGGGTGAGACACCACTGGAAGTACTGGCTGCAGAGATGGAAGAAGAGGTCGCCAAGGTAAGGACAGACCTCATCTCCGAGAGGGACTACCAGAAATTACAGAACAAATTCGAGAACAGGTTTGTAAATTCCAATTCCAGTGTGGAAGGGATCGCCAGTACCTTGGCTACCTCCTACATGCTCTATGGGGATACCAACCTGATCAACAAGGAGATCGACATCTTCCGGTCTATCACCCGTGAGGAGATTCGTCAGGTCGCTGAGAAATACCTCAAGCCCAACCAGCGGGTAGTCATTGAATATTTACCTAAGGACAAAACAGATAATTAGAAAAATGAAAAGAATCTATACAACCCTATTTATAGCATTACTGGCGGTATCCGTTACCGCCCAGATCGACCGGTCCCAAATGCCAAAACCAGGGCCGGCACCGGAGATCAACCTGGACGAGGCACAACGTTTCGAAATGAACAACGGCCTTACTGTATTGGTGGTTGAAAACCACAAGCTGCCCAGGGTCTCTATACAGCTCACCATCGACAACCCACCGATCCTGGAAGGTGAAAAAGCCGGTGTATCCAGCCTGACGGGCTCCTTGCTGGGCAACGGATCGACTTCCATTCCCAAGGACGACTTTAATGAAGAGGTGGATTTTCTCGGGGCCAGCATTAATTTCGGCTCTCAAAGTGCCTTTGCCAGTTCGCTTTCGAAGTATTTTCCCAGGATCCTGGAGTTGATGGCCGATGCAGCTATCAATCCAAATTTCACCCAGGAGGAATTCGACAAAGAAAAAGACAAGCTTATCACGGGTCTGAAAACCCAGGAAAAAGATGTTTCAGCCATAGCAAACAGGGTCCAGAGTGCCCTGGCCTATGGTAAAGGACATCCTTTTGGAGAATTCACCACGGAGGAGACCGTTAACAACGTGACCCTTCTAGACGTCAAGCAGTTCTACCAAAATTACTTCGTTCCTGCCAATGCCTATCTGGTGGTGATCGGGGACGTGGAATTCGATCAAGTGAAAGAATTGGTGATGGAAGCCTTTACGCCATGGACCAAAGCTTCACCTCCATCATTCTCCTATTCAAAACCTTCAGACGCCCAGTACACACAGATCAATTTTGTGGATGTGCCGAATGCAGTGCAGTCTGAGGTGGCTGTGCAAAACCTGGTTGACCTCAAAATGAAGGATTCGGATTATCTCCCGGCTATAGTGGCCAACCAGATCCTCGGCGGAGGTGGGGAAGCCCGTTTGTTCCTGAATCTGAGGGAAGACAAAGGGTATACCTATGGTTCTTACTCCCGAATCGGGGACAACAAGTACGCCCCATCGAGATTCAGAGCCTTCGCACAGGTCAGAAATGCGGTAACTGACAGTTCTGTAGTAGAATTGCTGAAAGAGATCGATATGATTTCAAATCAGCCCGTGTCTGAAAAAGAACTGGAAAATACCAAAGCTAAATACGTGGGGAACTTTGTGATGGCTCTTGAGAGGCCGTCTACTGTTGCGAGGTATGCCCTGAATATCGAGACCGAAGACCTGCCTAAGGACTTCTATAAGACCTATCTGGAAAGGATCAACGCGATTACCGTTGAAGACGTGCAGGCGGCTGCCAGCAAATATTTCTCAACCGCCAATGCCAGAGTGGTCGTAGCAGGGAAAGGAAGTGATGTCCTTGAAAATCTGGAGAAGGTGACCTTTAATGGTAAGTCCGTCCCGATCAAATACTACGATAAATACGCTTCAGAGACAGCGAAACCCAATTACGAGGTTAGTGTCCCGGAAGGAACCACCGTACAGTCTGTGATCGACAAATATTTCGAAGCTATAGGCGGAAAAGACAAGATTGATGGGATCAACTCCCTGAAGCTCGTTTACGAGGGCATGGCGATGGGATCTACTATCAAAATTGAGGAAAAGCGTACCGCTGACAAGTTCTCCCAGACTACCTATATGAACGATGCTCCCATGATGGGGGTGATCGCCAAAGGAGACGAACTCTACATGAAGCAGGGAGCTAATAAAATGCCCCTTCCTCCGGACCTGCAACAGGATATGAAAAATGCCATGGGT
>CBDTYM010000007.1:0-44323 GCA_965364605.1 uncultured Muriicola sp.
AAATGTTTGGGATATTCGAACTTTTCACTTAGAAAAAGAGCTAAATCAAAATATTGTTTAGCAGCTTCCGGGGTAATCGATAAATTGGAATCCTCGCTTAATTCTATAATTGAATCGATAATTTGTTCCGAACGATGTTCAGGAATTAATTCCTTAGAAGACAAAAAATGAAGTAATATTTCAGCTCCAGAATATTCGGGATTGTCGTCCTTATCCAATAAATAAATTCCAATGGCAAGATGTAATTCTTGATTGGATAATTTAAAGGTGGGCAAATTCAGTTGATAAGCTGCTTGCTGTATACGGTCGTGAGCAAAGCGATACCTGTACAAGTTATCAGTGTCCTCTCTCTGCACATATCCGCTTTCGATTGAAACATCCAGAAGTATGCGGATCAATACTTTTTCCAATCCACTGATTTGGGATATCAAATCCAGGTCGAATCTTCCGGCAATGAAAGAGGCTACCTTTAGAATGATCTGCACTTCATAAGACAGCTTATCAATTTTTTGAGTTACAAGATCGACTACATTGCGGGAAGGATCTTCCTCCGATATCTTTCTGGTATCCCATTGCCACTGGTGATCATCAAAATTATATTTGAGTAGCTCCCTTTGATAAAGAGAGTTTATAAACTGTTTCACATAAAAAGGATTCCCTCCTGTTTTCTCATAAATCAATCCGGAAAGTTCACTGGTTTCGGCAACATTTGTTCCCAGAGCTGTTGAAACCATTTGGTTTACCAGCCGCATGTCAAGAGATTCAACCAAAATGTGATGGTACCCCGGGATTTTCTCAGCTTCTGCCTTAAATAAACTAAAAGGATGTCTGCCCTGAACTTCATTACCCCTGAAAGCAAAAAGAAAGAGCAAGCCATTGATCTGATTTTTCACTACAGATTTTACGAGCTCTAAAGAAGGGGGGTCACACCACTGCCAGTCGTCCAGGAAAAACACCATGGATATCCCCATTTTTCTCAATGCACTGCAAAATTGCCCAAAAGTATAGTTAAAACGGTTCCTGGTTTCTATTGGGTTTAAAACCTCTACAGGCCCTAATTCATACACCAGATCTGCTATCCCGGGAATTATTTCTTTCAGTACACCAGCATTCTTTCCAATCTCCTTTGAGAGAACGGTCCTGAGTTTATTTCTGTCAAGTTTTAACTTTAAAAACAATTGATGTTCCAGATCCTTAAAAGCCATCTGAATAGCCCCATATGAGGCCTGTTTGTACTGATCAAATTTGCCATGAAGCGTAATGACCTTCTTTGACGGGATATCATTTATGAATTTTTGGACCAGACTGGTTTTTCCAATACCAGACATTCCCTCCACAAAGACCAGCTGGGAATTAAAGTGCTCTGCTTTATTAAATGCCTCATGGAGTTTATTTAGCAAAGGTTCCCGACCAAAAAGTGTATTCCCGAAGTCTATTTTACCTGGATCGTAGTCCAAGTGAAGAATTATGGGGTTTCTGTCTCCACTCTCAACACTCCTGCGAATAGCCTCTAAATCTTTTACGATTCCATAAGCAGAGGCATATCTTTCCCCAGGTTGTTTGGCTAATAGATTTAAAATTAGTTTGCTCAGACCTTCCGGGATAGAAGGATTAATATCTTTCGGATTAATCGGCTTTTGAGTCAGGTGATGATGCATCAATTCCATCTTATCATCCCCTTTGATAGGCAGGCTCCCTGTAAACCATAGATATAAGTTTACCCCCAGTGAATAGAAATCGGCTCGGTAATCTGGGGTTATCTGTATACTATCATAGCACTCAGGGGCCAGATAGTAGAAGTCCTCCGGTGTGTAATGACTAAAACCATAGGTGGGAAGAGAATCAGTTAACAAAGTATTTCCAAGGATCACAAGATTGCCATCCTGGTCCAGGCAAAATCTCCCCTGAGAGAGAATTCCGGCTGAAAGTTTATCCCAGTGCAGCACCTTGATGGATTCTACCAAAGAAATGCTTACGGATAGGAGTTTGAGCAGTGCTTCCCTAGTCCTGGGTATTTCAGGATGAAACGGCTGCAGCTTTGTATATTCAAATGAATAATAGCTCCGGTTTGTATCATGGGGCAGGTTAGGTCTTAAAAAACCAGGGGCATTATGTTTAACCGGTTTCAGGGCCCGTTCTGAGCGCAAGTGTTCTATCAGCACAGGTTTTCCTTCAATGTTTTGAACATTGACTTCCACATCGGAAAATTTTGCTGTGAAGAACATGGTCATTGAATTATAAGCACTTCAAGATAATTAATAAAAGGGCATTATTAAACTACGTTAGGAAATCTAAGTATGTCGTTGGGAAATTCTTTATAAATCAAATATAGAGTCGCAGGATACCTTTGGTAAAATTTCTTGCCATGACCGTTTATGATAAACAAACTCTTTTGAACGAATGCCAAAAGGTCTTAGCATATTATTTAGACAAGACCGAGAGGGTAATAAACCTCTATCAGGACACTGCAGAAACCCAATATTTTCTATTTGCGATCAAAGGCACTATGTCCTTTATCGATAATAAAGAAAATGTTGATATGGTATTTTTAAAGAAATGCATCGATGGGTTGATTGCTGGTCAACAGGGCAGGACAGGTAATGACCGATTATCACAGCTTCGCAATGAATTGGAAGAAGAGCTGAGACTTATAAAACTCAGGTATAATATAAATTAAGTCGATTTTGAAAAGAGTTCAAAAGGCATATCGTTATCATTTGAAATTGCAACAGTTTTTATTCAGGGGAAAGAATAACTCCAAGTGGCTTCTTTTAAGCCTTATCCTGCTGCTTTTGTTGCCAATTCCTGTTTATATCATGCCTGACTTAAAGACCCTGGTCTTTCAAATTGCTTTGTCATTTGTCGTTTTCACAGGGATACAGTTAATCTCCAATTCCATCCGTCATTTCTTCATAGGACTAGTCATGGGAGTCGTGGCCCTTGTATTTATTTGGCTAGGTGCACAAACAGCTCAGGAATCATTGATTAAGTTTTCAAGGGCCTTTTTCATAACCATATTTATTACTTTTTTGGGCTATCGTCTGTTCAGTATGATTTGGAACAGTCGGAAAATTACTTTGAATATCATTGCAGCCGCGGTGTCTGGTTATTTTTTAATCGGGCTTTTAGGAGGACAAATATGTCAGTTTATTAACCTGTGGTTGCCCGGTTCTTATAACCTGGACAATGGGAGCGATATGTACCAGCTTACCTATTTCTCCTTTACCACCCTGACCTCCCTTGGCTTTGGCGATGTACTTCCCAAAACGCCTCCTGCCCAATCCATTGCGCTTTTAATAGGGATTACCGGGCAACTTTATCTTACCATCCTGGTGGCCATACTGGTAGGTAAGTATTTGAACCAGGATCCTCAACCCAGGAAATAGCCTGTCTCATTAGCAGGTACGTTGGGAAACCATACCGCTGCGATGGGTAATTATAGCGTGTTTTCCACCAGTCGCACTTCTAATTTTGGCACATAATCAATAAATCTAGAAGTCATGAAAAAATCCATTTTCACCGTTATCATTCTGTTTTGCATACAACTTGGAAGCATGCAGTTATATGGGCAGCTTACCGAAGAGGATCTGGCCAAAATTGCTCAAGATCCCATTGCCAACATTATTAGCGTTCCATTCCAGAATAACACCAATTTTGGTATAGGTCCATTTGACAGAACGCAAAATATCACAAACATACAGCCCGTAATCCCTTTGGCTAATGGTAAAATTATTGCCAGGGTAATCTTGCCCATTATCAATCAACCCAATGTTTTTGCCGAGTCGGGAAACTTCAAAGGCTTAGGAGATGTGAATCTTTCTGTTTTCTACACGAAAAAAGGCAAGATCAGTTGGGGTGTTGGACCTGTAGTCAACCTGCCCACTGCTGGCGAAAATTTAGGAATTAAAGAATGGGGTGTCGGTCCATCAATAGTTGGTGTCATTAAACCAAGTGATTGGGTGATTGGAATGCTAATTAACAATGTCTGGTCTTTGGAAAGTGCTAATTCTGCCTTTACCATACAACCCTTTGTCAATTATAACCTCCCTAAAGGTTATTATCTGACTACGTCCCCGAAAGTGGTCGCCAACTGGGAAGCCGATTCGGATAATCGTTGGACGATACCCATGGGAATAGGTGTTGGAAAACTGGTAAAACCAAAAGGTTTTCTTCCTTTCAATATTCAAATAGCAGCGGATTACCTTATAGAAAGCCCGGAGCTTACGGGAGGGGATTGGACGTTTAAATTCACCTTTACTGCTTTGATTCCCAAGGCCATGTTCAAAAAGAAAAGTACTAATCAATAACGTTCGGAAGGCGAAATGCACCATTTGGTAATTAGCTATGGTGATAAGCACATTGAATAAATAACATTGCATCAATATTTAAAACAACTAAAACCAAAAAATTTGAAAACAATGAAAACAAGACAGTTAAAATCAGAATTATTGTTTCTCTTAATATTTATGGCCTATCTCGTCAGCGGGATATCCTTTGCTCAAGAGAAATCAAAGAATCGACCTAATTTCCTTGTTATCGTCGCCGATGACATGGGATTCTCAGACATGGGTGCTTTTGGAGGGGAAATCAATACCCCAAATCTTGATAAGCTAGCCCAGGAAGGTGTTCGCTATACCAATTTCTATGTCGCCCCTACATGTTCCCCGACACGCTCTATGTTGCTTTCCGGTATGGATAGCCATAGGGCAGGATTGGGAAATATGTATGAAAAAACCGCACAAAATCAAATGGATATGGTTGGATATGAGGGCTATTTAAGAACGGATATTCCGGCTCTTTCAGAAATTCTCCAGTCCAATGGCTACCACACCTACATGGCAGGTAAATGGCATTTGGGAAAAGCCAAAGAAAACCTACCTCATTCCAGAGGATTTGATAAATCCTTTGCCATGCTTTCGGGAGCAGGTAGTTATTTTGACTTTAAGGGTCCGGATTCACATATTGAAAAGAACCATTTTTCTGAAGATGGGGAATATGTAACAGAATTACCAAAAAAATACTATGCCACTACCACATTTACAGATAAGATCATTGAGTATATAGAATCCAATAAAGATGATGGTGAACCATTTTTTGCCTATCTCGCCCACCAGGCACCTCATGATCCTTTAGCTGTTCCAAATAAATGGCTCAGAAAATATCAGGGAGTTTTTGATAAAGGCTGGGATGTTCTCAGGGATGAACGTCTTGAAAGAATGATTGAGATGGGAATTCTTTCCGAAAAAACAGAGATGGGAGAAAGATTATGGTATGTCCCAGGTTTTGACAAGCTTAAACCTTTAGCCCAGACCATCACCGCCCGCAAAATGGAAGTGTTCGCAGCTGTTTTGGATTATATGGATATGGAAATAGGGCGTTTAATAAAGTATTTGGAAGACAATAACTTAAGGGAAAACACCTATATAGTATTCTTTTCTGATAACGGGCCGGACGCAGCTCAAAAATCAGACAATTACAAAAATTATCCTGCTACAGAAAAAGCAAATTGGTTTGCCAGCACCTACACCCACGGACATGAAAATTGGGGAAGAAAGGGATCCTGGACTGCTTATGGGCCCTCATGGGCGCAGGTATCTGCAGCACCTTTCAATGGATTAAAATACACGACTTATGAAGGTGGGATCCGTTCCCCTTTAATCGTGGTAAGCCCAGAAAAAAAGAATTCCGGGCAAATCAATACCGAAGCCATTATGCAAGTCTCGGATATTGCTCCTACTTTCATTGAACTTGCTGGTATTGAGCCCCCCAGTACTTTTAAAGGGAAGCCAACCCTTCCTATGCAGGGTAAATCATGGGTAAGTACCATTGAGGGAAAAGATAAATCCCCCAGGACTGCCACGGACTACATAGGCGTCGAATTGTGGAATTGCAAAGCCATTCGCAAAGGACCATGGAAAATAGTAAACATGGTGGTGCCCTATGGCAGTGGAAAATGGGAGCTCTACAATCTGGAGGATGACCCAGGAGAGCGTTTTAATCTCGCTGAGACTAACCCTGAGAAATTGAAAGAATTGATTCGCGATTGGGAGGAGTACAAAACCACCAATAATGTTATAGCCCCCAACAGAACGGTATACGATGGACTGGAAGACAAACTGCCTCCACGACCTCCATTTTATGACCCAGACTTCGATAGGGGTTCCGAAACCGTTCCAGAAATTGACAACAACTAATCAGTAACCTTTTTAAAAACAAAATCATGAAATATCTATATATAACTCTAATTGGACTCTTACTTTTTGGTAAGGCACATGCACAGCTCGATGGCCCAAGAACGTATTGGGCCCTTCCTAAGAACTTAAATATTTTAAGTGCCCATTTAATAAAAGCAACGGCGAATGCCTCTGCCAACAATTTAAGTTTTATCAATCCCAATGCCACCGTTGAAAACAATTTGTATATGCTTACTTACACAAGGAGTCAGCCTATTTTTGGAAGAACTTTTTATTCTACTATAATGATTCCTGCAGGGGATATTACAGCTACCGTTACATTAGATCCGGAGGGGCCTGCTGCCACATCAACTACTTTGTTTCAACATGGTATGGGAGATTTGGTCTGGTCCAATACTATCAACCTGATCGGGGCAGAGGGCTTGATGATCAAAGATTTTGTTCGCCATGAAAGTCCTAGTTTACTATACCTTCAAATGGCTGCCACCTTCCCAACAGGGCAATATGACTCTAATAATCCCATAAATATTGGCAGTAACCAATTCAAATTAAAATTAGGACTTCCCTTTGTACAGCGAATCGGTCCCTGGGTTGAAGGAAAGAAAACCACACTAGAACTATTCCCTGCCTATACACTGCTTTCAAATAACAAGGATTTTCAGGGTCAGGAAATTGATCAAAAGGGAGTTTTTAGCCTGGAGAGCCACATTACCAGGGATATTACAAAAAAGAGTTTTCTCTCTTTGGATTATAGCTATTTAAATGGAGGAAGCTCACAATTTATTTCAAATGAAACAGGAACTTTGGTGAATGAACAAGCAGGACAAAATGTTCACCTGATTGGCGCAAGCGTAGGATTTAATATAAACGATAATTTAAACCTCTTTCTTACCCACAATCAAACTTTCTCCTCTGGAAATGATAATGTTTCCCTGGATGGGAATGTTACTAAGATTACCCTTAGCTGGAGTTTCCACGACTTTCAGGAAAAATTCAAAAGCTATATTGAAAGCAACTAGTTTTCAAGTTTAGTTGTTTAGGCCACCTAGCATTTTGCGGGTGGCTTTTTTTATGCCGAAAATGAATACTTCCCGTTGGGAAACCAAGATGAAACGATAGGAAGTTCTTTAGTGTTTACCCACTTTTTCAGGGATAAGTTTGTCTAGAAATTCAGTTTAACAACCTAAAACATATAGCATGAAAACAACACTGAAAATTTTGTCCCTGTCTCTGGTAACGCTTTTTGCAAGCTGTTCCAGTCTAAGGGTCTCAAGTGAAACGGCTGCCAATGCAGATTTAAAAACGTATAACTTCTATACCGTGGCCGATACCGAAGAAGGATTTTTACCAAATGTGAATCCTACACAAAAAATGCAACTGCAAAAATCCATTGAAGAACAAGCCGCTCAACTCTCAACAATTCAGAACAATTCAGGAGTAACAGGTCCTGATGTGCTGATCAACTACTTTGTGATTGTCGACACCAAACAAGATTATGATGTCTATACCAATTATTATGGAAGAAGAAGGTGGAAGTATCAGATCACGGATATTGAAGTCCGGGAGTATACCGAAGGGACGCTGATGATTGACTTTATTGATGCAAAGACCAAAGAAGTGGTTTGGCACGGCAGCACCTCAGGTGTGATTACCCAAAATTCCATCCAATTGGAAAAGAAAATAAACGAAGCAGTCAAAGCAATATTTGACCAGTATCGAAAAGACCAACTTCTTTAACACATCTATTATGAAAACTAGAATTTATACTATACTATTTCTACTGATGGTCTCTTTTCAAATGAAGGCGCAGGAAGAATTTAATATGGCCGGCATAACATATACCTTCAACCCTGCGGTAAGCCTGGAAAACCCGTCCAACCCACAGCTTCAGGAGACCGAAATAAATCTATCTGAGTTTAAGGCATTCTTTTTGGCCCCTATACGCCTTAAGAATGATAAAACGATTCTGTTGGCCGGAATAGATTACACCTTCCTGGGCGGGCCCTTAAATGACCTTCCCAACGATAGAAGTGTTTCAGCAAACCTGCATGCCCTTAAATTTACAGCAGGGATCAATCAAAAATTGAATGAAAAGTGGGCTGTTAGAGCCATCCTGTCACCTACTATCGCTTCTGATTTTTCGGGAAGCTTGCAATCGGATGCTTTCACATTACAAGCTTCAGGGCTTGTTCGACATATTGCCAGCAACGATCTTAAGTATGGTTTGGGTGCTGCCTATACAAATGGTTTTGGCGAGCCCAAACTGGTTCCGATAGCAGAGTTTGTATATCGCAAAGGCAATTTTGATGTATTGGTAATCGCTCCGATACAAGCTGCAGTTCGTTACCGAATCAACAAACTGGCATTAGGATTTCGAGTGGATCTCCAGGGTAATGAGTATGCCTTGAATGTGGAGGATACCAGCTCCAACGTGGGTCAGGTGGAAAGCGTAAAGTTCTCTAGATATAATATTGGGCCTACAGTGGCTACCGATCTATCGGAGAGTATACGACTTCAGTTATCAGCAGGGATTTCTATTAAGCGAAAACTCACGGCTACGGATATAAATGGTGATACTGAAGATTATGGACTTGAAAATGGTGCTTTTCTTAGAGCAAGTTTCCTTCTAATAAAATAAATGGCCAGACCTAGAAAAAGGAACCTAGATTTCAAAATTAAATTCCATGAAAAATTTTATCAACTTCATTACCCTTTGGACAATAGGCTTACAGCTTATTATGGCTCAATCCACCTTAGAGCCTCATACGATTTATCAAAAAGTAAATGATGCTGTAGTGGAGGTCATTGCCAATTCAAAAGACCGCTCCAATCCGGAGTACACTGTTTATGAAGAAGGTCTTGGATCTGGGGTTATTATTTCTGAAGAAGGTCTGGTTCTCACTGCTGCACATGTCATACAGACCGCTGAAAAAGTCAAGATTAAATTCACATCAGGAAAAGAGGTTCCAGCGAAAATTATAAGACTTGCCAAGGAAGCAGATGTTGCCCTTTTACAATTGGCTTGGGTTCCTGAAAATTTGACCATAGCCCCACTGGCTGACTCAGATAAGGTTAAAATAGGAGAAAGGATCTGCATCATAGGAGCCCCATACGGCCTTTCCCATTCCCTTTCCGTTGGGTATATAAGCGGACGACATCAGCAAGTAAATACGACCTCCGGGTTTATACGGGCAGAGTACTTCCAGACGGATGCTTCCATAAACCATGGAAACTCTGGGGGACCCATGTTTAACTCAGGCGGTAAAGTAGTTGGTATTGTCACTTCTATCCTGACGGAGTCAGGAGGATTCGAAGGAATAGGTTTTGCGGCAACATCTAATATTACCAAAAAGCTGGTTGTTGATCAAAACAGCCTGTATACGGGTCTTGATGGATATCTGTTGGATGAGGCCATGGCTTACCTGCTCAATGTACCCCAAAAGGGTGGATTACTCGTTCAGCGGGTGGTGCCCCTTTCCCCTGCGGACTTTGCCGGACTACATGGAGGTAATACTTCTGTTTCACTCAATGGAGAAAATATTATCCTCGGGGGAGATATTATCCTTAGCGTAAATACTATAGCACTTACCTCCCCTGGTGAATTGGAAGAAGTAGTCCGTAGCATTCAAAAAACAAAACATGAAAAGACCCCCATGGTCATGGAAATTTTAAGAGGGGGTGCGATAAAAAAACTAAAAATCCACTTAAATCAATAGTACAATGAAACGATTTTCACTCATAGTAATTGCCATAATTACACTAGCATTTCTATCAAGTTCATTTATGAGTTCAGGCATTGAAGTTCCCGAGGGTATGGTATTGATACCTGGAGGAAAAAGTATTATGGGTTCCAATGAAGTGTTCGCTCAGGAAGGACCGATTCATGAGGAAATTACCAGGGCATTTTATATGGATATTCATCCGGTAACCGTTGCTGAGTTCAGCAGGTTTGTTAGGCAAACAGAGTATGTGACACAGGCCGAAGAATTTGGAAGTGCCGGGGTATTCAACATGGAAACAGGTCAATGGATTCTTGTTGAAGGGGCAAACTGGCGATATCCTCAGGGGCCTCAGGGTAAAAAAGCTCAGGACAATCATCCGGTTACACAGGTATCCTGGAATGACGCTAAAGCCTATTGCAAATGGGCTGGTAAGCGCTTGCCCACAGAACAGGAATGGGAGCATGCTGCCAGAAATGGGGGATTGATTAAAACGGCCAAATATCCCTGGGGTTCGGATACACTAATGAAAGATGGGGTATATCAGGCCAATGTCTGGCAGGGTTCATTCCCCTTGTATAATAGCGCGAAAGACGGTTATACATACACTTCCCCTGTAGGTGCCTTTGGGGAATCGGGTTTGGGACTTCAAGATATGGCCGGGAATGTCTGGGAATGGTGCGAAAACTGGAAACTGCCATATGACCTTAATCCGGATGAATTTACTCCCGATGCCCATAGTGAAAAAGCCCAACGAGGAGGTTCCTTTCTTTGCGATCCTTCATTTTGCCATGGTTTCAGGGTATCCGGAAGGAGTGGATCAACCCCGGAGACCTCGCTGATGCATGTCGGTTTTCGATGCGTTAAAGATCTTGCTGTGAATTAATAAGATACACCATGCTTTACCATATTTTAACAAACAAATGCCCGAATTGTAAAGAGGGAAAGATTTTTAGAGAAAACAATATCTATTTTAACTTCTTCAGGCCAAAAATGAATGAAAACTGTCCAGAATGTGGTATTGGATATCACAAGGAACCTGGATTTTTCATTGGTGCCATGTATATAAGTTACGGATTGACTGTGGCCCAGGGAATCATAACTTATTTTATTGCAAGTTTCTTTTTTGCAGAACGTTTTGACTTAAGAATTATCGGAATAATTGCACTGGTAATCATTTTGTTATCCTCATTTAATATGAGAATGGCCAGAATCTTATGGCTATACTTATTTAAAGATTATCGACGATGAGCCGGCAATATTATAATAATGAAGTAGCGAGTATAGTAAAACCGTGTATCGATTAAAGATGGATTCTCACTTTTTTTGAGTAACAATTTGACGTTCCCAATGGCGAAAGCATTGATAAGAGCAAGGCCGATAAAAATGTTAAAATTCTTCCCGACATTTTCCCGACATATTACTTATTTGCTCTTATTTTATCTTATTTAGATGAATTTGACGGTGCAAGCAAAAACGTTTGTATGTACTGTATTTATAGGCTTTGCGGCGTTTTTAGCAGTAAGATAGAATAAGGAGAAATAAGCATGATTCTATTACCGCCTCGAGTACTTAAACCCTCTTTATCTATCTGATAATGAGGGTTTTTTATTATCAATTAGCCAACATATAGTCAACTAAATGCTATTTTCTCATTTTAATAGATTTGAACACTTAATCAGATTAAGTTATTTATATTGCTCATAGAATGGTGAAACCGGATAATATAGCTAGATGTACATATTATGAAATTTAATCCATGGCATGATGTAAGTGCTGGTCAAAACGTACCACAATTTGTGAACGCCATAATCGAAATCCCCAGTAATACTCGCGCTAAATATGAACTCGATAAGGATTCAGGTCTTTTAATAATGGACCGAGTTATTTATTCCTCTATGTATTACCCAGCGAACTATGGGTTCATTCCGAAAACATATTGTGATGACAATGACCCTTTAGACATTCTAGTTCTATCACAAATTGATATTGTCCCGATGTGTATCGTTTCGGCAAAGGTTATCGGAGTAATGCGAATGCTTGATGAGGGGCAAATGGACGATAAAGTTATCGCGGTAGCAGAAAATGATATGAGCGTCAACCACTTCAACGATATTGCAGAACTTCCCAACCATTTTGTTAAGGAGCTTAAAAACTTCTTTGAGGATTATAAGAAACTGGAAAATAAAACAGTAGCTGTAGAGGAATTTCAGGATGCAGATACAGCCAAAGATATTGTTATGAGCAGTATTGAGGATTATAAAAAACTCATAAAAAAGCTTAGTCATTAGACTTTGCCTTTTAATCAAGAAACCTCTATGGAATCCGTTGCGTTTTTGCCCCTGGCTTTGTCTGTAATGCTCGGCCCACAATTGTTGGTAGCCCTTATTTTAATAACGCGCGCAGATGCGGTAAAAAGTTCCATATTTTATGTCGCTGCGGTGACCTCAACCTTGGTTGTCACTACTTTCATTTACTTCCGACTCGCGGAAGCAACGGATTTGCAAATAGCTTCGATTGGAGGCCGCCCACTATTGAAATATTTCTTATTGACTCTCTTTGCCTATTTAATCCTTAAAACATATCGGAATCGAAAAAAACTAACACAACCGCCAAATTGGTTGCACAACATAGCTACTGCGTCCGTTTCCCGGATCTTCGTAATCGGTATACTACTTATTGCCTTAATGCCTACTGACATTATAATGGCCTTTAGCGTTGGTAGCCTTTTACATTACTCAGGTGCAAATTTCAAGAATGCTTTGCCTTTTTTTGGCCTGGTAGCGGTTATCGCCGCAACTCCACTTATATTCTATTTATCTTTAGGAAAAAGAGGGCCTGCCTATCTTGGAAAGGTTAATCAGTGGCTAAATACCCACGGCTATCTAGTAAATATTGTGATTTTGTTGATATTTATGTATCTGATTATTTAAAATTTACCATCGCTACACATTAATAACCAAAAAAGGTCGGAAAACCGTTTACAAGGATGTTTTCAAATTTTCAGGACACAAATTTATTTAGGAAAAAGCAACGTAAATCCGGTCCGAAAGCCCCAAGAACTGGAATTGCCATTACCGAAGGGCAATCTGGGTCCTACAAATAGTTGAGCCGCCTGCTTGCCCCAATGAACAACTTTCGAACCGACCAGGTTGACCGTCCCGGAGGTCGTATCAAATTCCCAGTTGTGGCTAATTTCTGTATTGAATGAAATAGCATAGCCTCCCTTAAAGTTACGCGCAATAAAGGGTTGTAAGAAGGTCAGATTAACGTCTGTTCGGTCCGTACTCCCGGCAACGGACCAGATATGATTAACCAAACCTCCGAATGTGAACAAACCAGCTTGTTTGAGGACAACAGCCGTTGGCCCAACCCCAAACTTTCCGGTTCCTAAGAGGTCATCGGTGGCCGTGGGAACCAATAATGCCGGTCCCGCCCCCCATATGACGCCTCCGGAAGTAGGTTCCTTGGGTGAGAAAAATCCACTGAGTACCAAATCACTGATTCCGGTTTGACGCCCGCTTGGGCCAAAAACATCATTCTGTGATAGTACGGGTAAAATGGCCCGGGTTATAAGGTTCCAATCTTTGCTTATACCAATAGGAATTACGGGTTGCACATTGAGCGTCCAGCGATCCCCGTCAGCGGTGCCTATACCAAAGTCAAAATTATTCTGTAGAGGTACACTGATCAGGCTGGCTACCGGGTTCTGTAGTCTTTTAGCAAGCTCCTCAGCGCTACTCTGTTGCTGTTGGGCCAGCAACCTGAAAGACAAAAAGAACAGGAGCAGCAATAAAATGGATATTCTCATGGCATGTGCTATTGTCATTCACTTAGTCCGGCTCGGCCCGAAATAAGCATTATTAAAAACTATAACCCAGTATTAACAACACCCCCCGATCCTGTTCCGTTAACGCAGCATCCAGGAAGGTTTCGTATTTAAGCCCCAGCGAAAACTGTTGGCTCTCCGAAATCGCATACCGGAATATCAGGCGGTAATCCCGCTCAGCGGGGAAGCGTTCAAATATTGCAGGGGCATCGAGAAAATAACTTTCAAACCCCAGGACTTGTGACCATCGCTCCGATTTCCATAGGGCAAAGCCCAGATTCAAAACGTATCGGAATCGATGATAATTTTCGCTTCCCCTTAAAAATATACGCCATTCCGAACGTATAAACTGCTGCACGACAACTGCTTTCCAAAGGTCAAAGAGAAATCCCAGACGCAGCCACGGCCGCAGTTCTCCAAAATTTTCAATTTCCCGATCAAACGTATAAAACGTTGCTACCCCCGAAGTGAACGTCCAATTCCCGGCTATCCGGCTTACTGAAGGATCCAATCCAAGCCGCCTCCATCCGACTTCGTTGTATATGTGCTTCCAACTGCCAGCAACCTCAACGCGCCAATCCTCACTTTCCACCAACCCGTGTTCCAATTCCAGTTCGTGGAAAAATTCGGTCTGAGCACGTACACTGTAAACTCCGCGCCATGGCAAAAGTATTATAAGTAATACCCAGTAGAACTGCTTCACCTTCCAGTAATTATCGGGAGGAGAGTCGAATCGTCTCTTTGGTGAAATCAAAATAGGAAGCAAATGTCTGTAATCCATCCAGACTACCTTGAGCAGAACCTTTTCCAGCATCCAGGGCTTCCCGAATCGTTCCCTTGCCTAGGACAAAATCGTAGACCACACTAGCCGGAATATCCAGGACGAGATCTGCATCGGCCGGAATATACTCATAAAATGCTGATATACCATTGCGAACATGGAATCCATACGATTCCCTCCGGTCGGTGATGTTGAAGCCAATCTTGAAGTCTGCTCCGATAGCTTTATCCGCATCAATTTTAACCCGGAGGTTCTCCAATATAGTCCCGATACCAAATTGCTGAATAATCACAGGATTTGCAAAGTCAAAGGCCCCGGAGGTATCCAGGCTACCGTCCAATTCACTAGCCCCCGAAAGCGCAAAATTCCGGTAATAGATATTTGCCTGATCATACCCCCAGGCGCGCATCGCTTCTGCTTTTAGGTCCCTGGCTCCCTGATCATCCGGGTTGGCCCTGACCAGGTGAGTCATAATTTCCATGGCCCATCCGAAATCCTTTGCTTCAATAGCTTTTCTGGCAATCTCCTTAACATTTTCCCCGCCGCCCATGGCTTCCACATAGAGTTTAGCCTTGCGATCAAAGGAAGGGGTGGCCAACTCCGTTGCATCTCCGGAATACCAACCAAGGTACCCATTGTATACATTGCGTACCACGTGCTCCACACTTCCGTAAAACTCCTGAAGCCAGGGATCGTTTTGAAGGTTATCCGGCAGCCTGATAAGTCCCACCAATTCCTCACGGGTTGCTCCTTTGTTCATGTATCGGATAGATTGGTCATGCGTGTACTGGATGGCATCCCGGTAATTCTGAATGCGTTCGGTAATGAAGTCATTGCCCACCCAGGAACGCATATGCGAATGGCTGTAACTATCCGATTTCCGGGCGTATTCCAGCAAATTGTCTACCCCCTTGTACCACTTTACCAAATCCCTGTATTTGGTACCTCTTAGGGTATATAGGTTGGGATAGGTTTCGCCTTGGATTGTCTCTGAGCCGTGTACATGACGTAATTCTGGGAAATATACGTCGATTTCGTCTTCGGCGTCACCATAAGCCTCAAAGAGCACCATTTTAACGCCAGCAGCCTCAGCCTCCAGGGTTCCGGTGACGATGTCGGTGGGTGCGAAGAATGAAATTTTGCCAGCTGAGAAAGTAGGACCGAGACCTGCGTGGACAAGCCCCTCAGCATTCTGCCCAAGATAGGTAGCCCCGCCATAGGCCGTTCGTTGCGTGAGGATCTCACCCACTACGCTGGCATCATTGGCCAAATATTCCATGAATTGATGATGAGCAAAAACCTTTACATCTCCCTGATCAACCTGGGCCTGGGTAACGCCCATGCCACCCGATCCAAAGGAGTGGTCCGGATGCCGGTGTGTATAAACCACGGCCTTAACCGGATATTGGATGTTGGTCGTTTTGCGGAAGTCTTCCAGTATTTGCGCAGAAGCATCATCACTTTCTCCGGGATCCACAACAATCAGCCCGTCATCCCCCACCACGATCAACGTACTGGTTAACTGCCATCCTGCCATCAGAAAAACCTTGTCTTTGACAGGCTCATAAATGGTTTTGGCCATTTGGTTTCCAAAAGTTGTCATTCGGGGATTTATGGTAGGTGCAGCCTCAGTCACGGCAAGATTATCGAATTGCGAACGAATAGGCGCCAGGTTTTTAAGTACTTCCGGATCAGCATAAGGTTCTACATCCTTGGGAACGTTCTGGTCGATCACTTCAGGCTGCATAAGGGAATGGTCAAATTCGGTGGTTCTGTTGCACGCCACCAAGACAACGAAGAGGGACAGGCAAATATTAATTTTCATTTTCATGGTTTTTCTAATATCTTGGGAATTAGCCCTAAACCAGGCACTTATATTGATTGTTGGAATTAGTAGGGAGGTATCATTATGGAAAAATATAAAAATAAGCACTATCTCGCAAGGACGGACTATATATTAATCCCGGTGGGACCTAATCAATTAGGGACGCTTTGGATTCCTTTTCTTCCTTAGGTACTAATTGCTGCGTTATGGCATGATATGACGGTTTACCCTGATTTGTTTATCCAATTCTTTCCCCGAGTAAGAGCCGCCTGTAAGGCTGGCTTTTTACTTTCTTGATGTTCCGGATAACCGTTGAGATTTTGGAGGTAGTCTGCAGAACATTTGAATGCGAACAATCCATTGCTCCTACTTCTAAGTATCAAATTCCACATATCAACTCTACAATAAACCCCTCGCATTTTTATGCTATTCCCATTTTAGACACCCCATTATTTCGGTATTCCCACAACTATTTACAAACCAGGTTTTTAACTTAGAACCTTAACTAATCAAATGAATTGCTCATGGAAAAGTCAACCCTCAGCAGGCGTACCTGGCTAAAAAAAGGCACCTTAACCTTAGTGGGAATACCCTTAGTTTCCACAGACCTTTGGTCATCCACTACATATGGAGAGACTCAGAGGCCTATTCCCCTCACCTTCAATGGGTACAGGGATTTTAAGGAATTTACGTTACCTGAATACAAAGGTGAAGAAGAGCTCAAAGCCATCCTAAGGGCTAACGAAAATCCATATGGCCCACCTCCTGAAGCGGCGGAAGCCTTTCAAAAAGAAGTGTACAGCGGAAACCGCTATGCGTGGAAAACCCTGAACGATCTGATCGACAAGATCGCGTCCAGGGAAGGGGTAGATCCCCAACAGGTCATGATGGGGCCCGGTTCTTCGGATCTCCTGGAGAAAACGGCCATGGTATTGTTTCAAAAGGGTGGTAATGTGATCAGTGCTGATCCTAGCTATATGTCCCTTATTGTTGTCGCCAAAGCAGTAGGGGGTTCCTGGAAATCCTATAAATTACTGGATGATGCCCAGCACGACCTAGATGCCATGGAAGCGGGCATCGATGCCGACACCAAAATGGTCTACATCTGCAACCCCAATAACCCTTCAGGTTCTATAACCGACGCCAAAAAACTCTATGATTTTTGTAGCCGTGTCTCAGAAAAAGTGACTGTTTTCGTCGACGAAGCCTATATAGAACTATCTGACAACGGTATAAAAGACAGTATGGTTTCCCTCGTGGCAGAAGGGAAAGACGTCATCATTGCCAGGACATTCTCCAAAATACACGGAATGGCCGGGTTAAGAATAGGATATATCCTTGGGAAGAAAGAAACGATCAGGAAAATCAGCGAGATCACCAGAGGCGGTATGGGGATCACCGGACCCAGTATTGCCGCAGCATCTGCAAGCTTGGATCAAGTGGATTTCCTCGAAAACTGCAAAGCCAAAATAAAAGAGGCCCGTCTTTATACCCTGTCTTATCTGAAGGAGAAAAACTACAGCGCCCTGCCCTCTCAAACTAATTTTGTGATCTTTGAAATCCCTTTGGAGGGAGAGGAGTTTCTGAAAAAAATGTACGCTGAGAAGGTCGCAGTTAGGGCCTTCCAATTTTGGGATAAGAACTGGTGCAGGGTAAGTATCGGAACCCTGGAGGAAATGAAGATGTTCACCCGGGCCATGGATGAAATATTTGTATAATAAATGGATTTTGCATTAGAAAAATCCCTTTCCCTGGTCCTGTTTATCATCATTGGCATCGTGTTAAAGCGGAGGTTTACAAAAGCTGATGAGGTCAACGGGCTCAAAAACCTCATCCTGACCCTGGCCTTGCCTGCGACGATATTTATCGCCTTATTAAAGATCAGTGTTGACAGGGATTTACTGGTATTGCCATTTATGGCACTATTGCTCAATATTGCCCTTTTTTACATAAGCCCATTGATATTGGCTTTTATTGGCATCCCCAAAGGAACACCGCAGGCGAACACGGCCAGGCTTCTGATCCCTTCTCTGGCTCCGGGCCTTTCCTGCTTCCCCTTTATTCTGGAATTTCTGGGGGACGGCTATTTAGCTAAGGCAGCTATGGCTGACTTAGGCAATAAATTCTTTGTGCTCTTTGTGCTATACCTGGTTGCCCTGAAATGGTTCTACCAAAGAAATACGAGGAAGGTCTCCCCTGCTCATAAAAGATTGGTCTCTCTTTTCAAAACCATGATCACAGAACCGGTGAACATGTTTATCATTGCCGCTTTGATCCTGCTTGGCCTGGGGATCAGTTTTGAGAGTCTGCCAAGTTATATCAGCAGCACGTTAAATAGGTTAAGTCTGATCATGACCCCTGTCGTATTGTTGTTTATCGGCCTGGCCATCAAAATAAGAAAAAGACAGTTCGTCCGGATATTCTCATTACTACTTCTCCGTAGTGCCGTCGTGCTTTTTATCGTGGTGGCTGTGGTAAGCCTGCTCAACATCACCCTGAAAACGGATATCCTTTTTATACTGGCCTTCTCATTGAGCGCTTGTAGTTTCTGGCCTTTTGCTCATATAGCCGGCATTGGAACAAAAGAGAAAGAGTTGGAATTAAAAGAACACACTTTTGACGCAAATATGGCCTTGTCCATTCTGGCCCTTTCCCTGCCCATGTCTGTATTCATGATCTTATCCGTATTCACTTTCCAGGAGACCATTACCGAGATCGGGACCCTTTTGATCTTAGCGTGCGTACTTCTAGTGCTCGGTGTCCTTCCCACAGGGGTCAAAAAAGTAAGGGAGATGGTTTTGTCAAAAAGCATGATCAACCTCAAGCCCGGATGGCTGACTTCCAACAGTGAACTGGACTAGGCTGGGTGTTCCTCTCCGTTGGCACCAGTTGCCCCTTGTTGCAGGTTCATTATGACCCACGAAGAAACGCTCTTCACAGAGCGTCCAAAAAACGTTACCTTTTGCCCTATAAATTCATTTTATGAAACTCAAATTCATCAAAGAATTCAAGGAATTTGCCGTCAAAGGCAATATGATCGATATCGCCATAGGGGTGATCATTGGAACGGCCTTCAACAACGTGGTCAATGTCCTGGTCAAAGAGATCTTCCTCCCGCCTCTGTCCTTTCTTACCGACGGCATCAATTGGGAAAACAAGAAGATCGTCCTCAGGGATGCTGTCACGGTGGATGGGATCACCAAACCGGAAGAGATCGCTATCGGTTACGGAAAACTGATGGAAGCCGGGATCGACTTTCTCATCATCGGTTTTACGGTTTTTCTGGTTGTTAAGGTAATGAACAAGATCCGGAGCAAAGCCGATGATCCCAAGAATCCCACAGAAGCAACACCCAAGAACATCGAACTGCTGAGCGGGATCTCAGACCTTATGGAAAGACAGGTGGAGCTACTGGAAAAGATTGAGCAGGGAAGAAACAAATAATTCTAACCGGTGCTACAGGAAGTTATTACCACAAGTCGCAGACCTCCGGTAGCATGCACATTACAAAACTTAGTCCTTCACACTTCTACCGTCCGTTCTTGCAGTTATTAATCGCGGTTATTCCTGCATCAAACTCAATGCAAATCCACCTCCGGGCGCCAGGATGACGTCTATGGTATCTCCGGCCTTTACATCCATGGAGGTGATCTCATAGGCCTGGGGATTGTTATCCCAATGGGCGTCGGGTGCATCTTTGTAGAGTACCGCTTTGTATGTTTTGCCAGGGTCGAGGAAATCCAGGGTGAAAGTCTCTTGCCTTCCCTCCTCATCGGTGATGCCGCCTACAAACCAGTTGCCGGTACCCCTTTCCTTGCGGGCGATGGTGACATACTGCCCCACTTCCCCGCTGAGCACGCGGCTGTCACTCCAGTCGACTCCCACATCCCGCATGAATTGTAGTGCAGGATGTGGTTCTCCATTCTCAGTATAGTGTTCCGGCAGGTCTGCCAGCATCTGTATGGGGCTGTAGATCACCACATACAGTGCCAGCTGATGGGCCAGAGTGGTACTTACCTGGTTATCCGGTTTGTACTCGTCAAACTTGATATTAAAGATCCCGGGGGTAAAGTCGATTGGGCCTGACAGCATTCGGGTAAAGGCGACTTTGGGCAGGTGGTCCGGAGGGTTGCCCCCGTCCGCAGACCAGGCGTTGAATTCCTGCCCCCTCAGTCCTTCCCGGGCAATGGCATTGGGATAGGTACGGCGTTTCCCGGTAGCCTTGATAGGCTCGTGAGCATTGATGGCGATCTTATATTTGGCTGCTTCCTCTAAGACCTTGTGATAGTGCTGCACCATCCACTGCCCGTGGTGGTATTCTCCTTTGGGAATGATCTTGCCCACGTACCCCGTTTTCACGCTGTTCATCCCATTGTCCTTCATGAATTTATAGGCGGCATCCATTTGTTTTTCATAGGTCCGGGGAGCAGCCGAAGTCTCGTGGTGCATAATCACCTCCACTCCTTTTTCCCGGGCATAGGCCATGACCTTGTCAAAATCGTAATCCGCATAGGGCGTCTTAAAATCGAACACCCCTTCCCGGTCGTCCGTATTGATCCATTGGTCCCATCCGGTATTCCAGCCTTCCACCAGCAGGCCCTTGATCCCGTTCTCCGCGGCAAAGTCGATATATCGCATGGCGTTTTCGGTGGTCGCCCCGTGGTTGGGCAGGACCTCCCCGCTTTTGGTGAAGGTGTTCATGCTCTGGCTGCCTTCCATATCCCAGGTGGATTTTCCCAGGTGCATCTCCCACCAGATCCCTACATACTTCATAGGAGTAAAATAACTCACATCCCCGATGGCATTGGGATCGTTGAGGTTGAGCACCAGGGAGGATTCTATGAGGTCACCCGCCCTGTCTGCGATCTGTATCGTCCTCCAGGGCGTACTGAAGGGAGCCGAGATCTCCGCCTTGCCACCCAGTCTTTCAGATCCCACCAGCTCACTTACCATGGTATTGTTATCCGTATTGACCTTTAAGGTCATCCCAGCGTAATCCGTCAGGTCTGCTTCGTGGAAGCTGAGGTAAACACCGCCGGCAGTTTTCATGGTCACCGGCGTATTGACGGCATTCTCCGGGATGTAGCTGGCTTTGAGATTGGGATCATTGCGCTTGGAAATGGCGTCGATCTCAGAGAAATCAGTCTCGTTGTACAGGTGTTCGTATATATCCCAGTCGCCCGGCTGCCACCATACCCGGTGGTCTCCCGTTAGGTTGAATTCGGTATTCTCATCGGCGATCAGGGCTGTCCCCATATTGGGTTGCTCGGGAAATTCGTACCGAAAGCCCAAGCCGTCATCAAAGGCGCGAAAAACGATATTCCATTGGCGGTTGGGGGCCGTAGTCTCCTCCAGGGAGATCCTCATCTCATTGTAGTGGTTGCGCACGCTGTCATACTCCCCCCAGGGCATGGGCCAGGTCTCGTCAAGGGTGCCAAAGTCAACAGCAACGATTCGCAAGCTGTCATTCAGGTGGGGCTGGTCGTTGAAATCGAAGCCCATTGCGGATGGCAGTATCACGGCCTTGTCCTTGTAAAAGACTTCATATTGGGGGACTCCCTCAGCAGTAAGTGAAAATGCCACCCGGATCTGCTTATCCGGTGAACTCACCACGGTATCCATCTTATCTGAACAGTTTACAAGAAACAAAGAGGTCGCAAGGACCACAAGGGTGGTCACAGTATACTTTCTGAATAATTGCATGATGTATCTAAATTTTGAGAAACGATCCTAAATATAAAAAAGAAGGGAGAGAATCAGGGATCAAAGCGCACAAAAACCTCCAGTTCCGATCCTGTAGTGGTAAATTCATAATACCCGTCAAAGGGGACTGCCTCTACCTTGCCGATCATAGCCATAAAACCTTTTACCGTGCTCTCATCCTTTAATCTGAGCTTCAATTCCCATTCCGGGTTACCTTGTGTGATCCTGATCTTGTAGCCATCTTCGGTAGCCTTGTAGTAGATAGATACCGAATTGTCTGACACGATAACATTTTCAAGAGAGGCCTCAGGCCACGCCTCCGGCATTTGTGGGGTGATGACAAGGCGTTGTTCAGCCGCCCGGGGCCGTATCCCGAAAAACTGCTGGACAATAGGAACCGCAAAGCTGTAGATGTTCCAGGCCTGGGTTATCATCCCGTAATCTGGAGATACCTCGTACATACTTCCGGGCAGGGCATAGCTGAAGGTCCTGGCCATGCGATTCAGGTAGTTCAGGGCTTTATCCGGCCTGCCGTATGTGTTCTCCGCCACTGCCTGTACCCCGGTGGGCAGGGTCATGACTGCCCCGGTATAGGAAAACACATCGGAACCTTTAAAAGAACCTTCATCAGAGCCGGCAGATTCGTCCCGGTCAATCCCCGTGACAAAAACACCAAAAGGATTGACAAAGGTTTCCGCAGTTTCCAGAGCCTTTAGTGCCTTGTCCGGATCTGCTATCCCCATTTCCATAGGGGTGTTGACCACCCAGTTGTGGTGAAGCACAAAAGGCCTTGGAGTATCCGACGGATTGGCCAAAACCTTCTTTTTGGTGGCTTCGAGCTCGGCCACGGCCCAGGGTTTGTTCAGGGTATCGGCGCGGACAATGGCGTCCTCGATCAGGTGAAGTGCCTGCTGGTCTGTCCCTATAAAATCGGCGTAGGAGCCGAATTCCTCCGACCAGAACTCTGTATTGATCCTCTCCCGTAACGCATCAGCCTGTTCCCGATACTCCCTGGCCAGGTCCGTTTTTTCCAATTCAGCTGCTATTCGTGCAGCATCTGCAAAGGCGCGCTGGGTATAAGCAGCCACATCGATCATCTCACTGTCAAGCCCGTGGATTTCCATCATGCCAAAGCCGTCCGGGAAGCCATTCCCGTCTCTATCCTTTTCCGTCATCAGCCAGTGCAGGCCTTTTTTGATGGTTGGGAAATAGCGTTCGAGGAAGGCTTTATCCCCATTCCACAGGTACACCTCCCAGATGAGGGAAACGAATTGAGGAACTTCATTGATATTCCCTTTGTTGAAAACGGCCCCGTTGGTGGACACTTCGTGTACGATGCGGCCATTGCCATTAGTCGCTTCGGAAATACTGTCGAGCAGGGCAATCGTATTGTAAACAACCTCAGTCTGCCCTATAGCCATATAGCCCTTCAGGGCGTATTCACTGTCCACCCCAAACCACCAGGGGTAGTCCGGGATGCCAGCCCCGATCCCGCTGCCGATCTCCGGGACGGTTCTCACCAGCCAGTCGCTGTTGTATTTCAGCCATTCAAAGGTCTGTTGTATAACGGTATCCGGGAGGGTTAGCTTCGATTGAGCAGCGAGATCTGCATAGCGCTCCGTTTTTGCCTTTAGAAAGGAGATGCCATCAGCCTGAAGCGAGGCATAGGTAGCCAAAGCGGCTTCCTCCGAGGTATACGAACCGGCCAGGGCAAAGGTTATGACCTCAGGTTTTCCCGGAGCCAAATGAAGGGAATAGGACACTGTGCCGGAGGTGCCCTTTCCGCTGTAAGGGGTTGCTGACCTCGTGTGGGAGGCTGAATGCAGGTCGGCTCCAAAGACTGCAAACCAGGGATTATCCCTGTCTTTGGCGATCCATACATCCGAAGCTGCATCGAAAGCGATCTTGTCCTCCCCGTCGATCATATTCGTTCTTTCCCCCAGCCAGGTAGGGCGGAGATCCACATGCCCCGTGAAGGTTAGGCCAAGATCCCTGTCCTCTTCCCCCTTGTTAGAGAGGACCAGTTGCAACAGCAAACCCTCTTTTCCATCAGGAATAAATTGCCAGCGATCTACGGTGATCCCTTGTTCTTGAAATACAAAGGTATGCCTGTTGGCCATAGGATAATTGACAAAGGAAATGGCCTTGTCCAGGGCATGTGAAGATCCGTCGATTTGAAGGGCCATGTCAAAACCATCCATTAGCTTGATGGGATGGTCCCACAAGCCCCCCATCTCCCCGGGAATATGCCACCCCAGTTCCGGAAAACTCCCGTCCTGATGGCCGACCAGGTAAACACGGTCCCCAGCTGTGACATAGGGAGATTTGAGGTATTCGGTTTTCCCTTTGATTGAAGGGCTTTGCTTGAGGACTCCCTCAAAGGTCTCCAGATCTTTTGAGGAGCACCCGATAAGAGATACCGAAAAGAATAGACAGGCGGTTTTCCTGAGTTGCTTCATAAATTAAGAAATCTAAATACTCAACAAACAGCCGGGCTGATCGTTTCTACTGTGGAATCGAAATAGTGATATTGCGGTATTCTACCGGACCGTGGTCTCCCTGCAGATAGATGGGTCCCGGTTCCCCTTCCTTGCTGTCGAGCGCTCCACCGGTAATTCCCGGTATGATCTGCCGGTGGATAATGGTCTCCCCATTGGCCACGACAGTGACACGCCGACCTACCAGCGTAATGTCATAAGACTGCCATTCTCCGGCTTTTTTGGCCACGTTCTCATTCGGGGTCAGGAAGCCGTATACCCCTCCCAGATACACCGAGGAAGGTTCCTTTCCATAACTGTCCTCCACCTGTACTTCGTAACGCCCCCTGAGGTAAACCCCCGAATTGGAGTGTTCCGGATAACGGAATTCGATGTGAAGTTTGAAGTCCATGAACTTCTCCTGAGTCATGAGGTTGCTACCGGAGGCAGGACTCGTGAGTACACCTTCCCTGACATACCATTGGTTTTCTCCATCGCCCTGTGCCACCCAGCCGTCGAGACTGTTCTCTTTGAGTAAAGCTCTGGGCTTGGTCCATTTTTTAGGTTCGGGATACAGGAGTTTGGGAGCTCTTACCCCCCTGAAAGCACGGGTCATCCCCATATGATCAATGAGATTGCCCTCCATCGCATCCCCATTCACCGTACCGGTAAACATCATATAGTGGGTGCCGATCCACTGCGGAGGAATACTGAAACTGACCAGGTTGTCCATGTAATGGACCTCAGAAATAGGCCTGGCACTTCCGGCATAACTGACATAGTGGCCAACCAGGGCTTTTGAACCCGATTGCTTGACCTCCAGCCAGGACGGAACCCACTGGTCGTCCATTTGCACTTCGAGGTCCCAGTGTCCGATAGCTTCCGGCGTCTCCTGGGCATTGGATACGACGTGTATCATTAGGATAAAGAAGAGGAATGTCCCAAGGGTCTTGATGTTTCTGTTCATCGTATTCAGTATTTTGTTTTGTCTCTAAATATAGAAAATAAAATCCCTTTTTTTAGAGCAGGCAGGTGCCTTTTGCCTCCCTCTTTATGGTACAGAGTGAGGTGGCCAATTCTCTACTAAACGTTTTTTTACTTCTGTAAATCCACTTATTTAGGAGATGTAAAACGGATGAAATATTCGAAGGGTGCAACACCCGACTCCTTTTTCTTATTTATCTGTAAACATGAAAGTTACCTCGTTTGTAACCCAGGTTACACTGGGAGCAAACTATGATTTTCGTCAGGATTTTACCTCTTTCTTGCCCCTACTTTTGTACTGATATTACTAACACCGATCATGGTCCTGACCGTTTTCAGGGCTGATGATCATCCTAAGATCATTCATTATGAAAAACTATCTGGTCACTTTTATTTTAAGCCTTATCGCCTCGGCAGCTTTTTCTCAGGCCGGGCATATCATGCAAGGTGTCGGTTCCGTAAACATGTCCATGGGGGGTGCCGCTACAGCGCAACCTCTTGATATTTCAGGGGCATTGCAATGGAACCCCGCTTCCATTTCCGTCTTTGATGAGAATCAACTCAAGATCGACATGGGATTATTCTTTTCTTCCCCTGAGTTGAGCTCAACGGTTCCTGAATTCGACGGCAACGGTCAGCCTACAGGCAATTTCTTCAGTGGCACTACTGCTGACGATCGCGGTGTTTCCATACTGCCTTCCGTAGCCTATGTCTGGACCTATCCTGAAAGTAAGCACACCCTGGGGATCTCCGCTTTCGGTATCAGTGGATTTGGGGTTACCTTCCCGGAAAGCAATTCCAACCCCATCAATATGCCCCAGAGTATGGGCGGATTCGGCAGGGTAGAATCAGATTACAGCCTGTTACAGGTAGGCCTGACCTGGGCTTATGAGGTGTCTGAACAATTTTCGATCGGGGTGGAACCTACCTTCAATTTTGCCACCCTCGAATTGATCCCTAACCCTACAGCCAATCCTACCGGAGCTGGTTATCCCAATGCCGACAAGGCCAGTGCCTTAGGTTTTGGCGCCCAGTTTGGTATTTTCTACCACAGTCCGGTCGGATTCAAGGCCGGGTTGGCCTATAAGACCAAACAGGCATTTAAGGAATTCAACCTGGACAATACTTACCTGGACAACACGACCTCTTCTAATGAGTTCAAGATCAACTATCCAGCCATCTTATCTGTGGGATTGGGATATTCCCTGGGCAATGTGGACCTGGCAGTGGACTATCGCCTGGTGGACTACGAGAATACAGAAGGCTTCGCCGAAGCTGGCTGGACCCCCACATTTTCTGTAGCCGGTTTTGGATGGGAGAACATCAATATAATCTCTGCCGGGATCCAGTACAAAGGTGTTGACAAGTTGCCCCTGAGGATCGGGTATACCTATAGTTCCAATCCGATCAACAGCGACCTGGCCTTTTTCAGTGTCCCTGCGACAGCCATCATTAAAAATGCCGTTCAGTTTGGATTGAGTTATGAGTTCAGCGATTCTTTCTCTCTAGACGCCGTGTACCATTACGGTTCAAGTGGGGATGCCACTTCCGGACCCCTGTTGAACCCTCAATTCATTGAGAATTCACCTCCCTACGGCGCTATCCCTCAGAGTGAGGTTGCCTATGATATGACCACTTCCATGATCATGTTTGGAGGCAGTTTTACCTTTGGCAAATAAGGAGATTCGAAGTGGAATCTTGTATCCTTCAAAAAGCGATGTCCTGAAAAAAGGGCATCGCTTTTTTGTCACAGACAACCGGTAAAAAGTTGTAGTTTTAATCGAAGATCACATCCGAAGTTCAACATGCTGAGTTCGTTCCCATTTATTGCTGCCCTCATCGCCTCCATGCTCCACGTGATCACCGGGCCGGACCACCTTGCAGCGGTCACCCCATTCGCCATCGAATCTAAAAAAAGAGCCTGGAAAATTGGTCTTTCGTGGGGGTTGGGACACCTGGCAGGCATGCTGGGCATCGGCTTGCTCTTCGCCCTTTTCAAGGAGCTGATCCCGGTGGAACTGATCTCAGAATACAGCGAACAGATCGTGGGCTTTGTTCTGGTCGGCATCGGTATTTGGGCCCTTTACAAGGTCTTCAAAAAAGAGAAAGACCATGCCCACCTGCACCTGCACAGCGAACAGGGCCCCGTGATCCACAAGCACCCCCACGACCACAGTCATACCCACGACCATCGTCACAAACATCGCGAGGGAATCAAACAATCCAACTGGGCTTCCTTCTCAATAGGCCTGCTTCACGGCCTGGCAGGGATTTCCCATTTTCTTCTTTTCCTCCCCGTTCTGAGTTTTGAAGACAATACGGAAGCTGTTGCCTACATCTTGGGGTTTGGGGCAGGGATCGTCCTGGCTATGACCCTGTATACTTTTGTGATCGGTAAGGTTGCGTCCCTGGCCAGGAATGGCCATAACGAAGTTTTCTTCAAGGGCATCCGCTTTGCAGGGGGCTTATTCGCGATCGTGATCGGGATCTACTGGATCTTCAGCAATTAACAGATACGCGGAAGCTGCTCCCCCAGGAGGGGACTTACCACCCGTTTTCCTCCAATGCTGCTTTGCATTACAACTTTCGAAGGATGTTCCTCGGTAAAGGTCCCTACACTGGCCGCATGGATTCCCTTGGGATGGCGTCTCATAAGGCTGAGTACTTCCTTTTCGATCTCAGCAGCCACCACAACAACAAGGACCCCTTCATTCGCGACGTAAAGCGGATCAAGACCGAGTATTTCGCAGGCTGCAGCCACTTGTTTCTCCAGGGGAAGGTCGTCCTCCTTCAGGACCACTCCTTTTTTGATATCCGAGGCGATCTCTGTGAGCACACTGGCCAGGCCTCCACGGGTCGGGTCCCGGAAGAGGTGGATCTTCTCACCAAAGGCATCCAGGAGGTCCCTGACTAAAAAATGCAGGTGGGTGGTATCGCTTTCGATAGACGACTCGAATTCGAGGCCTTCACGCTGAGACATAATTGCCATACCGTGCTGTGCCAGAAAACCGTTGACGAGGACCTTATCGCCGGCCCGGATCTTCCCGGCAGAGATATCGGCCCTTGAATGAACCTTTCCTACACCCGTGGTATTGATAAAGATCTTGTCCCCCTTCCCTCTTTCCACCACTTTGGTATCGCCTGTGACTACCTGGACCCCGCATTCGTCCGCCGTTTTTTTGATCGAAGTGACAATCTCCAGAAATTCTTCCAGGGGGAGGCCTTCCTCCACGATAAAGGAAAGGGTGAGATACTGAGGGATGGCCCCACACATGGCAACGTCGTTTACGGTTCCATTCACAGCCAGTTCACCTATATTCCCGCCCTTAAAGAAGACAGGGGAAACCACGAAACTGTCAGTGGAGATCGCAAGAGGTCCTTCGAGATCGAGGATGGCCCCGTCGTGTTTCTGGTCCAGGTAGGGATTGCTGAAAGTCTTGAAGATAATATCGTCCAGGAGTTCACGAGTCATCAAACCCCCACTGCCGTGGCCAAGGTGGATATGGGTGTAGCGTTGTCCGGATTGTGCCATGATCAGGAAGAAATTAGGTTATCTGAATAGTGATAATAGGCCGCACATGCACCTTCTGAAGAGACCATTGGAGCTCCCAGGGGGTTGGCCGGGGTACAGGATTTACCGAACTCACTGCACTGGTGGGGCTTTTTGATCCCCTTGAGGATCTCTCCCGCGATGCATTTCGGATTTTCCGGGGCCTGTACCTTGCCTATCCCAAATTTGATCTCGGCGTCGAAGGCCTCAAATTCCTTGCGGATGACGTACCCGCTGTTCGGGATCACCCCTATACCTCTCCAGGCCCGGTCTCCTATCTCAAAAAGGGTATGGATCACTTTTTTTGCCTGTACATTACCTTCCTCACGTACCACCCTCGCGTATTGATTTTCCACCTCAAACCGACCTTGCTCGAGTTGAACAACAGCCCGGTAGATCCCCTGTACCAGGTCAAGCGGTTCAAAACCTGTCACAACTATGGGGATCCTGTACTGCTCGGCCAGGGGATCGTATTCTTCCGTACCCATGATGGCACAGACATGTCCTGCTCCCAGAAAAGCATCAATATTGCAGAGTTCATCGTCCAAGATACCCCTCATGGCCGGGGGAACGAGTACATGGGAAACCAGTATGGAATAGTTCGTCACTCCCTCCTTTTGAGCGTGAAGGACAGAAAGTGCATTGGCCGGGGCTGTGGTCTCAAAGCCCACAGCAAAAAAGACCACTTCCCTGTCCGGGTTCTCTTTTGCTATCCTCACGGCCTCCAGAGGAGAATAGAGGATCCTGAGATCCCCTCCGTCTGCCTTGGCTTCCTGCAGGCTTTTTTCGCTCCCGGGTACGCGCACCATATCTCCGAAGGAACAGACGATCACTCCTTGTTGTAATAAAGCCACGGCCTTGTCTATCAGATGCAATGGGGTGACACAGACGGGACAACCGGGTCCGTGGATCATGCGCACATTTTCCGGCAATAATTCCAGTATACCGTTCCTGACCAGGCTGTGGGTCTGCCCGCCACATATCTCCATGATATTCCAGGGCTTGGTCACTGTCTTTTCAATAAGATCCAGGTACTCCCTGGTGGCTTCCAGATTTCGGTATTCGCTGAGGTACTTCATGATTCACCGATTAAATTGATGTAATAGGCCATTTGTCCGAAGGCAATATTCTCGTCATTTGGTGAAAGGGCTGTATTAAAATAGAGCTTATAATTGTCTTTAGCAATTTCCCTGATCATATCCACCAGGGTGGCATTCTGAAAAACACCACCACTGCAGGCGATGTGCTTAAATCCGTTTCTTTCGGCCATCTCAAAGATGAGCCTTGCCAGAGTAAAGAGAAAATTTCGGATTATTTGATCTGCGGGAGTCCCTTTCTGAAGGTCAGTCCCTATATTCTCGATCAGCTTATGGGAAGGGATCCTATTATCCTCACCAACGCCTATATAGGCCCGGCAGGAATTGAGGTCATATCCGGATATCCTGTTTTCCAATAGGATGGCTGCTTCTCCCTCATAGGTATTAAAATGACACACTCCCAAAAGGGAAGCCACTGCATCGAAGATCCTGCCCACGGAGGAGGTCTGAAGATCTGCCCGACCCATGAGTTTTTGGTAGATCCTCAGTTCTTCAGGACTAAAATGCGACCGTGAATTGGCGATCTCCTGACCTCTCGCTAAGGAAAACAGGGACAACCTGGGTTCCAGCGCCATCTTGTCTCCGGCCAGCCACGGAAAATACTCAAAATGGGCTATCCGCTCCATTCTGTCCTTTTCATACCTGAAAAATTCACCACCCCAGACGGCTCCATCCTCCCCGTATCCCGTCCCATCCCAGACCACGCCCAGGACAGGTTCTTCAGTGTCAAAGAGTTCGTGTTCCCCGAGCACTGCAGCAAAATGTGCCTTGTGGTGCTGAATATCAACTACCTCAGCCTTCCAGGTTTGTGCTTTGCTGCGGGCGAACTGCGTGCTTCCATAGCCCGGATGAAGGTCGCAGAGGACCACTTCAGGGATCTCCTCAAAGAGTTCCGTAAAAAATTCCGCGGTGCGTGTAAAACGACTGTAAACATCGAGGTGGTCCAAATTTCCCAGATACTGACTGAGGTAGAGAAAATCATTGGGGTAAAAGGCAATAGTGCTTTTCAGGTGTGCGCCTAAAGCCATGACTTTTTTTGAGCATTCGGGCATGCACCCGTAATAATTAGGCGCATATCCTCTGGATCGGCGAAAGAGGATCTTCTGCCCGGTCTTCGAAGAATACTTCACCACAGAATCATCCTGGGGATTGGTCACCTGCAGATTGTGGTGCAAAAAGAAATCAGCCACCTCCTGAAGCGCCTCTGATGCCTCTTCTTCTGTGCTGATGATAGGGGAGCCATGGATATTCCCACTGGTGGCTACCAGGGGGAATGGGACCTCATGCATCAACATGGCCAGGAGGGCAGTATATGGCAGCATCACGCCCAACTGCCTGAGACCCGGTGCCAATGCATCCAGGGCAAGGGGGCCTCTGTAATCCTCGGAATCAATGAGGACAATCGGGCGCTCAGGGCCAGTGAGTTCTTCCTCTTGATCCGGAAGAAGGGGCAGGTCTGCTTTTAGGGAGGAAAGGGATGGGTAAAGAATTGCCAGGGGTTTTGTGGGCCGTCGCTTCCTGTTTCTCAATTCTTTAATCGCCTCATGGTTCCGGGCATCACAGCAAAGGAGGTACCCGCTCGTATTTTTTATGGCGATGATATTCCCTTCCAAAATCAGACGGTGTATCTCTTTAAACACCTTTTCCGGGTCTGTTTCTGCCAACTGTCCATTCTGCTCAACAAGGTTCAGTTTTACACCGCATTTATTACAGGAGTTCGTTTGGGAGTGAAAACGACGGTCCAGGGGGTCCTCGTACTCCTTCTGGCATGAAGGGCACATGGGAAACGCCCTCATATTCGTATGGTCCCGTTCAAAGGGAAAAGAGTTGGTGATGGCCCAGCGGGGGCCACAGTAGGTGCAGGTCGTAAAGGGGTAGGCATACCTGCGGTTGGCCGGATCTGCAAGGTCCTTTTCACAGGTTTTACACAGGGCAAAATCAGGAGTGAGTTGCAGGTTGAGTCGGGCGTTCTTTTCGGAAGGTACAATAGAGAAGGATTCGAATTCCCGTTCTTCGATTTCTTCGGCAGAATGGGATTTTACACGGGCCACTTCCGGTGGGGACGTCACCAGGTGGCGGTAGAAACCGGCCAGGTCCTCCTTCCTCCCTGAAGCAAAGATGATCACCCCCTCCTCGTTGTTGGAAACCGTGCCGCTGAGCCTGTGACTAAGGGCCGCAGAATATACAAAGGGCCGGAACCCGACCCCTTGTACCTGTCCTCTGATCACGATCCTGTACGTCATGCCATAGGTGTGATTTCTCTTTTCATTTCCCGGATCAGATCGAGGATCTGGTCTACTGCCTTCGGGATGGCTGCCTCGACCTCAGGAGACAGGTCTACCGTCATCGGGGTGATCCCCGAGACGGAGATCGTTATCAGATGGATGTCCGGGTGGGAATCTGTGAGATATACCGCTTCTATCATGTCCTTTAAGCCCACATCGTGCACGCTGAGTGCCGTAGGAAAATCAGATGCAAACTTTGGGCGAAGCAGGGATACCGTACCCGGAGGCTGTCCGTCCATAGTGGCGTCTACAAAGATCACTGTCCTGTAAGCTTCAAAACAGTTGAGCAGGAGGAAGCCCCCCGTTCCCCCATCGAGGATATCCACATCTTCCGGTAGGTTTAGTGAAGCCATTTGTTGGATCAGGTGTACCCCTACTCCCTCATCTCCCATCAGGAAATTACCCACACCCAGCACCAGAATGCTTCGGGATTTATCCTTCTCAAAAAAGAAGGCGTCACTGCTCACGGCAGTGGGGGTCTTGGCTTTACTGGATATTCCCATAAACTGCTGATCTATTTCTTTAACTTGCTGCTTTAGTTTCCGTTTCTACCTCTGGGGGCTCCACGTTGGTCCTGTTGGGAACGCTTTTGGACATACGTTCCTTGGATACGAACTTATACCCTCCGAACATGGAAGACACTTCTCCCCTTCCTTCCAGCCAGTCGTGGTAAAATACCAGGTAGACGTGTATGAGGGTAAAGAGGATGAACAACCAGGTAGCCACATGGTGGACCGTCCTCACGATAAAATCGCCGCCCATGAAGGGCACCACCCAGGCAAACAGATCGGGCAGCCACCATCCTGACATGGAGGAGTAGAGAGCAAAACCAGTAAAGACCTGCACCAGGGCAATGAGGAAAAGGCCCACGTAGGAAAGAGCAGCCAAAGTATTGTGTCCCACGCTGATATTGTGTATATCGGGATTTTTCTCATTTTGCAACAGGATATCCACCCGGAGCACATGCCAGAGGTTGCGCCACATCTTCTTGTCCCTTGGCAGGTACGCTTTCCAACTGGCAAAGCGATTTCCCACAAAGGCCCAGTACACCCTCAGGATCATATTGAAAAAGAAGATATAAGCTGCTGCAAAGTGGATAAACCGGACTGTGCCGAACCAGTAACTCTCACTGGCCTCTAGATTGGACATTATGGCCGGCGGATCTGCGATGATGAAGCCTGTGATCGCCAGGGTTGTGATGCAAAGCACGTTTACCCAGTGGAAGATCCTGACGGGCAGTTCCCAAACATATACGCGTTTATAGGTTCTTGTTTTCATCACTGCACGTTTTTAAATATCACAACTCGAGATGTTCTGGACCTGGGAGATATGGTTGCCGTGTTCATCGTAGAGGTGTACGGCGCAAGCCAGGCAGGGGTCGAATGAATGTATGGTCCTTATGATCTCCAAAGGCAATTCGGGATCGGCCACCGGGGTATCCAGGAGGGTGGATTCATAGGCAGAACGCTGTCCTTTAGGATCCCGTGGGGAAGCGTTCCAGGTAGAGGGAACTACTAACTGGTAATTCTCTGTTTTACCATCCTTGATCCTGATCCAGTGGGCAAGGGATCCCCTGGGAGCTTCTGAAAAACCAACTCCTTTGGATTCGGGTTCCCATTTTTCTGGTTCCCATTTATCCATGTTAGCCATGCGGGAGTCCCCATTCTTGATGTTCTGCAACAGGGTGTCATAGAACTCCATGGTCCAGTTTGCCACAAGCTGGGTCTCGATGCCGCGGGCTGCTGTCCTCCCCAGGGTGGAGAACAAGGCGTCAACCGGCACGTCCAGATGGCTAAGGGCGCCATTTACGGCCTCCTGAACTTCCTGGTTGCCCCTGGCGTAGTTGACCAGAAGTCGGGCCAGTGGACCAACCTCCATCGGCTTGCCTTTCCATCTGGGTGTTTTGATAAAACTGTATTTCTGATCTACATCCAGGTATTCGTAAGGTGGTTTAGGCCCGGAGTATTTGATATTCGTTTCTCCATCCCAGGGGTGCTTTCCTTTATCTGCCCCTTCGGCATAATTGTCATACCAGGAGTTGTTGACGAATTCCTCAATGTCTTCGTTTCGATGGTCCACGTCATAGACCTGGGAGAGGTCCCTGTCCAGGATGATCCCCTGCTGGAATTTGAAACCGGAGACATCGTTGTACCCGTTGGTTGGGAAGTCACCGTAACACATATAATTTCCAAACCCTTTGCCGATGGCGCCCCAGTCTTTGTAAAAGGAAGCGATGGCAAGGAGGTCGGGGATATAGACCTGTTCAATAAAGCGTTTACCTTCCTCAAGAAGGCGACCGACATAGGCCAGGCGCTCTGCGTTGAGTCCGCCCGGGCTTTCCGTATTGATTGCGCAGGCCATACCACCCACCAGGTAATTGGGGTGGGGGTTCTTACCTCCGAAGATGGTGTGAACTTTTACGATCTCTTTCTGCCACTCAAGGGCCTCCAGGTAGTGGGCAACCGCCAGGAGATTCACCTCTGCCGGCAGTTTCATCTGAGGGTGTCCCCAGTAACCATTGGCGAAGATGCCCAATTGGCCACTTTCCACGAACTTGGTCACCCGCTTTTTCACGTCAGAAAAATATCCAGGGGAGCTTTTGGGCCAGTTAGAAATGCTCTGGGCGAGTTCTGAAGTTTTCACAGGGTCGGCATTCAGGGCATTTACCACATCTACCCAGTCCAGGGCGTGGAGGTGGTAGAAGTGCACAGAGTGGTCATGCATATACAGGGCCCCCTCCATGATATTCCTGACGAGTTCCGCATTGGGAGGGATCTCGATCCCCAGGGAATCCTCTACGGCCCTGACCGATGCCAGGGCGTGTACGGTGGTACAAACACCGCAAGCTCTCTGGACAAACGCCCAGACATCTCGGGGATCCCTGCCTTTAACTATATTTTCGAGGCCCCTTACCATAGGGCTCGAACTGTAGGCCTCGGTGATTTTACCGTCCTTTACTTCTACTTCTATGCGGAGGTGACCTTCTATTCGGGTGATAGGGTCAACGACAATTCTATTAGCCATGATCTTGAATTTAGCTTTCTAGGTTTTTTTCATTTGATTTACCACTGGATATCTCTGTCTTGAGCTCTTTCCTTTTTGAGATATTAGCGGCGATAGCATGGGCGGCCAAACCTCCTGCCAGGACTCCGGCTGCAACCTTACCAATAGTGTCAGCAGAACTTTCTATGCCAAAACCGGCCAGGCCGGTAAGACGTTCGTAGAATGGGCCATTGTCCCAGAATTCCTCTTCGCTGCAACCGATACAGCCGTGTCCGCTCTGGATGGGGAAACTCACCCCGTTGTTCCATCGGATGGTACCGCAGGAATTGTAGGTCATTGGACCCCGGCAACCCACTTTGTAGAGACAATAACCGTCTTTGGCATTCTGGTCGTCAAAGGTCTCTGCAAACAGTCCGGCATCGTAGTACGGCCTGCGGTAACAACTATCGTGTACCCGTTTGGAATAGAAGGCTTTGGGCCTTCCCAGACCATCTAATTCGGGCAGTCTGCCAAAGGTCACCACATGGACGATGATGCCCGCCATGACTTCCCCTATGGGAGGACATCCGGGAACGCGTATGATCGGTTTATTCTTGACGATTTTATGAATAGGCGTTGCTTCTGTTGGGTTGGGGTAGGCAGCCTGCACACAGCCGTTACAAGCACAGCTTCCCCAGGCGATAATGGCCTTGGCTCCTTCCGCAGCCTCCAGAAACTGTTCCTTGGCGGTCTTGCCGGCTATGCAGCAATAATTACCGTCATCCCCCAGGGGTATGGACCCTTCCACACAGAGGATGTATTCCCCTTTGTATTTTTCCATGGTGGCCATTTTGGCTGCCTCGGCCTGATGCCCTGAAGCGGCCATAAGGGTTAGGGTGTAATCCAAAGAAATCTTGTCAAGCACAATATCAGCCACGATCGGGTGGTCTGATCTGATAAAGGACTCACTGCAGCAGGTGCACTCCTGGTAGTGTTCCCAGATCACAGGCAGCCTGTAGCTGGTCTCGAGCGACTTGGCAACCTGTGCGATCATGGAGGATTCCAGGCCCATATACGCAGTGATATAGGTGGCAAACTTCATGAAGTCCCGTCTGGAGTATCCCTGTTTGATGATACTCTCATAATAGGTCTGTTTAGTTTCCGTTTTCGTGGCCATGATGTATTGGAATTTTTTGTCTTATATAATGGGATAAGTGTAATTTGACTAAAAGTATCATCTATAACACTCTCATAACATGATATTTATCATATCCCAAATATTTTCAAATCCCTAGTATTGTAACTTATAGAATTAGTAAAACAGAAGATGCACGAACTGTCAGTAGCCCTTGGCATCGTCAAAATTGCGGAAGATGAGACCGCCAAAGCCAAAGCCACTTCTGTGGAGTTGATAGAACTCGAGATCGGCACGCTGGCCGGGATCGAATTTGAGTCACTCGACTTTGTCTGGCCTTCTGCTGTAAAAAATACCGTGCTCGAAAATGCCCGAAGGCATATCCACAAAATAAGGGCGAAAGGAAAATGCATCGACTGTGATACGGTCTTTGAAATGGATCACCTCTACGATGCCTGCCCCAGGTGCAGAAGCAATTTCAAAGGGATCCTACAAGGAAAAGAATTAAGGGTTAAGGCCCTGGAAGTCATATAACAACAATAATCTAGAATTATGTGCGGAACATGTGGTTGCGGCAGTGGAGAAGACGGAGTCAGTATTCTGAAACCGTCTGACCACCATCATCACGGTCATTCCCATGACCACCATCACGGACACGATCACCATCATCATCATGACCATGGTCATGATCACACCCATGAGCACTCCCACGATCACGGGTACTCTCTTTCACATACACAGACCGAGGAGGCACATAAAAGAACGGTACTCAAGATAGAGCAGGATATCCTGCAGGGTAATGAAGTGATGGCGGCGAGGAACCGGGGATTTTTCGAAGCCAAGGACATCCTGGCCCTAAACCTGGTGAGTTCTCCCGGTTCAGGCAAGACCGCCCTCCTGGAGAGGACACTTAGGGACCTGAAACAAGAGATTCCCTTCTACGTGATCGAAGGAGACCAGCAGACCCTTAACGATGCAAATCGTATTGCGGCCATTGAGATCCCTGTGATACAGATCAACACCGGAAAAGGGTGCCATCTGGAAAGTGATATGGTCTATGATGCCGTGAAAAAACTGGAGATGAAAGACCACTCCGTACTTATGATCGAAAATGTGGGAAACCTGGTCTGTCCCTCCATGTTCAACCTTGGGGAGGACAAACGCATCGTGATCATCAGCACGACGGAAGGGGCAGACAAGCCCATTAAATATCCGGATATGTTCCATACTGCTGATATCTGTATTATCAATAAAATAGACCTCCTCCCTTACCTGGATATCGATCTGAACGAACTCAAAAGGTATGCCCTTCAGGTGAATCCAAACCTCAAATTCTTCGAAGTCTCTGCCACCAAGGGGGAAGGTATGGAAGCCTGGTATTCCTGGCTAAGGGAAACGGTGGGTGTCCGATCTGAAACAAAAAGCAATTAATACAAAGCCCATGTGTCTCGCCATTCCCGGAAAACTCATCGCTATCACCTCCGAGCTCGACCAAACCTTTCGCGTGGGCAAGGTCTCTTTTGACGGAGTGATGAAGGAGGTTAGCCTCACCCTGGTCCCTGAAGCCAAGACGGGCGACTACGTGATGGTGCACGTCGGGGCAGCCATCAGTATTGTCGATGAAGAAGAGGCGAAGAAGACCTTTGAAATACTCAAACAACTGGGAGAGCTCAGTGAACTGGATCCTCCTCCCAATCTATAAGCAACACCGTGCCCTATTTTGAAGTCACAGCCGATCAATTCAAACTTCCTCCGCCTTATTTTGCAGATCAGGAGGGTTTGCTGGCGGTGGGCGGCAGCCTGACGGCGGATAATCTCTTGGAAGCATACCGGGCAGGCGTATACTACTGGCACCACCCCCTCAAACGAGTCCACTGGTGGTCCCCGGACCCCCGCATCGTCCTGTACCCCGATGCTTATATGGAGGACCCTCAGGTTGATAAGGGAAATGAGGAAACAGAAGAAATTTACTTTAACCGCGAATTTGAAAAACTGCTGAGGCTGTGCCAGGAACGATATAATATCCAGGATAAAATGGATCCCTACTGGCTCTCGGAACGCATGTATCGCATCTTTTTGGAACTTCATCAAAGGGGCCATGCGCATTCCGTGGAAGCCTGGAAAGGAGAGGAATTGCTGGGTGGTATCTTTGGGATCGCCCTTGGGGGTCTTTTTTTCGGAGAATATCAGGTCGCCAGGGACGATGAGATGGCCCTCCGACTCCTGAAAGCGCTTTTGGGCCGCCTGAAGGAAAGGAGATTTGAAATCCTCGACATGCAAAAACCATCCGTATTCATTCAGGGTCCGGAATACGAAGAAATGGCCCGAGTCAACTTCGTAAATCTCTGTAAGGGAGTGGAAGTGAAAGACCCTGTAACCACTCTAGACGCAAACAAATAAAACGCCATGGCTACAACATTGCAGGAACGACTTCAGAATGCCGCAATCTCCCTTCAGGAGAACAGGCTGGCAGATTCCATCAGCGAATATTCAGCCGCACTGGAAGAGGCCGATAGTATTCAACAGCAGATCGATCTCAACAAGGTGTTGGGGAGACTCTACCAAAAAGCAAAAAGACCCGCAGAGGCGATTTCAGCCTTCACATCTGCCCTTGAAATGTATGAGAAGAAGGGGGTTCCTGTGAACGGAGCAGATAAAGCTGCTGTCCACAACAACCTGGCATCCGTCCTTTTGTCTTCAGATCTCACTGAGGCCGTCAATCAGTATCGCAAAGCCCTTGCGATCTATAAAATACTTTCTGCTGATGAACAGAATGCTTACAGGGCTCATTTGGCAAACACCCATTTTGCGCTCGCGGAGGCCCACCTTCAGAAAGAAGAGATAAAGCAGGCCAAAACACATTTTAAAGAGGCTATCAGGATCTATGACAATGCTTCTGACCTGGCAGAACTCCGTGCCAGGGCGCATTATCAGTTGGGACTCATCTATACGGAGGAGTTCAACTTACACGATGCCAAGTTGCAGTATACCAAGGCGCTTTCGACCTACGATTCCATGACCGGCTCAGATGATTTTCAGAACCGTGCCGTACGTGCGGCGTTGTACAACAATCTGGGGGTCACCTATAATTCCCTCGAGGACAGGCACAAAGCCATAGATGCCTATGAAAAATCCTTACACTTGTACAGGGAACTTATAGATACACATGCCGAGGTATTTCTGCCATATGAAGCCTCGACGTTGAGCAGTCTGGCTATTGCCTATTCTGAAATGAAGGAGATGCAAAAGGCAATTGAATTTATGCAGGAGAGTATAGACCGGTATCACTCCCTGGCCGACACCCACCCCGATCAGTATACGCATTACCTGGCCACCTCCCTCCACAATCAGGGGTTGTTTTATTTTGAAGACCGCAACCTGAAGAGGGCAGAACACTTTTTTGCAGAGGCCCTCGCCCTCAGGAGAAAGATCGCAGCCGGCCAACCCGACCTGTTTGCCCCTGATGTATGTGCTACTGCACTGAACCTGGTGGAACTCTACAGAATCTACCTCGAGTCTACCCTGGACACGTCGAATAAGGATAAAGGTTTGCAGCTTTTACAGGAGGTAAGAGATCTGCTGGACAGCCTCGAGGACGATCGATTGGTCCTGAAAAATATGCGGGCAGACTGTGCATCCCACCTGGAGTATTTTGGAGAGATAGACCTGGAAGAACTCACCTTGCAATACGTCAAGTCTGCATCGGATTCTCTAAGGGATGAAATGCACGGTACCAGAGATCCGGCTGAAAAACTGATTTTCCAGAAAGAATTGACGACTCTGATCGACCAGAAATACGCAGTGTACAGAGAAAATAAAGAACTCAGGCAGAATCTCGCCCTGGCCCATAACGATATGGCCTGGCTCCTCCTGAGGCTGGATAAGGTCAAAGAGGCCAGGACGCATATAGAAAAGGGACTGCAACTGGAGCCCGATCTGAACGTTCTCCTTTGTAATCAGGCCCATTGTGTGTTACTGGAAAAAAATGCGGATTTGGCAATTTCACTATATTCCGAATTCCTTAAATCAGATCCGGAAAACCCCATAGGCCTGAGGGATATTCTCAGGAGTGATCTCGACGTTTTGCAAAAAGAAGTGCTGAGGGGAAACTTTATAGATGAGATAAGAGGAGAACTATCTGTTTGAAAAACAGCAAAATATAAAAAAAGAGCATCGTTTCTCCTACGATGCTAATTCTACAGTGTCCGTTTCGGGCATTTCCTTACCTTTATGCGCCTGATGGCTTCCCTATGAAGAAACGCTTTCGAGCCTTGATATTATTCCTCTTTGTACTTCTCCTGGCTACCATACTGATCAGTGACGCGGTCATAAATAAAGGCGCAGAAGGAAAGACTTTTTACAGCGTAACTGCAATTCCAAAGATCAGGACAGGTTTGGTTTTAGGGACATCCAGCAGGTTGATCGCAGGTGGTGACAACCCTTATTACACCCACCGCATCCAGGCTACTTTAGCCCTTTACAAGGCCGGTAAAATAGACCGGGTGCTGGTCAGCGGAGACAACGCCACAAAATACTACAACGAACCTGACACCTTCAAGAAAGACCTGGTTGCAGGTGGCATCCCTGAAGACAGCATCATGCTGGATCCGTCGGGTTTCCGCACCCTGGATTCCATGGTAAGGGCCAAGGAGGTTTTTGGCCTGGACAGCGTGACGGTGATCTCCCAAGAATTTCAAAACGAAAGAGCGATCTACCTGGCCTCACGCAAAGGGATGTACGCCATCGGCTTTAATGCCACAGACCTGGAGGGGTCACAAGGGATGAAAGTGCAGATAAGGGAATACTTCGCCAGGGTCAAGGTCTTCGTAGACCTTTTACTGAATACCCAGCCACTTTCCAGGGAAGCTTCGTGATCAAACCGATTCGAGATTTGCGCAAAATATCCTACTTTAGTCAAGCACACCATCTATGCCTAGCGTAAAGACACTGATCAAAAATCTGGGACCGGGATTGCTCTTTGCCAGTATGGCCATAGGCACTTCCCACCTGGTACTATCCACAAAAGCTGGTGCCCAGTACGGATGGGTGATGGTCATTCCTATCATCCTGGCCAACCTGTTGAAATACCCATTTTTTGAATACGGAATCCGGTATACGACGGTGACCAATACCTCCCTGATACAAGGCTATCGCAACAGGGGTAAAGGATACCTGTGGCTGTATGCCTTTATCACTCTGGTGACCACGTTTACCATACTGGCAGCCCTCTATGTGGTAACGGCAGGGTTGCTGATCAACCTGTTCAAGGTCGGTGACCTGTCGGTCAGCACGGTCGCCCTTGGCCTTTTTATATTCATTTCTGCCGTCCTGATCATCGGGAGGTACCGCTTTCTGGAACTATCTCTGAAATTCGTGGTCACGATTCTTTTTATTGCCCTGCTCGTCACCACGGTCCTGGTGATTTTCAAAGGGCAGGTAGAGCCCGTCCCCGATTTTAAACCCATTCCTGTCTTCGACGAGGTCGGGATCCTGTTTTTGATCGGACTTGTCGGCTGGATGCCCACTGCCGTGGAGGCCAGCAGCTGGATCAGCCTCTGGACCCTGGAGAAGCAGAAAGTGAGCAAACGCAGCCTTCCCCTTGACGAAGCCCTGCAGGAATTCAATTCGGGTTACCTCATGACTGCTCTTCTGGCCATCTTTTTTCTGGTCATAGGATGGATGACCCTATATGGCACAGAAACGCTACTGAGTGACAATGCGGTCACCTTTGCTGACCAGGTGGTGCAGCTCTTTACGACACATATCGGGAAGTGGGCCTATATTTTTATTGCCGTCTCTGCCTTTGCAACCATGTTCAGCACCTGTATGACTGCTCACGATGCTATCGCCCGGGTAAGCCTGGATATCATCAAACACCTTACCCCCGAGCACAAGGATTATTCAGGAAGGAGATACTTTGCGATGGGGATCATAGGACTGGCCATGGTCAATTACCTGGTCCTAACCGCCTTTGGTGCCAATATGGGAACACTGGTTGCTCTGGCTACTTTTATCTCTTTTGTCATGGCGCCTATTGTGGGGTACATGAATTTGAAAAATGTGATGGGCGGGGATCTGCCTAAGGCCTTTCAACCGAGCAGAGGATTGCAATACCTCACCTACGCAGGGATCGCGTTCCTGTCACTTTTTGCGTTGTATTACTGCTGGATCGTCCTGTTTTAGAACAGGAGGTCGTAATTGAGGACCACGATGAGCTGCCTTTCGTTCTTCTTATGGAAGGTATCCAGGCAAAAGACCCCGTCCGTGCAATCATTCAACAATTTATCCTCCCCGTAGCCTATAGAATAGAGGATGTTCGAAGAAGACACCCCATTGCTTTCCAGGTAGTTCTTGATCGCATCGGCCCGACTCTGGGAGATCCTGAAATTGGTCGCAGACCCTCCCCTGCTATCCGTATGGGACTCGATGCGAAGTTGTAGTTGCGGAAAGCGGGAGACGGCGTCTACCACCTTGTCCAGTTCAGCAGCGATCTCCGGGGTCACGGTACTTCTCCCTTTTTCAAAATAGAATTTGTTGAGCTTTAGCACGGTCTGATCCTCTGTTTCCTCGACCAGGTCATCGATACTGACTATACCCATATTGAAGGGTGTATTTTGCACTTCTTCCAGCGCCTCCTCCGCATAGGTATCTGAGAAAATGGAGTGTCTGTCCTTGGTAGCTTCTACCGTGATAGTTTCCTGCCATGGGACTTCTATCCTGAAATTGCCTTTATCATCGGTTTTTCCTTCTTTGATCATCTCTCCCTCCTTGTCGAGCAAGCGGATCTCTGCGTCAGGAATAGGATCTTTAGTACTGAGGTTCACAACACTACCATTAAGAGTGAAGGTTTTGATACCCGGCTTGTCTTTGATAATGAATCCGTAAAGATCATCACTGCCCTTTCCTCCGGATCGGTTGGAAGCAAAATACCCAATCAGACTGTTCTCCCCGTAATTCCGTATGATAAAACCAAAGTCATCTTTTTCCGAATTGAGTCCCCTCCCCAGGTTAACAGGTATGCTGTACACATTCTCCTCGAGGATATCGGATTTATAGGTATCCATACCTCCCAGTCCGTAGAATACATCGGATGCGAAATACAGGCTGCCTTCAAAGATATAGGGAGCAATTTCATTTCCCGGGGTATTGATACGCGGGCCCAGGTTTACCGGGGACGACATGATCAGGCCGTTGTTGGTGTAGACAAAGTAGAGGTCCGTTCCTCCGTAGCCATCCTCGAAATTCGCGGCAAAATAGAGTTTACCCGTTTCAGCTTCGTAAAATGGATAATAAAATGAGGTGCTCAGGTCTTTCAGGAGAAACCTAAAATTCCCGCTTCCGTCTGAAGATCCCAGTGCCAAAGTGTTTTTTCCATTTTCGTCGAAAACCAGTTCCCCGGCCTGCTCGTTTGTCCTGACATAAAACAAGACGTCCAGGGTATCCGAATAATAGGGCGTGCCCTGATGATATTGAGAATTCTGTATTCCATCAAATGGTCTTGGCGCAGATATTTCCACTCCATCCAAAATAGTCGAGAGGAATATATCCAAATACGACTCTCCGGTTGGAGCATATTCCTTTTTTCCGGGCTGACTCCTGGAACTTGTAAACAATAGTTGATCCTTGTAAAAGGTAGGAGCAAAATCAGTTTGGGGGCTATTTCCGCTTACATTAAAAATACTAAAGTCGGATGTTCCCCCATCTTCATTTTGCAAAACCTCGTAATTGAATTCGGCATTCTCCAAAAGACCAGGGGACAAAA
>CBDTYM010000008.1:0-43848 GCA_965364605.1 uncultured Muriicola sp.
AGTCTCCTTTTTTCTCGCTGTAATCGTAATTGGAAAGGGCGATTTCGATAGAGGTATACAGATCTTGCTGCTCAAAGGGCTTTACCAGATACCCGTTTGGCTTAACCGTTTTGGCATTCTCCACTGTAGCCCTGTCTGAGTTGGAAGTGACAAAAATAAATGGGATGTTGTAATTCTCTCGTATGTGTTTTCCGAGGTCGATCCCCGTCTTATCAGAGGCTAGGATAATGTCGATGAGTACCAGGTCTACATGGTTGTTTTTCAGGACCTCCTCGGCTTGCTCATAAACGATGACATTGTCTACGATCTCATAGCCTATTTCTTCCAGCATAGACTGCATATCGTCGGCTATGATCACGTTATCTTCTACAATAAGGATCTTGATAGGTTGTTCCAAAATGACAGGGATTTATAGGTCTACTGCTCTCAAAATTACAAAAAAATATTAAACCCGAGATAAAAGAATACCGCCAGAAAAAAGGTGCTCAGAGCCACTTTTTTGAGTTCCGGATCGAATTCCCCGGGCTCTCGGATATGATACACCTTGACTGCGTGCAAAGCGAGGGGAATAAATGCCAACAAGCAGATGAATCGATAAAGGGTACCCCCGGAATAAACCAGGAAGACGAACATACAAAGCAGTGAGATGAAGAGGAGCAGGAAGTGGTATACCTTGGCTTTGGCCAGACCCATCTTAACGACTAGGGTATTCTTACCCGCGTTTTTATCGGAGGAAAAATCCCTCATGTTGTTCAGGTTCAGGACGGCTGTGCTGAGAAGCCCGACTGCCACCGCGGGGAGAACGTCAAGGCCCCTGATGTTCTTTGTGAAGAGGAACAAGGTCCCCAGAACGGCCAACAAGCCGAAAAAACCAAAGACAAAAAGGTCTCCCAATCCCTTGTAGCCGTAAGCGGAGTCCCCTACGGTGTAACGTATGGCCGCCCATACGGCAAAGGCTCCCAGTGCAGTAAATAGAAGGAAATATTCGGGATATCCGTCAAATGAGGCATACAATAAAAACCCTATCAGCGTCAGGGTGATCACCACAGTAAGCAGGATACCGGTTTTGAGATCCCTGGCCTTTAGGACACCGCTTTGCATGGCCCGCAGAGGCCCGATTCGCTCTTCGTTATCGGTGCCTTTGACCCCGTCCCCATAGTCATTGGCCAGGTTCGAAAGGATCTGTAGTCCTAAAGTACTCAGCAAGGCGAGGATGAATATCAGGCGGTCTGACTGTCCGTAGATTGCAGCCATTCCAGCGCCAACGAGGATGCCGGAAACAGATAAGGGCAAAGTCCGCGGGCGTATCGCGCTTATCCAGGCCTTGACTTTCAAATGCGTTAATTGGCGGGTTCTATCTTAAGTCTTTTTCCCTCCTTATAGGAAGCGACAAAAGCATCCTCAAAGCCGAGGGTAACTAACTGCTTCCTGAACTTCTGGGCCTCCTCCAGAGTCTCAAAATTACCGAGAGAATAAGAGTAAAAAGGATTGGTCTTTACAAAAAGGGTATTGTTAAGCGACTTTGATGAAAGGGTGAGGTTGTTATCCACAAAGGACTTGATCTGAACCGAATAGATGGTTTCCTTTTCCAGGAAATTCTTGGCCAGGTAGAATTCCTTGACCAGACTGAGCTCTTCGTTCTCCTTTTTGAGGTTGTCGATCCTGGCCTTAAAACTATCGAGGCTGTCCAGTGGAACCGAGAAGCTGGTTTCCTGGGCTCTGATATTTGAGGTGTTCCATCCAGCTGTAAAAGCGGTCACGGCAAGTCCTGCAATCAGAAAGAGTACGGTAACCCCCGCAAAGATATTTCGCTGTATCTTACTCCTTTTGAGTTCCTTGTTCTTGTATTTGATCTGGTCCAGTAGTCGTTCGTTGATGATCTGGGCCTTATCTATGTCCTTGTGCAGTTCGAGCAGGTCGCTTTCTTCAATAAATGGCATAAATTCAGGATTTCAAAAATGGATGCTAAAGATAACCAAAAAGCTAACAATCAAAAAAATAATCGGGCTGAATTGGAGAATTGAATGCAGTGATTTATACGAGACGCCCTAAGTCGACCGAGAACCATCACTGGCTCCTCTATTCAATCATTTGGATACCCTCTGGTGTAAGGTTGATCTTTTTTGCCTTGTAAAGTGTACCTACCGCCTTTTTAAAGGTTTTCTTGCTCATGGCAAACCAATCCCTAATCTCCTCAGGAGAAGAAGAATCTGATATTTTCAGGAAGCCTCCTTCCTCCCGCAGTCTTTTGTAAATGGCCTCGGCCGCCGGTTCCAGGGCTTTTAGCCCTATGGGCTGCAAAGCGATGTCGAGTTTTTTGTCTGCGCGTACCTGCTTTACATATCCCTTGAGGGTATCCCCCACAGACAGGTCCCGGAAAACATCACTGTGAAAGATAAGTCCCCTGTGGCGGTCGTTCACTACAGCATCCCACCCCAACTCTGAACGCCTGTAGACCAGAAGGGAAACTTCATCATTCACTTCCAGGTCCATCGAATCGTTATCCAGGAATTTGGAGAGGCGGGTAGATCCCACGAGACGGAAGGATTTCTCGTCCAGGTAACAATAGAAAACATCCCAGTCGCCGGCTTTTAAATTATGGGATTGCTCTCTGTAAGGCACCAGCAGGTTCTTCTCTAACCCCCAATCCACAAAGGCTCCAACCTCATTGACCTCTGCGACCCGTAAATAGGCGAAGCCATTTCGCTTTATGTGAGGCCTGACGGTGGTCGCGATAGGGCGTTCCTCATGATCGAGGTAACAGAATACTTCTAACTGCTGCCCTACCTCAAAATCCTCCGGGACATATTTTGTCGGTAACAAAAGATCGTCCACATCCTCATCCCCAAGGAAGAGCCCTACACTCGTACTTCTCAAAATGGTCAGTTTGTTGTAATTACCAAGTTCAATCATCTGTTAATAGTATGTGATCTAATCTATTGTTTTTGTGTAAAATAACTTCTGGTTTGAAATATTTAGTTTTGAAGGTAAACCCCCTCTTTCCCAAACTTCTTAGTCAGCAGGTAATAGACCACTGCCCGGTACTTGGTCCTTTCCGAAGCCCCGTACTTTTCCAGGATCTGCCCGATTGCTAAATCGAGCTCATCAGAGTCTGCCAGACCCAGTTTCCTTATCAGAAAGTTCTGCTTTACCCTCTCGAGTTCCTTCTCGTCTGAGGAGGATACATTAGCCGAATCCCTGTTGTAAATGGAAGGTCCCAGGCCAATGGTAACCTGCCTCAAAAGATCCATATTCGGTTCTTCTCCAAATTTTTCGCGGAGGGCATCTGCGTATTTGCCGATCCACTCCTCTCGTTTATTTCCCATTAGATCAAATTGTCAGTGTTCCTCGCTCAAGTTAAGACAGAAAATCGAAATAGGAGAGCAAAATACGATCGTTGAGGTCTGCGGGCGTCTTTACTTCTAAAAGCCTGGGGCGGGAAGATGGCTCATAAAAGTCAGACAGGGCCTGTGATAGTTCCTCTTTTTCATTTGCCTCCCTGTAATCCAGACCGTGCAACTGGCACACGGCCCTGGCACTGAGGTCATGGGCCGTTTCAAAATAGGTCTTGAAATTGGGGGAATCCTCTTTTCCGGGCAGTATCCTGAATATACCCCCTCCCCCATTATTGATCAATACAATCCTGAAGTCAGGTCGCAGGTACTGGTTCCACAGGCCATTGATGTCGTAAAAGAAACTCAGATCGCCCGTGATCAGTACGGTAGGTTTCTCAAAGTATACGGCAGCTCCCACTGCCGTGGAAGTGCTGCCGTCTATGCCGCTGGTTCCCCTGTTGCAGTAGACCGCCTGGTGCTGTCCCATATCAAATAACTGGGCGTACCTCACAGTGGAACTGTTGGCCAACTGAACCATCACCCCTTTGGGAAGCCCGCTAAGGATCTTGTCAAAGGCCCACATATCAGTGAATGGGATCTGATCCACGTACTCCTTTCTCTTTGTCACATAGCGGTCCCTGACCTCAAGCCATTCCTTTTGATAGGAACTCTCCTTTTTGATCACTCCGGGCATGAAAGCCTCCAGAAATTGGTTAGGAGTCGTTTTGAAGTGATGGGTTAGGGCATAAAAAGTGTCATATGCCTTATGCTGGTGTATGTGCCAATGGTGTTGCGGTTTGTAGTCCCTTAAAAAGGCCTTGATCTTTTTGGACACGACCAGTCCTCCAAAGGTCAGGAGGATCTCAGGATGCAGGGCCCGGAACTTCTCTTCCCGATCTTCGGATTTTTCGATGGGGGCGACGATGCTGTCAATACTCGGAATGAGGTTTGGGTGGTTGAGGTTGGAGGTCGTTTCGGTTAGGATCAGGACGGAAGGATCCCTGGCAAGTTCATCCAGCCAACGCTGTTCCATCTCCCCTGCTGCCATCACACCGACAAGCACCAACTTGCGGGAAGCCTCGTTCCATGACTTAAAAAAAGCAGTCAGGTCGCCCGGTCCCTCCTCCCGCTTTTGCGGGATCAGCGGCTCTGTCAATGATACGGAAGGTTCGGGAAGCGTGTCATACAAGGGTTCTTCGAAGGGAATGTTTATGTGGACCGGTTGTGACTTCCGGAAGAGAATTTCCACGGCGCGACCGATCTCCTGCTGATTAAATTGGAAAACCTCCTCCTGGATAGTTCCCTTGGTTTGCCCCATGGGAATCGCCCCGGGGTCGAAACGGAGTACGGTACTGGTCGCGTGACTGACGTCCAGTTTGAGGTTGGCCGAATAAGCGATATGCCTGTCGAACACCCGATCCTGACGGATGGTCTGTCCATCACCTATATCGATCTTGTAAGGTGGCCTGTCTGCAGAGATGACCAGAAGGGGCAGATCGCTGTAAAAGGCTTCTGCAACGGCCGGATAGTAATTGAGCAAAGCACTGCCCGAGGTGCAAAGTACAGCCACGGGTTTACGGATCTGCTGGGCCATTCCTATGGCAAAAAAAGCAGCCGACCGCTCGTCCACAATACTGAAACAACTGAAAAAAGGGTCTTCCGTAAAGCCCAGGATCAAAGGGGCATTTCTGGATCCGGGGGAGATCACGACCTGTGAAACCCCTACAGCTTTGCAGTATTGAACCAGAAGTTGTGCGGACGGAATACTCGGATATCGCATAGGCCTGCAAAAATACGATGCAGCCTCCTGCTTTCCCAATCCTGAGGGATAATTTAGAGGACCCTTAACACGGTCGCACTCTTTGCTAGGGTCTCTTCCCATTCCTGCTCGGGATCGGAATCGGCAGTGATCCCTCCCCCAACGTAAATAACAGCAGAAGAACCCGATATTTCTGCACACCTGAGATTGACAAAAATCCGGGTTTCTCCTCCACTACCTTTCAACTCACCCAGGAAACCGGTGTAGTACTTTCTTTTATATCCCTCGTGCTCTCGTAAGAACTTGCTGGCCTCCTCAAGGGGAATACCGCATACAGCCGGGGTTGGATGCAGCGCCCTAACCAGGGAAGCGACCTGCCCCGGGGCCAAGGTTCCCGAAATAGTCGTCTTCAAATGCCATAGAGATCCGGCTGCCACGTTTTCCACAGGGGAAGCCTGAGCTTCGATTCCCTCTGTGGCCAGGACTCCCAGGATATAGTCTGTCACGATCTGCTGTTCTTCTTTTTCCTTTTGACCCCAGTGAGGGTTGAGATTCCCTTCTTTTTTTACCGTACCTGCCAGGGAATGCGTTTTGAACTGCCTGCCCGAAAACTGCAGCAAGGTCTCCGGAGTGGCACCCACCCAACACCCTATTTTAGGATGGTACCAGCAATAGCAGAAAGCATTGGGATAGTGGCTCACCAAATCGCGGAAAACAGCTAGAGGGGTTTTCGAGGTCGCCACCTGTATCTGTCTCGAAAGGACCACTTTTCTGAATCTCCCAGCCCGAATCGTATCCACTGCCAGAGAAACCTTTCTTTTGTATTCCCCCTTTTCCTTGTCATAGGCTGCAGGTAATATTGCATTGCCTCCAGGTGGCACTGCAGGTGGTTGCTGGGCATAAGAAATGAGGTCTGCCCGCAAAACCACCACTGGCAAATCTCCTCCAAATGGGCCGAATACAAAGCCTGGGACATCGAGATTCGGTGAGGTCAGGAGTTCATCATCCTTTTGATAAATAGCTTTTATCCGGTTTTCCTCCGGGTATTTGAACAAAACAAATGGTTTTTGCTCCGCATAGTGGTCGGCCACCTCGTTCAACAGGAGTTGAAAGGATTTATTTTCTCGGGAGGGCAATGGTTGTGAGTTTGCAAAGTGATACCAGGCGGTCCTCTTCATCAGTGATGCGAATTTCCCAGAGCTGGGTGGTCCTCCCCTTGTGGACGATACTGGCCTTGGCGTAGACCCAACCTTCCTTGATACTGCGAACGTGGTTCGCTGCGATCTCGATACCACGGACGAAAAAGGAAGAACCGTCCAGGAAAACATAGGAAGCCGCGCTTCCCACACTCTCGGCAAGGGCCACCGTAGCCCCTCCGTGTAATACGCCATCCGGCTGATGTACCCTGGGGCTCACCGGCATTCTCGCGATGAGAAAATTCTCCCCTACATCTGTATATTCTATCTCCAGGGTTTCCATCAGGGTGTTCTTCCGAATGTCATTACACACCTTCAGGATTTTCGCTTTGTAGTCGCTCATTTCCGTATTTTTGACAAAATTAAGCATTCGACAAGAACTGGCTCCTCCCTAAACCCGTTTTACCCTTGAAAGAAAAAGAAATTATATACTCATCCCGAAATACCTATACGGTGATGAACGAACTGGGTCCTGAAACTACCCATATCTGGATCGTTTTCCACGGTATGGGCTATCTGAGCCGGTACTTTCTGAAGTACTTTGATGAACTCGCTCCCGAAGCACACTACCTCATCGCCCCTCAGGCACCCTCTAAATACTACCTCAACAACCAATTCAAACATGTAGGAGCCAGCTGGCTGACCAAAGACAACACGCAAATGGGTATGGAAAATATACTTTCCTACCTGGACGCACTCATGGCCGATCTCTCTATTCCCAAAGATCCGAAACTGGTGATATTCGGGTATTCCCAGGGGGTCTCCATCGCCATGCGATGGGTGGCGCGGCGGGGTATTTCCTGTGACCATCTTATCCTATATGCCGGGGGCATACCGGAAGAACTAACACCCGAAGATGTGGCCCATATCGCCGAGAATACCCAGATCAGGATCATCGTAGGCAACCGTGATGAATACATTACCCCAGATCGCTGGGAGAAACAACAAGAGCTAATTGAACGTCTTTTCGGGGACAAAGCCCTGGTAGAGGTTTTTGAAGGCAAACACGAGGTCCGGAAGGAAATCATCAACCGTCTCCCATGAGACCGGGAGATATCATCCTTGAGAATGATCGCGCCTTGTTGACGCCCCTTTCCCTTGACCATCTCCCGGAACTCTTACCTATTGCTGCCCAACCCGGTTTAACACGCTATTCTCCTTCGGAAATCGATTCAGAAGCTAAACTGTCTGCATACATACAAAAGGCAATGGTCCTCAGGGAGGCAGGATCCTGCCTCCCCTTTTTGATACGGGACAAAGCCAACGGCATTGTGGCCGGAACGACCCGGTTTATGAATATGGACAGGGTCAACAAGCTAGTCCATATCGGATCTACCTGGATCGGCAGGGAATTTCAGGGGACGGGGCTCAACACCGCCGTAAAGATATTGATGATCGATTTTGCATTCGCGGATCTCGGCGCTGAAAAGGTGGAGTTCCGGATAGACGAACGAAATACACGGTCACGCAAAGCAGTGGAAAAGCTCGGGGCCCTGCTGGAGGGGGTCCTTCGCAAAGACGTATACCTCCCAGATGGCTTCAAGAGGAATACCTGCTGTTACGGCCTGTTTACAGAAGAATGGCAAAGGGCCAGGAAAGGGATTTCCCACCTGATCCACTAGCCCTTATTTTAAGGTCCCGTAGGGCAATTTTCCGAATTTCCGCTCGTTGTATGAATCCATGCAACCAATGAATACCTATCAGATCCCCTTCACATTCGTTTCAATATGAAAGCTCTTATCGTAACTGCCATTGTCCTTTTGTCTTCAGCCTTTGGATTTGCCAATTGTACCAATGCCTACGCCTCAGCAGGCTACAGCCTTTCTCATGCAAAAAGATCCATGGGGGCGAATAACTTCGACCATCAGCAATACTACGCCGAAAGAGCCCTTCAGGCCTTCGAAAAGGCCAAAAGTCAGAATGAAAGCTGCGGATGCTCCGGGGCGATGGATCCGATCCTCGACGGAATCGAAAACCTCAACACAGCCCTGAGTCAGGAAAAGTGGGACGATGCCCGTTTCTACACCAAAAAGGCCCTGCAGAATGCAGGGGAATTGCTGACCAGCCTTGATATGTGTACCCTTGGGCAGGAAGCCGAACCCCTTCCCGATCCCTCTCAAAATGACATGGTATCGGCAGAAGACATGGAGATCCTCGCAACCAATACTTCGGCAGAAGAAGAATGGAAAGCAAAAATGGAATTGAAGGAAACAGCAGAGGAAAAAATCAGGGTCCTCGAAAATTCCATCAGGGAACTGGCTGCCGTCCTAAAATGCGACCGTGCATTGCAGGCCCTCAAAGTCCCTAAGGGAAAAAGCGAGGAGGAACTCAGGGTGGAGACCCTGGCCTCTATCAGGTCTTTTTATATGTCCCAGGTTGTTGCCCTGCACAACAAAGCCCTCTTCGCCATGCTGGAATGTTCTAAAGAGCAGCCTTAATTTCCTTTTTCAGGTTCCCCTGTCTCTCCCGTGGGCTCATCCTCGAAATAAGTAATCCTTCGGGTGGTGTATTCGTTGCCCGGCGTGATGATCTCCTTGATCCAGTTCGGGGGATCATGGGCGTCAAACTGGTAGATAAATTCCTGTTTACTTTCACTTTTTCCTTCCTTCCGGCGCCTGGATTCCAAAAACCCGTGTTCTCCATATTCGAAAAAGGTCTCGGAAGATCTGACAAAGGAGGCTTTTTCTGAATCATAGGCGTATTCATTCTCCCGTAATTTCCGTCCTGTGGTGTCCTTAAAGACCTCAACGGCCCTGTAGGGGTCTCCCTTTAGGAAGACCTTAGTCAGTTCTACCTCGAGTACCCGACCTTTTTCCTTGATTTGGGCGGTCCTCACACTTCGGTCGACGATCCCGTTGACTTCAATCGTCTTAGTGACCTCCCCCTTAAGTGTATCAAGAGAGATGCGCGTATCATCTATACCCTCATTAGAGGTGCGGACCACAGCGATGAGGTTTCCTTTTTCATCATATGTGTATTCGAATTGGTCCAGGAATTCCTTTTGATAGGAATAGACCTGTTCCCTGACTACCTTCTTCACTACCGTGTCCTGGGTATACAGATGTGCCAGGGATGTTTGCCTGTCCAGGCGGTCTTCCCGGTAATTCTCCAGTCTTTTTTCCGAGAGTAACCCGTTGGTGTAACGGTAATAGGTAATATCGTAATCGGACTCGCTGTACACGGTGGTGATCTTGGTCAGCATTCCCTCCTTATTGAAATCAAAGGCCTCCTTACCGTAATCGGTGATCACCAGACAGCGTTTTACTTTTCCCAAAAGGTCGAAATCAGTCCAGGTAAAGACTTTGGGCTCCTGCGCCCTACCCATAAAGAAACTAAGTGTCAGCAGGAGTACCAGTGTTCCGGAAAGTAATGATTTAACGGGGTAGAGGTTTATCATCAGATCAAAATTACACCTTCTTTCCGGATGTAAAAACAAAATACATGCCGAAAACCATACTAAAACAACTGGTGATATTAGATAAAGCTCAAGTAATACTATCTTTAATGCCTTATTATTTACTTATTGTTTTACCTCATGATTCATAAATTAAATCAAAATCCCCTTCTTTTAAAAAAAACGTTTCTATTACTATCCTTCTCCTTTTTTTGCTATTCGAATTATGGGCAAACTAATTTTCGGAAGGGTTATATAATCAATCACGATTCTACCAAAGTCAATGGGTTTTTTAAGAAGGCTGTCTGGACGTATTCACCCTCTTATGTATTATTTAAAGCACAAGGAAAAAATGCTTTCGATAGAATTCCCGTCTCCGCTATTATCGAATTCGGAATCGACTACGAAATTAAGTTTGTAATGGCAAAGGTTAAATTCGATCCATCCAATGATCGAACGAATTTGTCAGTGACTCGTGATCTGGACTTAAAGGAAAGCCTTGTAGCCTTAGAGGTGGTTATTGAAGGAGGAAAAAACTTATATAAACTGAAGACCAAATACTATGAAAGATTTTTCTACAAATTGCCTGGAAATCCTATAAAACCCTTGCTATATAAAAGATATAAATTGATTGATTCTCCCAACAGAGGTATCGTATCCAAGGAAAAAGAAAACACTTCCTATATATTGCAATTACGAGAAGAAATAAGCTGCCACCAGAATGACCCTAAGGAAGAAATACCTGTTTATAAAGAAGATGAACTCACCGACTATTTCTTAAAAAATCATCAGTGTACGGCTGAAAAAACGGTCAAATTTATTAGCTCTGAAGATAATTCCTCTTATCAAATTTTCTTGCTTACGGGATATTCAAGCTCAAAGCTAACCGCTGTTTCTACAGGTTTTAATCCTGATTTAAATGTAGCGAGTTACAAGGATGAAAATTCTGTTTTTATCGGTGTAGGATTTAGACTTTACACACCCTCAAGGAAAATCGCTCTATCTCTTGAAACAAGTTATCACACTCCCTACAAGTCCAATGCTTTGATAATTAAATATCCAGAGAGAGATTTTGATAATCCAATCCCAATAGATGTCAATTATTCTTTTCTCCGTAATACTTTGGGACTAAATTATTATTTCTTCCTCGATAATCATTGGAGTATCTACCTCTCTGGAAAAGGAAATCTAGATCTCACTTTAGCTGATGAGATTTTGGTTCATCCGGAAATAATCAAACAACCTGCAAGTGACTTTGATACTAGTACAGATGAAGAAAGAACCAGGCGTGGAGATTTTAAAAGACTCCCAGGAAGTTTATCGATCGGATGTGGAATGAAATATAAGAAAATTAGTTTCGAAGTGTACACATTGACAGATAGGAACTTATTCAATTCCCCCCTTACAAGTGGCATGAAGAGTTACGCCTTCCAACTCAGCTATGATATGTTATAAAAAAAGGCCCGAAGTATTTCGGGCCTTTTTGTAAGTAATATTACTAATTACTTGACTTCCTCAAAATCAACATCTTCTACGTTATCACCTTCCTTGGCACTGTCTGAGGAGGCTTGTTCGCCGTTGGCAGATGGTCCGCCTTCCTGGGCAGCTGCCTGGGCTGTGTACATTTCCTCTGAAGCCACTTTCCATGCCTCGTTGATCTTGTCCAGAGCCGGAGTCACCTGATCGACATCCTTGGTCTCATAAGCCTTTTTCAGCTCTTCGAGGGCTGCCTCGATAGGTTTCTTCTTATCGTCGGACAGTTTGTCGCCAAACTCCCCTAGCTGCTTCTCGGTCTGGAAGATCATGGCATCTGCTTCGTTGAGCTTGTCAGCCGTCTCCTTGGCCTTTTTATCGGCTTCGGCATTCGCCTCAGCTTCGGCTTTCATCTTTTCGATCTCTTCCTCGGTAAGTCCGGAGGAGGCTTCGATCCTGATGTCCTGGGTCTTATTGGTGGCCTTATCTGTGGCGGACACCTTGATAATACCGTTAGCATCAATGTCGAAGGTCACTTCGATCTGAGGTGTACCCCTTGGCGCAGGTGGGATCCCGTCCAGGTGGAACCTTCCGATGGTTTTGTTATCACCGGCCATGGGTCTTTCTCCCTGAAGTACGTGGATCTCTACGGAAGGCTGATTGTCAGCGGCCGTTGAGAAAATCTGCGACTTCTTGGTAGGGATGGTCGTGTTTGCTTCGATCAGCTTGGTCATCACTCCTCCCATGGTCTCTATCCCAAGGGACAGGGGCGTGACATCCAGCAGCAGAACATCCTTGACATCACCGGTCAGGACTCCTCCCTGGATAGCCGCACCAATGGCTACTACCTCATCGGGGTTTACCCCTTTGGAGGGTTTCTGGCCCAAGAATTTCTCTACGGCTTCCTGTACGGCAGGGATCCTTGTTGATCCCCCAACCAGGATGATCTCGTCTATATCACTTTTGGACAAGCCGGCAGATTTCAATGCTGTTTCACAGGGTGCGATGGTCTTTTTGACCAGGTCAGCGATCAACTGCTCAAACTTTGCCCTCGCCAAGGTCCTTACGAGGTGTTTCGGGCCAGAGGCTGTGGCTGTCACATACGGCAGGTTGATCTCGGTCTGGGTAGAACTCGAAAGCTCGATCTTGGCTTTCTCAGCTGCTTCTCTCAACCGCTGCAGGGCCATGGGGTCCTTTCTGAGGTCAATATCTTCTTCTTTCTTAAACTCTTCCGCAAGCCAGTCGATGATCTTCTGATCTACATCGTCTCCACCCAGGTGGGTGTCTCCATCTGTAGAGAGAACTTCAAAAACACCGTCTCCCAGTTCCAGGATGGACACGTCGTGCGTTCCTCCTCCAAAATCGAAGACCACGATCTTCTGGTCCTTGTGTTTCTTGTCGAGTCCATAGGCAAGGGAAGCTGCTGTGGGCTCGTTAATAATTCGCTCTACCTTGAGCCCTGCGATCTCACCGGCCTCCTTGGTGGCCTGACGCTGGGCGTCGTTAAAATAGGCAGGCACGGTGATCACTGCCCTGCTTACGGTCTGACCGAGGTAGTCTTCGGCCGTTTTTTTCATTTTTTGCAGGATCATGGCGGACAGTTCCTGAGGGGTGTAAAGTCGTCCGTCAATGTTTACCCTGGGCGTGTCATTGTCTCCCTTCTCCACTTTATAAGGGACCCTGTCTGCTTCCTTTTTGGATTCCGAATATTTATTCCCCATAAACCGTTTGATGGAATAAATGGTCTTGTTAGGGTTTGTCACCGCCTGTCTCTTGGCAGGGTCACCAACCTTGATCTCTCCACCTTCCACAAAAGCGATGACGGAAGGGGTAGTCCGCTTTCCTTCGGCATTTGGTATCACAACCGGCTCATTCCCTTCCATCACGGAAACGCAGGAGTTGGTCGTACCCAAATCTATTCCAATAATTTTGCTCATCTTATCTTATTTATATTAATGGATTCAATTGTTTTCGTACTCTGAAATGTCAAACATAGTGCCAACCCCAAGAAACTGACAGGATGTCACATTTATCGAGGCTGTTAATGAGCAAGTACCTTAAAATGAGTAATTAATGTCGCTATTGGACTGGCAAACCATTCATTCGCACCCGTCCCTCCTGCGGGTATCGACGATGTGAAGGATCTTCCATGTGCCCCGGTCCTTAAACAACTGAAATGCATTGACGCCGCAATGACTCAACTTTCCAGCCACCCAGAACTCATAGGGTGTCCAGGCCTGGGCCAGGTTTCCATCTTCTCTTACACTGATCGAGCGCAGCCGTTCCTCAAACCTGACGGAATCCGGGATACTCACGATGGATTTGAGAAAGTTGCCAAAAGGCACCGTGATCACACTGTCCGTACCATTGGAGGAACGGCCTACGGTCTGCATGTGAATGGCCGGGGACACCCGTTCCCGTAGGGCTACGGAATCCTGTGCGTGAAAAGCCGTAAAAAAATCCCGGATAGCTTTTTCCACAGAACCTTCTGAGTTCTGCTGTGCCTGGGATGAGAGGGCGGTGATGGCAAAGAGGAGAAAGAGCCGTTTTTTCATGAGTATTCCTTTGATGACTTAAGGGAGACAAGGTACATATTAATCCTGATTTGATCTTTTCTCCTTACATTTATCGGGCAAATGCGAAATTATGTCTGTCGGTAAGAAAGAGTATAAACGAGTAACGGTAAAGTCCCTGGTGGACATGAAAAAACAGGGCGAAAAGATCTCCATGCTTACTGCCTATGACTACTCCATGGCCAAGATCGTGGATGCCGCCAATGTCGATGTCATCCTGGTAGGCGACTCTGCCAGCAATGTTATGGCTGGTCATGAGACCACCCTTCCCATTACCCTTGACCAGATGATCTACCATGCCTCCTCGGTGATCCGTGCTGTAAAAAGGGCATTAGTGGTGGTAGACCTACCCTTCGGCAGTTACCAGAGCGACCCCAAGGAGGCACTCAGGTCTGCCATCCGCATCATGAAGGAAAGTGGAGCCCATGCAGTGAAACTGGAAGGAGGAGAGGAGATCAAGGAATCCGTAAAACGCATCCTCAACGCGGGGATCCCGGTAATGGGACACCTCGGCCTGACACCCCAGTCCATCTATAAATTCGGCACCTATACCGTAAGGGCCAAGGAAGAGGAGGAAGCGAAAAAACTCATGGCAGATGCCAAAATGCTAGAAAAGATCGGGTGTTTTTCCATCGTCCTGGAAAAGATCCCGGCCGCCCTGACCAAAAAGGTGTCCGAAAGTATTTCCATCCCGACCATCGGCATTGGCGGTGGCCGACACGCAGACGGGCAGGTCCTGGTGATCCACGACCTGTTGGGCATGACGCACGAGTTCAACCCGAGGTTTCTCAGAAGGTACATGAACCTGTACGAGGAGATGAGTGCAGCGATCTCCAATTACGTAAAGGATGTCAAATCTCTCGACTTTCCCAGCGATGAGGAGCAATATTGATTTCCATTTCACCCCTTAATTTCTCAATATTCAAAATTTGTCTCAGACAAAGATCATATCCCACCCGGACAACCTGCAGGTCATCTACGAGGATAACCACCTTATCGCGGTCAACAAGAGGGTGGGTGATATCGTGCAGGGTGATAAAACAGGCGACCTGCCCCTGAGTGAGCACGTAAAAGCCTATATCGCTAAGAAGTACGACAAACCGGGTGCCGTATTCCTGGGTGTCATACATCGGCTCGACCGACCGACCACGGGTGTTGTGGTTTTTGCCAGGACCTCAAAAGCCCTGACCCGGATGAACAAATTATTTGCAGGTAAAGAAACCCGTAAGATCTATTGGGCATTAGTTGGAAAAGCCCCTGAAAAAGAGCAAGGCACGCTTGTCCACTGGCTAAAACGGAATCCAAGGCAAAACAAATCCTACGCATATGACAAGGAGGTTGCGGACAGCAAGAGGGCAGAGATGGATTATTCGATCAAAAAAAAACTGGATCGGTACACCCTGCTGGAGATCGAACTGAAAACCGGAAGGCACCACCAGATCAGGGCCCAGTTGGCAGCCCTGGGATGCCCCATAAAAGGAGACCTGAAATACGGCTTTGAACGGAGCAACCCGGACGGTGGGATCCACCTCCACGCGAGGAGCCTGGGTTTTGAACATCCTGTAAAAAAAGAGTGGCTGCAACTGATCGCCCCTACTCCGGATGATCCCTTATGGAATGCCTGCGGGTGAATAATTCCCTAGCGGAGAACTGCTTCCGCCTTCTCCTGTATGACCTGGCCCACGGGCTTATTCTCCAGATGGCTTTCCAGCCAGGACAGGATATCGAGATACAGGAAGGCGCGTTTCTCATAAGGATGGTCTTCCAGAGGTTTCAGTCGATCGTATAATTTCTGGAATTCTCCACGAAGTTCGTTGGGATAAATACCTCCCAGGTTTCTCAAAAATTTGATCATTTCCTTCTGTACCTGGTGAAGGTCGTTCATCTTCAGCAAAAACTTGTAAGTGCTTTTGAGCTGTACCTCCAAATGATAATCCAGGCCCGCTTCATAATGGGCCACAAGGCTCAGAACCCGGGCAAAGCACATGAGGTCTTCCCTCATTTTGAGGTTTTTGTTGTTGATGATCTTCTTGAGGTAGACGATGCAGTTTTTATTGTCTCCAACCCCAAAATACAGACATGCGATCTTGTAATAAAAGACCATGATGTGATGTTCGTCTATCCTGTCCTTGTGTTTGTTGATCCCGTATTCTATGATCCTGACCAGATACAGTCCCTTTTCAAAAGTACCTTTTAAGAAATGTAGGTTCAGTTTATTGGCGTTGATATACAGGAAGCTCAGGGATGCAATATTGTCATTAGATGGAAAGTCTTTGCGGCTTACGGTCTTTTCCAGGTTTTCCAGAACCTTCTCAAACTGGGAGGCGTATTTTACAAAAAAGAGGGACTCGAGCAGATAGTGGTTTCCCTTGAGAAAAAAGACAGGGTTGAGTTGGATCATCTGCTCATTCTCGTAAAATAGGTCGACCCACTTACTCGAATATTTATAGCAGGAAAGAAAGTCCTGGATCAAAAAACTATACCAGAGGTGGGCTTTATACAGCCAGAGCTTCTCGCGAAATCCCAGGGTGTTGGTATCACAGGACGGTAAATGTGCATCGAAATACGACTTTACCCGTTTCAGGTCCTCGGCATTCCTGACATAGCCCACTTTGAGCATCATGCTGTAAAGCTGAAGAGAGAGGTTGGACAATTTGCTGGTCATCACGTTCTGCTCTGACAGGGTCTTGGCCTGAATGGCCAGCTCGTCAGCCCTGTCTGGGATACTTCGGGTGATGTACTGGGTCTCGATGATCTTTTCCAGTTCCACGATCTCGTAGGCAATATTTTTTTCTTCGTTCTCGATGGCCGTGGTCTTCACTTTGTCCAAAATCTTCAAGCTTTGTTTGTAAAGGCCCTTTTGGTAAAGGATAGTGGCAAAATCGAGTTGCTCCCTCAACTGCACCCTGATATTCTGGTTTACCGGATTCAAACGAAGGCTGACGAGGATCTGTTTATAAAGATGCGCCTTGAGGTTGGAGAGCTGAGTTTTCTTGACGATACCGCTGGAAAGGATGACCTTTTCATCATACCGTTTCATCTTGTCCATCAGGTTGAAGAGGGCCAAGAACTTGGCATCCGCATTCACCCCTAGCCTACCGACATAAAGCTTGAATTGCCGTTTTTCCGATTTGGAAAGGGATTTCACCAATACAAATAAAGCGTCCTTATTGACATTTGTCATCGTAAAATGATATGCTTATACTACTGAAGACCAGGTTTTTAACAATGATAAAAAGTATATTAACGTTGTAAATGACTCAGGACCACGGCTTTGGTTACCCGAGCTTGTAATACATTCGTTATGGTGAGTAAAATTAAGTAATTCTAATGAGCAAAGACAAAGTACACATTTTTGATACCACTTTGCGGGATGGGGAACAGGTTCCCGGCTGCAAGCTGGATACCAAACAGAAGCTGGTAATAGCGGAAAGGCTCGACGCTCTCGGGGTAGATATCATCGAGGCCGGTTTTCCCATTTCAAGTCCAGGCGACTTCAAATCCGTAGAGCAGATCGCGAAAGTGGTCAAGCACGCCACCGTATGTGGCCTGACCCGTTCCGTGAAGAAAGACATCGAAGTGGCTGCAGAGGCCCTGAAACCAGCGAAGAGGCCCAGGATCCACACGGGAATAGGTACCTCCGACTCCCATATCAAGTACAAGTTCAATTCCACGAGAGAGCAGATACTCGAAAGGGCGGTAGAGGCCGTAAAATACGCTAAAAGTTTTGTAGAGGATGTGGAATTCTACGCTGAGGATGCCGGCAGAACAGACAATGAATACCTGGCACGCGTCTGTGAAGAGGTGATCAAGGCAGGGGCTACGGTCCTGAACATTCCGGACACTACCGGATATTGCCTGCCTGAAGAATACGGGGCCAAAATGAAATTCCTGAAGGAGAACGTCAGAGGTATTGACAAGGCCATCCTGTCCTGTCACTGCCACAATGACCTCGGCCTGGCTACGGCCAATTCCATAGCCGGCGTCATCCATGGGGCCAGGCAAATAGAATGCACGATAAACGGTATCGGAGAACGCGCCGGAAACACTTCCCTGGAAGAAGTCGTCATGATCCTCAGGCAACACCCCTACCTCAATCTCGATACAGGGATCAATAGCAAATTACTCTACAGCACCAGTCAGATGGTCTCTGAAAAAATGGGGATGCCCGTACAGCCCAACAAGGCCATCGTGGGCTCCAATGCTTTTGCGCACAGTTCGGGTATCCATCAGGATGGGGTGATCAAGAAACGGGAGACCTATGAGATCATCGATCCGAACGATGTAGGCGTAGACCATTCCTCTATCGTCCTGACGGCGAGAAGCGGCAGGGCTGCCCTGGCTTACCGGGCCAAGAATATCGGCTATGAGCTGACCAAGGTACAGCTCGATGCGGTTTATGAACTCTTCCTGCAATTCGCAGACCGGAAAAAGGAGATCCTGGACGAAGACATTCACGAGATCGTCGAAACGGCTGACATCAATATTGAAAGTATCGCCTGATCATGAAACTTAAGATCGCCCTGTTGAAAGGTGACGGGATAGGGCCCGAAGTGACCGCCCAGGCGGTTAAATGCCTCCAGGCAGTTGAGGATACCTTTGGCCATGAATTCCACTTCTCAGAGGCCCTGGTAGGGGCGGCGGCCATGGACAAATACAAAGATCCCCTGCCAGAAGAGACACTAGAACTTTGCAAGAATTCTGACGCCGTGCTTTTCGGGGCTATTGGTGATCCCAAATACGACCTGGATCCCAACGCGAGTGTCAGGCCCGAGCAGGGGCTGCTGAGACTCAGGAAAGAACTGGGACTCTTCTGCAATATCAGGCCGGTGAAGGTCTTCCCTACCCTTATGGAAAAATCACCCCTGAAAAAAAAGGTGATCACCGGAACCGACTTTGTGATCTACCGGGAACTGACCGGGGGTATTTATTTCGGTGAAAAAGAACTGAGCGAAGATGGAACCCGGGCTACTGACAGTTGCAGCTACAGTGAGGAAGAAGTGAGTCGTATAGCCCATCTCGCCTTCAAGGCCGCTAAGAATAGGCGTCGGAAAGTGACCCTGGTAGATAAGGCCAATGTACTGGAATCAAGTCGGTTGTGGCGACGGGTGGTAAAGAAAGTGGCAGAAAGCTACCCGGAGATCACCCTCGATTTTATGTTCATCGACAACGCCGCCATGCAACTCATCCTGAAACCCTCACAGTTCGATGTCATCCTGACAGAGAACATGTTTGGGGATATCCTCTCAGATGAAGGCAGTGCCGTCGGGGGTTCTATCGGATTGCTGCCATCGGCCTCCACTGGTGAAAACCACGCTCTCTTTGAACCTATCCACGGATCCTATCCCCAGGCTAAGGGCAAGGACATAGCTAATCCCATCGCCTCCATTCTATCTGCAGCCATGTTGCTGGATCATTTTAAACTCGATGAGGAGTCAAGGGCCGTGGTCATAGCCGTACTGAAATCCATCAAAAAAGGGATCGTTTCCCCAGACCTTGATACTTCTAGCAAATATGGCACTAGCCATATAGGCGACTTCATCTCGGAAAACATCCGGGATTCCGACGATTATCTTATTCTGAATAAAGAGAATATCTGGTTGGGAAAATCAACCATCATTTGATTATTTTGTTTTACCACCACCAAAGGCCTTTCGATTTTCGAAAGGCCTTTTTTTATTCAGACAGGAGCTCCTGAACAAAATTGTGGAAATCTCTTTTGAAAGCCGTGTATTTCTCCCCAGTGGCCGGGCCGTTGAAGCCTGTGTGTATCCTTCTAACCACTCCTTCTTTATCGATAAAGATGGTCGTCGGATAAGACAATACATGATTTAACATAGGAAGCTTCTCATTGGCCGCACCCTTATCCGACGTGCCATACTGGGCGAGCAGAATAGGGTAAGGAATATCGAGTCTTTCTTTTAACCGCCTGATTCCCCTAAAAGCCCCTTCTTCCGTCCTCGCGTATTCAAAAGCCAGGGCGATCACCTCCAGGTTGTCCGTGGGGTTTTTTCCGAGGTAATCTACCAGGAATTTGGTCTCATCCAGACAGTTGGGACACCAGGTACCCATGATCTGAATAATGACAACCTTGTCCTGGTACTCCGCGTCCTGGGGGGAAACCATCACTCCCTCAAGGCTCGGGAATGAAAAGGTCACCCCATCATAGCCTTCCTTGAGGAAAGTAAGGGAGTCTTCGCTGGGAAGCTCATAAGCCTCATTCCTTTTGGCAATAAAAGGCTCCTGGAAGTGGTTCCCGGAATAAAAGACACCACTTAACGTACTGTCGGTTACCTTCGCAAGGAACAGAAATACATGGGCCCCGTCAAAAGTGGAAAGTTTGAGGGAATCCCCCTGTACAATGCCTTCGAGAAAGCGGTAGTCTCCCGTCGTGGTGCGGAATGTTCCTTTGACCGTGTCTCCCTCCTGCGAAAAAATACCCTTGGCGGCATACTCATCTTCTGTGCCTTTACTGAAATAGGTCTCCCAAATACCACTGACACTTTGCCTGGAGGGCTCCCCGGACCTGAAACGTTCATCATCTCCATAAACCGCCTGGAAAGGGACCCTCCTCTCCAGGTCCTCTTTGATGAATTGGCCCTCCATGCGCTCTTGAGAAAAGATCCCCTCAATGTAGCCGTCAAAGACCGGCATCCTTATAAGCAAAGAGTCCCCATCTATCTGGATCTCATCTATGGTAAGTATCTCCTCGGCGTTGTAAACTTCCATAACATAACCATCGGTCCCCTTCTCAAGTCGAAAATTAAAAGGCAGTCTGTGGCCGTCCTGGACCTCCATTTCTCCCCTCCAGATTCCGGATTTCAGGGCAAGGTCGGCCTTTTGCCCGCAGGAGTTCATTAAAAAGATGGCAATCAGGAATAGAAAGAGATTTTTCACGGCTTGGATTTAAGTTGCAAATATCGGAATTCACAGGGAAACAGAAATGCTGAAAATCGTTACGAAAGGCAACTCGTCCTTTGAATGTGACGGGCCATTGTTTTATATTTGACGGCTTAAGGAGAGCACATGCAAATTTCATATAACTGGTTGCGGCAGTTTCTTCAGATCGACCTGAAACCTGAGAGGGTGGCCGAAATACTGACCGATCTCGGACTGGAGGTGGAAGGCATCACCGAATTTGAATCCATTCGCGGGGGGCTTAAAGGTGTCGTGGTGGGACATGTCCTTACCTGTGTGAAACACCCTAACGCCGACAGGCTGAAACTGACCACAGTAGATCTGGGCAATGGGGATCCCGTTCAGATCGTTTGCGGCGCGCCGAATGTGGCCCAGGGTCAAAAAGTTCCGGTGGCCACCGTGGGCACTACGCTTTATATGAACAATGGAGAATCCCTGAAGATCAAAAAAGGAAAGATCAGGGGCGAAGTCAGTGAGGGCATGATCTGTGCAGAGGATGAACTCGGTCTGGGGGAAGATCACGACGGTATCATGGTACTTGATTCCCAACTGAAACCTGGCACCCTCCTATCTGAAATGTATGAGATCGAGGAGGACCACGTATTCGAGATCGGCCTGACGCCAAACAGGGCAGATGCCATGAGCCATTACGGAGTGGCTCGTGACCTCAAGGCGGGATTGCGACAACAGGGTATTCAAAAAGAACTGCTCACCCCGTCGGTGAGCAATTTTAATGTGGCCAACCGCTCGAGAAAGATCGCTGTAAGCGTAGAAGATCATAAGCTGGCACCTCGCTATTGCGGGGTCACTATCAGCAACCTCATCGTGCAGCCTTCTCCCAACTGGCTTAAAAACCGACTTAAGGCTATCGGTTTAAAACCGATCAACAATGTGGTTGACGCCACCAATTACGTACTGCACGAACTGGGGCAGCCTCTTCACGCTTTCGACGCCGACAGGATCTTCGGGAAACAGATCATAGTCAAGACCGTAGAAAAAGGCACGCCTTTTATGACCCTGGATGGGGAAGAACGGATACTTGACAAGGAAGACCTGATGATCTGCGACGGGGAAAAACCCATGTGTATTGCAGGCGTCTTCGGTGGGATCAATACCGGGGTGACCGAAAACACCAAGGCGATTTTCCTGGAAAGCGCCTTTTTCGATCCGGTCACCATCCGTAAAACAGCCAAGAGACACGGACTCAGTACAGATGCCTCCTTCCGGTTCGAACGTGGGATCGACATCAACAATGTGGAATACGCACTGCAAAGGGCTGCACTCCTCATTTGTGAACTCACAGGCGGAGACATCTCCTCGGACGTGGTAGACCTGTACCCGAAGAAGAAAGAGGATTACCAGGTTTTCCTCACCTTCGATAAGATCAATGCCCTTATAGGTCAGGAAATCCCAAGGGACGTCATCAAGTCTATCCTCACTTCCCTGGAGATCAAGGTCAAGAGTGTGACAGAAACCGGACTCGGCCTGATCATCCCTTTTTATAGGATCGATGTGACCCGGGAGGTGGATGTGATCGAAGAGATCCTTCGGGTGTATGGGTATAACAATGTCAATTTCGACCCCAAACTGCACGCATCGATCGCGACCTCCTCGAGATTTGAGGACCATCATCTCCAGAACCAGGTAGGCAATCTCCTCGCGGCCAGGGGGTTTTTTGAGATCCTTTCCAACAGCCTGACTAACCCTGATTACACCGAGTTTCTTTCAGAAAAGGCTCAGAAAAGCGTGAGGGTCATCAATCCATTGAGTTCGGAATTATCCGCCCTGCGGTCATCCATGCTTTTTTCGGCCCTGGAAGCTGCCGCCTACAATATCAATAGAAAGAGACAGAACCTTAAAGTTTTTGAATTTGGGAAGACCTATCACCCTGTAAATGATGGGCACAGGGAGATGCAACACCTGTCACTTCTGATCACGGGAGAACGGATGCAGGAGAGCTGGACCCTGCCTTCCAGGCCCTCTGACTTCTTTTACCTCAAAGCTGTGGTGGAGCAAATACTGGAGAAGCTGGGAATCAGGGGATATAATTCGGGCTATCTTCAAAATCCGGTTTTCGGGGAAGGGATCACACTTTCCATTGGCAAAACCGATCTGGTTAGCCTTGGGGTCGTCAGCACCTCGATATTGAAACGATTCGATATCAAACAACAGGTCCTCTTTGCTGATTTCGACTGGCAGGCCCTTTGTGAGCTTGCAGCTCAGAACAAAGTGAGCTACACTCCCATTCCTAAATTTCCAGCTGTAAGACGTGATTTTGCCCTGCTTCTGAACCAGGATGTGCCCTTCAGCAAACTAGAAGACATCGCATTCAAAACCGAAAAAAAGTTGTTGAAGGACCTTTCTCTTTTCGACGTCTACACAGGAGGAAAACTCCCGAAAGGCAAAAAGTCGTACGCCGTTAGTTTTACTCTCCAGGACGAAACCAAAACCCTGACAGACAAACAGATAGACAAGATTATGAACAAGATCAAATCGGTCTATGAAAGCGAATTAGGCGCTGAACTGCGATAATTGGACTACAGGGGTTTCGGCAGGATCACGCTGTCGATGGTGTGAATGATCCCATTGCATTGATCTACATCCGCTGTAGTGATCCGGGCTTTATTTCCAAGGTCATCGGTCAGGATGATATCAACCCCCTCGATGGTCGCTTTGATCTTCTTCCCCTGTACGGTTGTAAAGGTAGCTTTGCCATTCCCTTTTACCATGGCGTTGAGAATCTTGGAAGCCGATAGGGTCCCTGCCACCATGAAATAAGTGAGCATCTCCTTCAACTGGGTCTTATTTTCAGGCTTCATCAATTGGGTGATTTCCTCGGAAGACATTTTTTCAAAAGCGCGGTCTGAAGGGGCAAAGATAGTAAACGGGGCATCGCTGTCCAGCAGCATATCGAGTTCAGTGGCCTTGAGGGCCGAGGTAAGCAGGGTATAGTTTCCGGACTCCTGCGTAGACGTGAAGATGGTCTTCTTGAAATCTGAAATCTGTCCATCCGATTGGGCCTGTGCTGCCGTGCAGAACAAGATAAGAGTGGCCCAAACCAAAAAATTTCTATTTTTCATTAAAGATGGACAATCGAATGAAACTATCGATGAACGGTGTCAAAAGGCCGACAATATACAATGTTTCGTCTGAGAATATCTCATCTCGTTTTTCTCCAGTCTTTGATTTAACATATATTTAACATTTTGGATCCCCGGAAAGAGGGTTGCTTTGATCTTACTTAATCTGTACTTTTGTGAAAATTGCTAAAAGAAAAAGAATGATATTACCCAGAACTAATATCGAGGATAAACTCATTCTCGAATCTCGCAAAAGCGGATCCCAGGACCACATCATTGAATCTGTCTATCACCTGCTAAGGGATGACAGCGAACGCGAAGAGCATATTCAGAAGCGATTGGAAAGTGGTGCGAAGGGAGTTCACAATGCTTTTGATTTCGACCTTCTTGAAACGGACAGGATCTTCCATCTGGACCAGATTAAAAAGATCTGTATCGATTACCGTCTGCGTTTTCTGGATTCCAAATATTTCAAAGGAGAGATTCCCCAGGAAGGGATCTCCAGGATCAAGAAAATGGAAAAGGAGCACGGTATAGCGATCGAAGGCTTTAAGATCATTGCACCTTCTAAATTGTTCCGGCTGGAGGACAAGGATGATCCCCTGTTGTTCGCCCCCATTGGAAATGGATATTTCTATCTGATCCACCGCTGGGGAAATGACCTCCATCCCCTGAGGAGGGCATTGGCCTGGCCTTTTAAAAGCATCGTTAACCTCACCGCACTGGTCTTGTTGATCTCGTACTTGGCCACCTTACTGGTACCAGAAGGATTGTTCTCCAAAAGCAGTTCCCAGGCCGAGTTCTGGATCATTTATTTTTTCATGTTCAAATCCATTGCTTCCGTTGTGATCTTCTACGGTTTTGCCCTCGGAAAGAACTTTAATCCGGCAATTTGGAACAGTAAATATTTCAACGCCTGATCAGTGAAGGAAAATCCAAAAAAAAAAGCATTCGACCGAATGCTTTTTTTATGCTTATGCAGGAACTGAATACATCTTTTCCCGAAGTTCCCGTATACTCTTGTCAGACATGTATTCGTCAAAACTGAGGTAGCGGTCGATCGTTTGCCTGGGTGTCAGTTCTACAATGCGATTAGCCACGGTCTGGGCAAACTGGTGGTCGTGCGTAGTGAACAGCACGGTGCCTTTGAAATTCTTGAGGGAGTTGTTGAAGGCCGTGATACTTTCCAGATCCAGGTGGTTCGTCGGCTCGTCGAGCATCAGTACATTGGCCCTGATCATCATCATCCGGCTCAGCATACACCTCACCTTTTCACCCCCTGACAGCACTGTGCATTTTTTCAATGCCTCTTCCCCGCTGAAAAGCATTTTCCCAAGGAATCCTCTTAGGTATACCTCTTCCTTTTCCTCTTCTGTCTTGGCCCATTGCCTCAGCCAATCCACCAGGTTGATATTTTCTGTAAAAAAGGAGGAATTGTCCGCGGGCAGATAGGATTGCGTAGTGGTCACTCCCCATTGATATTTACCTGAATCTGGTTTGCGATTGCCATTGATGATTTCATAGAAGGCTGTGGTTGCCCTGGAATCCCTTGAAAGAACGGCCACCTTGTCTCCCTTGGCCAGATTCAGATGAAGATTGTCAAAAAGGAGGCTTCCATCCTCACTTCGGGCAGACATACCTTCGACATTCAGGATCTGGTCTCCGGCCTCGCGTTCGCGATCGAAGATGATAGCCGGGTACCTTCTGGAGGATGGCTTGATGTCCTCCACCTTTAACTTTTCAAGCATCTTCTTCCTAGAAGTGGCCTGTTTACTCTTCGCGACATTAGCGCTGAAGCGCATGATAAATTCCTGCAATTCCTTAGCCTTCTCTTCGGCTTTCCGGTTTTGTTGCGCCCTTTGTCTTGCTGCCAGCTGGCTGCTCTCATACCAGAAGGTGTAATTTCCTGAGAAGAGGTTCAGTTTTCCAAAATCGATGTCGACGATGTGTGTGCATACGGCATCCAGGAAGTGCCTGTCGTGTGAGACCACGATAACGGTATTCTCGTAATTAGCCAGGAAGTTCTCAAGCCATTCGATAGTCTCGTAATCGAGGTCGTTAGTGGGCTCGTCCATCACGAGAACGTCCGGATTTCCGAAGAGGGCCTGGGCCAGCAATACCCTAACCTTTAATTTGGCATCGAGATCAGACATCTGGGTGTAGTGGAATTCTTCCCTTATCCCGAGACTTGACAACAGGGCTGCTGCATCACTGTCTGCATTCCAGCCGTTCATCTCCTCGAAGGTCACTTGCAACTCTCCTATCCTTTCGGCATTTTCATCAGAGTAATCGGCATACAGGGCATCGATCTCTTTTTTGATCTCGAACAAGGGTTTGTTGCCCATAACCACAGTTTCCAGTACAGTATAACTGTCATAGGCATTGTGGTCCTGTTCTAGAACAGACATGCGTTTTCCATGTTCAAGGTTCACCTGGCCTGAGGTAGGGTCAACTGATCCGGAAAGGATTTTCAGAAACGTGGATTTCCCAGCCCCGTTGGCACCGATTACCCCATAGCAGTTTCCTTGGGTAAAGCTGATATTTACCTCGTCAAACAAAACGCGTTTGCCGAATTGTACAGAAAGATTTGAAACAGAAAGCATAGCCGTCCTTTAAAATTTTCGGCAAAAGTAGTCAAATCTTACCGATGCACAATGGATATACGGTTTGTCCAATAGTCTGAAGGAGGTGTTAAACCCTTGTTTTTTAACGCCCCATTAACAAGGCTCGCCTTATGCATTCATTAGTTTTGTTATGGTTTACAAAGGCCGAGTATGAAGAGAATTTTACCGTTTTTGATCTTGACATTTGTGATCACCGGTTGCCAGCAGGATGCAGGTGAGAGCAAACGCGTGATCTTTGCGGGCGAAATCGTCAACCCAACCAGTGAGCAGGTCATCCTCTTTAAAGGAGAGCAGGCTCTGGATACAGCCGAGCTGGACGCGGATAATCGGTTTGTCTTTTCCCTGGATTCTGTGTCTGAAGGTTTGCACCACTTTGTACACCGACCAGAATCTCAATACGTCTATCTCGAAAACGGGGATAGCCTGCAGATCAGGCTGAACACTTCCGATTTTGACGAATCTCTCGTCTTTTCGGGCAAGGGGGAGGAGATCAATAATTTCATCCTGGAAATGTTCCTGACCCGAGAGGAGGAAGAAGACTTGATCAACTCCTATTACGTTCTCGAACCTAATGATTTTCATCAAAAGATAGATTCTCTTCGCAATGCAAAACTGGCGCTCCTATCTCAGGTAGAAACCGAATACGAGATATCACCAAATGCTTCCGATCTGGCTAGATCATTTATCGATTACGGGTCTAACATCAGTATGGAGGCATACCCGTTCTACCACAGAAGGAAAAGTGGTGAAATGAGCATTCACAATGATCTGCCCGTCGATTTTTACGACTATCGCAAGGAGATCAATTACAATGACCAGAAGCTCACCTATCTGAGGCCGTATTACAATTTCATGAAATATCACATCAGTAATTTGGCCTATAACGATTGTAAAAAGCATTGCGAAGGCGACTTAGAGAAAGCAAATAGACAACTGCATTTCAATGAGCACAAACTCAGATTGATAGACAGCCTGGTGTCTCAGAGGGAGCTCCGGGATAATCTGTTCCGCAATGTGGCCATTGACTATCTACTTAGGCATGATACGGAAGAGAACACTCAGTCTTTTATAGAAAACTTCAAAAAAATCTCAGCGAACAATTCTCATAACACCGAGATCTTTACGCTCTACGAAGGGATTCTGAATATGCAGCCCACCAAAGACCTACCAGACTTTACCGTCTATTCCTACGAAGGAGAGAAGGTCAAGTTGTCTGAAATCGACAAGGATGGCTCTGTGGTCTTCTATTTCTGGTCAGGTTCAGAACCGGGTCATTTCAGAAATATCAACAGACGCATCGCAGAACTAAAGGAAAAATATCCCGAATACCGCTTCGTAGGTCTCAATATGAGGACAGATATGGCCAAGTGGAAAGGTATGGTCAAATTGAACGGTCTGGATGAATCAGAACAGTTCTGGACAGAGGACTATGACCAGACAGTACAGACACTGATCGTTTACGATCCCAATAAGGCCATCCTCTCAAAAAACGGTAAGATCGTCGACGCTTTTTCCCACCTCTATCGGTCCTTTTAAGCAGGAACCTTTCTGATTAATTCCCTTTTTTATAATCCGCGAGGAATTTCTCCAGCCCGATATCGGTAAGGGGGTGTTTGAGCAGTCCTTCTATGGAGGACAGCGGACCTGTCATGACATCCGCACCCAACTTGGCACAATCGATCACGTGCATGGTATGCCTTATGGATGCCGCCAGGATCTGGGTCTCAAAATCGTAATTGTCGTATATCAACCGGATCTCCGAGATCAGATTAAGTCCGTCTGAGGAGATGTCATCCAGTCGCCCCAGGAAAGGAGAAACATAGGTCGCTCCTGCCTTCGCTGCCAGCAGGGCCTGACCAGGTGAGAAAACCAGGGTACAGTTGGTACGTATACCCTTGTCTGAAAAATATTTAAGGGCCTTTACCCCATCCCTGATCATAGGTACTTTAACGACGATCTGTTCGTGCAGGTCTGCCAGTTCCTCTCCTTCTTTCACGATCCCCTTGAAATCTGTGGCAATCACTTCGGCAGAGACATCCCCTTCTACGATATTGCAGATATCGACATAATGCTTGAGGATGTTGTTCCTTCCGGTGATTCCTTCTTTGGCCATCAGGGATGGATTGGTAGTTACCCCATCTAAGACACCCAGTTCCTGGGCATCCCTGATCTGGTCGAGATTGGCGGTATCGATAAAAAACTTCATAGGTGATTTTTGTGATAAAGATTAAAAAAGGATTCTTGGATCGTCAATTACAAAGCTACAATTTATAATGATTTTGCAGTAGCTTCTCATATATTTTGCCAGGCAGGAGCCGTTTGAGGACCACGGAAAACCGCTGCATAAAACTGCCTACCTTATAATGCACTTTCGGAGAAGGTTCATTTAATATCCTGTAGACCTTCCTGGCCACCTCAATGGGGTCTCCCGCCTGGTCTACATGAGCGTCTATCATATCCAGGGTGGCCTTGTAGGGCTCCCTGTACGGAGAATCCTCTTTTATAGGCGCGTGGTATCTGCCCGCTGCTATATTGGTCTTAAAATCACCCGGTGCCAGGGTACAGATCTGTATCCCGGAAGACTTTACTTCCAGTCTCATGGCTTCGGTAGCGAGGTCCAGCGCGCCCTTGGTGGCCGAATAGATACCACGGTACGGCAGACCCATTTTGCCCGCTATGGAAGTGATATTGATGATTATTCCAGACCCTGACTGTCGCATAACCGGCAGAACCGCCTTCATCATATTGAGGGGACCCGTGAAATTCGTATCAAAAGCATTGATGATAGCGTCGTTGGGGGTTTCCTCCAGGGGGCCGGTTATCCCCACACCGGCATTGTTGATAAGTATATCCAGTCGGCCTTCCGCCTCAAGGAGTGCATCTATAGCTTTCCGGATGCTCTCTGGCTGGCGGACGTCAAGGCGAAGGAGGGGGAAGTCGTCAAATTCGGGATACTTGTCCGGGTCCCGCGTAGTGCCGTAGACCGCATACCCTTTTTGACTGAGGTAAATTCCTATTGACCTTCCAATACCGGAAGAACCCCCGGTAACCAGTACTACTTTTTGTTCCATAAGTGCTGCAAAGAAACGAAACTTTGGAAGGGAGGGCAAAAGAAAACAGACTTCCCGATTTGCCCTGTACAATCTTCAATAGCGGGTACAAAAAAAGGCAAGCTACCTACATCGCACCGCTACGACCGTATACCCTTGCTGCGTTCCCACCCTGGGGGATTCTACAGGAGCTGGTCGTGTAGGACTTGCCTCATGCAAATATACAACCTTTTAATTTTGGGGCAATCGTTTTAGAATTTTAAAAGTTTAGGGTAACTTGCTTTTAAATCTCCTTTTCTACCATGAATTCCATTAAGTTTCTTACCCTTAATGCCTTGCTGTTATTTTTCCTGAGCTGTGGCGGGGAAAAAGATCCGGCTTCGCAATTCGGACTGCAATTCGACAAAGGAAAAAACGAATTCAGTCCGATGGATACCATTCAGCCGGTTCTCCGCAACAAAAAACAACTGCCGGTAGATTCTCTCAGATTATCGCTCATGGGAAAGGAACTCCGAAAAGTAGAGGGAGGCTGGGTCCTGGAGACTGAGAAATTAGGTGTGCATCCGCTATCTGCTAGCTTTCGGTCTGAGGGGCAAACGATCACCATTTCCGAAGAGATCAAGCTCTTAGCACCAGAGGCACCCCGATTATTTACATACACCGTAGTAAATGAATATCCCCATGACATGACCTCCTTTATCCAGGGACTCGAATTCCATAGAGATACCCTCTACGAAAGCACAGGATCCGGGGGAGGCGCAAAATCCTATATCCGTAAACTCGACTACCGGACAGGGGAGGTCTTTGAACAAGTAGACCTGGACCCCTCTTACTTCGGGGAGGGCATCACGGTACTCGAAAACAAGATCTATCAGCTCACCTGGAAGGGAAAAGTGGGTTTTATCTATGAGGCAGAAACCCTCAGAAGGCTTGACAAATTCCAGTACGGGAAGAGCCGGGAAGGCTGGGGCCTTTGCAATGACGGAAAGTTCCTGTACAAGAGCGACGGGTCGGAGCGCATCTGGCTTCTCGATCCTGAAACCCTTGAGGAAAAGGACGCCATACAGATCGTCACGAACAAATCCATCTTCAACAAGGCCAACGAATTGGAATACGTAGACGGCAAGATTTACGCCAATGTATGGCAGAAGGAAAGCATGATGATCATCGATGCCAGGAGCGGGGCGATCGAAGGGGTGGTGAACCTGGGGGGACTCCGGGAGAAGGTGAAGCAGCACCCTGCCCTCGATGTCCTCAATGGAATCGCTTACCACCCGGAACGCAAGACCTTCTTTGTAACCGGGAAGAACTGGGACACTCTTTTCGAGATCACTCTTGAACAAAAAGAATGATGGCCTTTGAACTGGAGAGAACTGTATCGCAGGAGGACCTGGACGAACTGGAGCACGTAAACAATGTGAGATATGTACAGTGGATTCAGGACATTTCCAAGGCCCATTGGGAATCCAGGGCACCTGAGGAATTGAAGAAGAAGGTGATCTGGGTGGTCAGGCAGCACCTAATCCGATACCACAATGCGGCCAGGATGGGGGAAAGAATACTGATGAGGACCCATATCGCTAAAACAGAGGGCGCCCTGTCTACGCGTGTGGTGGAAATGCATATACAAGGCACAGACAAACTTCTATTGCGGTCGGAGACCCAATGGTGCCTGCTGCACGGGAAAACCCTCCGCCCGATGAGGATCCCAAAGGAGATATCCTCTGTATTCACGTAAGACATTCAATCCCTGATGATGTTCGCACCCCGACTATTGCTGATTTCCCTTATACTTTCCTGCCTGGCTTCGACAACCTCCTGCCGCAAGGATTTCGATTATTTGCCCAGCGAGGGTCGCCTGCAGTTTTCCCGGGATACCGTGTTTCTGGATACCGTCTTTACTAATATCGGTAGCAGTACGTATAGTTTGAAGGTCTACAACCGCACGAACAGGGATTTTGAGATCCCCAGCATCCGTCTGGGCGAAGGGGAAGGAAGCCGGTACCGTCTCAATGTGGACGGACAGGCCGGCAAATCCTTTACGGATATACCATTAATGGCCGGGGACAGCCTTTATGTATTTATTGAGACCACTTATGACATTGCCCCTACCGGATTGGATGAATTCCTTTACATAGACCGGTTACTCTTTGACCAGGGCGCAAATGAACAGGCCGTTCCCCTGGTGACCCTTGTAAAGGATGCCGTATTCCTGTTTCCCTCAACCCTGGCCGATGGCAGTAAGGAGAGCCTTCTACTGGGGTTGGACGACGAAGGGAACGAACTCAGGATAGAGGGCTTTCTACTGGACGACGACGAGCTTCAGTTTACGAATGAGAAACCCTATGTGATCTATGGCTATGCGGCTGTTGGAGAAGGCAAAGAACTGAGTATGGCTCCCGGGACCCGGGTGCATTTCCACGAGGAATCGGGCCTCCTTGTTGGCAGCGGGGGCAGCCTGAAGGTCAACGGGGAGCTGAGCGAAGACCCTGACCTGCTGGAAAAGGAGATCATCCTTGAGGGAGACAGGCTGGAACCAGAATTCGCTGATGTGCCCGGCCAGTGGGGCGCCCTTTGGCTGGCACCCGGCAGTCTGGACAATGAGGTCTCTTATCTGACCATCAGAAATGCCACCGTCGGTATACTGGTGGAGGGAAACGCCGATTCCCCTACCCCTATCCTGAGGGTCAGCAATTCACAGATCTATAACAGTTCTTCTGTGAACCTCTGGGGAAGGAATACCTTCATCCAAGGTGAAAACACCGTCCTTGGGAACGCCGGCAGGCACAGTATGCTCCTGGATCTGGGCGGAAGGTATCGATTCCTTCATACCACCATTGCCAACTACTGGAGTGACGGTTTCCGGGAAGGTGCCGCCCTGCAGGTTACGAATTTGGATTCTTCCAGCTCTTCAGGCGGGTTAGTGGCCGATCTGCTCCAGGCGGATTTTATCAACAGTATTGTGGATGGCAATACCTCCAGGGAGTTGAGCCTGGTAGCAGGAACGGGGGCCGACTTCAACTTTTCCTTTTCTCATGTGCTCTTGAAATTCAGCGATACATCCGGAGAATTTATGAACAATCCCCTTTACGATTTCACAAACACTGATCTTTATAACAGCCTCCTGCTCAACGGGAATGCTGACTTCACAACCCCGTCCCGGAACATATTCACCCTGGGGGACAATTCTGAAGCCCCGGGAAGAGGGGATCTGCAAACAGCCCTGGATGTCCCTTTAGACCTCCTGGGAAGGGACAGGACACAGGATCCGGCCCTGGGTGCCTACCAGCAATAAGTCGAAAAGATATTAACAATTACTTCAATTTGTAGGAATAATCTTTCTTTTGAACTGATTTTCAGTATATTGGCCGTAAAACCATAAATATTCTAAGGGAATTCTACAGTCCTTATTCCCAAAGGATTAGTACTTTTCCCACAATAATATGCCTGTGGAGTACCGGTACGCCATAATCGATGCTGACGCCACCTCCAACCTGCAGTTGCAGCACTATCTGGAGGATCATGGCGATTTTATCTGTGTGGATAGTTCAAGGGACAGCCGTGAGGGGATAAACAGCATACTCAAGCACCTCCCCGACCTGGTCTTTATCAACCTCGATGACCTTGCGATGGATTACTTCCTGATGGTGGCCGAACTGCACCAGTATATGAATGAACTACCCCTGATCATCGGGGTGGCCAAAAGCAAGGAGCACGCCTACCACGCCATCAAGAACGGATTTTACGACTACTGGCTGCTTCCCTATAACGAACTTGATATTCGCAAGACCCTGCTCAGGCTCAAAAAGCAGCACCCCAAAGAGGTCAGCTCCCACACGATCTGCCTGAAATCCTACAAGGATTTCCAGTATTTGAATACGGATGAAATACTCTATCTACAGGCAGATAACAATGCTACGGATTTTATCATGAAGGATGGCAGCGTGATCAGCGCCTTCAAGACCCTGAAGACCTTCGAGAAATCCCTTCCGAAGAATTTTATCCGTATCCACCAGAGTTACATCCTCAATATGGACTACGTGTCCCGCATCAACTACGGGAAGAGTATCTGTGCCCTCAAAGAAGGCAAAAAACAACTTCCTTTCTCCAAAACCTACAAGGAGAATATAGACAGCCTAAAGAAGGTGTTGTCCAGGAACTCCATCTCCACCCTCAAATCATAAAATTCTTACAAAAACCCTTCACTTACTCACAGAATCCACCCTTTCACTAAAACAGCGGATTTTGATATACGATCTATGTCGGGAGCGAATAGTTTAGAGGAAAATTAATCCACTAAAGCACCACGACAATGAAAAAATTAGCATGTATTTTTGCCATAGCCCTTTTAAGCGCCACTACATTCTCCTGCACGAATGATACTGCAGAAGACCAGACACTGTATGACACACAAGCCACGGACGGAAATGAAACTGGTTCTACAGGTCGTGATGGCTAGACATTTTTAACGAATCATTTTTCAAAAGGAGCTCTAGAAAGGGCTCCTTTTTTTATCTTGTCCTATAAAAATCATTGTTATCCATGCTAAGGCTAATCTTCTGGGTCTTATTAGTTCAAGTAATATCATCATGTGGCGATGATCCGACGAATTCATCCATTTCCAGTAATAATGAACTACAGGACAGTTTGAACTACTGGGTATCTGCGGCAGGAAGCCCATCTCTTCCTTTGGAAAAACAATTGAACTTCTTATCCAAGGTAAATTCGACCATTGATACTGTCGCCAATGATTCTACTAAACTAAAGTATCTATCCGAGCTTTCTCTGAGATATCGAGCTTTAAAGCAAGATGAACAGTTTCTGGAAATCAATAAGGAACTGATTCTCCTGGCTCGGAAATTGTCAGATTCTTTGCGCTTGGGAGAGGCCTATTGGGACAAAGGAGCCTATTTTGACTCTCATAACATTGGTAACAGGGATAGTGCCTATGCCTATTTTCGCAGAGCGCAGAAAATCTTTGAAAGGATCGGAGAGGACCTTTATTCTGCCAGAGTTCTTAGGAGCATGGCCATCATTCAGACAAAGGTCCACGACAATACAGGTGCTCTTGTAACCCTAACCAAGGCGATTGAACTGCTTAAACCCCTCAATGAATATAAAAGATTATATGAGGTATACAGCACCATGGGAATCGCTTCAGGAGCATTGAAAGAATTTGACAATGCTTTGAAATATTACCAATTAGCAAAAGAGTATCTAATCAAGGCCGAATTAGGGAATCGTGAACTGGCCGCCTTGGAAAACAATCTTGGCTACATTTTCTATGATATGGGCCAATATGAAAAAGCCAAAACGGAGTATGAAAAGGCTATTACCCTAGATAGCATTTTGCCTCAAATGCCAGGTCTTTATGCAAAGTTGCTGGACCACCTGGCAATGACGGATTTTAAATTGGGTGAAATGGCCACGGTGGAAGACAACCTATACCGTTCCCAGTATATTCGAGACAGCATTGGTGATTTAGAAGGACTGTCCCTGAATTACTACAACCTGGCAGTGGTGAACAATGCCCTCGGGAAAAAGGCCGACGCTTTTATCTTTGCCGGGAATGCGCGTGACCTGGCCCGGGAGATCGACAACAACCTCCGGTATATGGAGTCCCTCAAACTCCTGGCTGAACTGGATCCTGAAAACGCTAACACTTACAACTCAGAGTATATCCGGATTTCAGATAGTCTGCTTCAGGAGGAAAGACGCATCCGGAATAAATTCGACCGTATCCGCTTTGAAACTGAAGAGACCCAGTCCAGGAACGAACAACTGGCGCGACAACGTCTTATCTGGATCGGTATCACGATCGGCCTGGCCCTCTTGGCCATGGCACTTTCCATAATCGTTATTCAACGGATCAAAAACCAGAGGCTTCGGTTCCAGCAGCAACAGCAGGAGGCCAACCAGGAGATCTTCAACCTCATGCTCGCGCAGAAGCAAAAACTGGAGGAAGGCAAGCAATCCGAGCAAAAACGGATCTCTGAAGAATTGCACGACGGTATCCTCGGGGAGATGAACGGGGTGCGGATGATCCTTCTGGGACTCAACAGGAAAGGAGACGAAGCGGCCATCCACTTGCGGGAACAGGCAATTGAAAAGCTCAAAGAAGTGCAGGAAGAAATCCGCTCCATCTCACACGAACTCAATGATTCGTCATACAAGAAATTCAACAACTTCATCAATTCCATAGAAGACTTGCTCAAGAGCAATTGCGGTCCGGCAGGGATCGACTACCACTTTACCTACGATGAGGATCTGGACTGGGACCAACTCGAAGGGTTTACCAAGATCAACCTGTACCGCGTATTGCAGGAAAGCCTGCAGAACTGCATTAAACATTCGGGAGCTACCATGGTCTATATCGCCTTTGATGTTGAGGATCACAACATCGTAATTACGGTACAGGACAATGGAAAGGGATTTGATACCTCCAGGAGCAAAAAAGGGATCGGCCACAAGAATATTGAATCACGCGTAAAAAAGATCAACGGTAAATGGCACCTGAAAAGTGCCCCGGGTATAGGCACAACAGTCTCTCTGGAAATCCCCCTGGAATACATTTCGCGGGAAGCAAAAAAAGAAATATCTTTACCTAAGGATCTTCAGGAAGCATAAAAAAGTGAGAGAATGAGAACGGTACGGATTTTGGCAGTGGACGATCACGAAATGACCACCCTTGGCTACAAATTTATCCTTGAAGACACCTCCTTTGACGGATTTAAAGTCCAAATGGACACGGCAAAGACCTACGAGGAGTCTGCTAAACGTATAGCAGAAGCGGCCAAAGGAATCCCCTATGACATCCTCCTGCTGGACATACAATTGTCTAACCCCACAGAAGGCCCTGCCAAGACAGGAGAAGACCTGGGGGTATATGCCAGGAAAGTTTCCCCTGGTTCCAAGATCGTCTTTATGTCTTCCTTCAGCGACAATTATCGCATCAATAGTATTATGCAGACAGTAGACCCCGAGGGCTATATGGTCAAGACAGAGATAGACGAGAAATCCCTCCAGGCCATGGTCAACACCGTCCTGAATTCACCTCCCTACTACACCCAGAAAGCGCTGGTGGCCATCCGCAAAAAAATGGCCCAGGACATATCCCTGGATGAAAATGACAAGAAGATCCTCTACCACCTCTCCATTGGTACCAAGACCAAGGATATGGTGAATTATATCTCCTTGTCCCTGCCAGGTATTGAAAACCGCAAGCGGCAATTAAAGTCCCTTTTCGGCGTGGAAAAACAAAACGATCAGGCCCTGATCACCGCTTCCCGCAACAGGGGATTCATCTAGTTCTTCTTCCTATTTCCGATTAAAAGAAAAAATTTTCGTTCAATTACATGGCCTGTGAACCAAAACCATAGTTATTCTATGGTTTTTATATAGTCGCCTACCTTGATTTAACATTAATTTTACATTGAGGTATGTGATATGCCCAGGCTATGACCAGAAAAGCACCTTCTAAAAAGTTGACGATCTCGACCCGGGACGGGAAAGTGAAGGAATTGGTAGGTCTCTATGCCCTGACCAAACAATTGGAAAAAGACTACTTTTCCAGAATATCGATCAGCAATTCCACCGTTTGTTGTGAAGAGAACAACCTGGTTATCAGCATGGATTGCCCTATGGGCCTTCATGAAATCCTCTTTCACCTGCGACAGGGAAACTGGGGAGGCCAGCGTTTCGGCCTGGTCGATACAGGGGTCTCTTCTCTAAGGCACTGCATGTCTGAAATACGCCATTTGAACAATACTTACCTGGATGTAGAAGAACTGGCCATTCATCTGAGAGATTGCTCGATTGTGATTAAAAAAATCACTCAGGAAAGTGTAGAGTATGAATTGAACGCCATCCTCAATTCCCTGGCAGAAAATTACGTCCACATTACCCGGCAAATGACTGCAACCCCAACCGAGATCTTTATCCCCGTTTTTGAGGAAACTCCCGCAGAAGAAGCATTTGAAAAATTGATCTCCGACTCCAGGATTGACGAAAAGAGCTATTACAGCTATTGGGGTCTTTATTTCGATATAGATGAGGAAGCCCTCATCTATGACGTCCCACAGAAAAAAATCATCTCAGCAGACCTAGACCTGCTCAATCAGTAACGCACTGAACAGAGGCCTTTTCATCATCATCGCATTGACGTTTTCCTTAACCCGTGAGATAACTTCTTCGTTTTCCGGATTGCTGAGCACCTCATCGATGAAAGATACGATGATACCCATGTCGTCTTCTTTGAGCCCCCTGGTAGTCACTGCGGCGGTTCCAAAGCGGATCCCCGAGGTGATGAAGGGGGATTTGTCATCAAAAGGGACCATATTCTTGTTAGCCGTTATATCGGCTCTTACAAGGACCTTTTCCGCATCCTTTCCTGTAATGCCTTTGTTCCGGAGATCGATCAGCATCATGTGATTGTCCGTACCCCCGGAAATAATCTTGTAATCCCTGGCCGTAAAGGCGTCAGCCATGGCTGCCGCATTCTTTTTGACCTGTATCATGTAATGGAGGAACTCATCAGTAAGAGCCTCTCCAAAAGCGATGGCCTTGGCTGCAATGATGTGTTCCAACGGACCACCCTGGTTTCCGGGAAATACGGCAAGGTCGATCAGAGCAGACATCTTTCTCAGATTTCCATTTTTAAGGGTAATGCCGAAGGGGTTGTCAAAATCTTCCCCCATCAGTATGAGTCCGCCCCTGGGACCCCTCAGGGTCTTGTGCGTCGTGGTAGTCACAAAATGGCAATGGGGAATGGGATCGCTCAGGATTCCTTTGGCGATAAGACCGGCGGGATGGGCGATATCTCCGAGAAGGAAGGCCCCCACGCTATCTGCGATCTCACGAAACCGCTGAAAGTCCATGTCTCTGGAATAAGCAGAGGCTCCTGCGATGATCATCTTCGGCTTTTCCTTCAGGGCAATTTTTTGGATCTCATCGTAATCCAGCCTGCCCGTGTCTTCATCCACGCCGTAAAATGTAGACCTGTACAACTTACCTGAGAAATTCACAGGAGACCCGTGGGTCAGGTGCCCACCATGAGAAAGGTCGAACCCCAGGATGGTGTCTCCAGGCTTAAGGCAGGCCTGAAAGACCGCTGCATTGGCCTGGGAGCCCGAATGGGGCTGAACATTGGCATATACCGCCCCGAAGAGTTCTTTGGCCCGTTCAATCGCCAGGGTTTCTACCTGGTCGACGATCTCACAGCCCCCATAGTATCTCTTTCCGGGGTATCCTTCTGCGTATTTGTTGGTAAGGACAGACCCGGCGGCCTCCATGACCTGCGGACTGGCAAAATTCTCGGAAGCGATGAGTTCTATACCTTGCAACTGCCGTTCTTTTTCGGCGGCTATCAGTTCAAAAACCTGAGTATCCCTTTTCATAAAGTCTATTTTCAGTACTGAGGCGTAAAAGTACAAATTGCGGGGGGTTAATGTCTAGAAAATAATATATTTGATCAGGATTTTATCAAACAGCAATTAACAACAGTACAATGCCGCTAAAAGCAAATGACCCCGCCCTTCGTTCCTGGCTACCCGTACCGGAGCATTCTGATTTCCCCATTCAGAACATTCCCTTCGGTGTATTCCTTACCCGTGATGACATCATTACCATAGGAACCCGTATAGGGGATTACGCGATTGACCTCGGGGCCCTTCATCAACTCGGCTATTTTAAGGACATTCCGCTGACCGATGATATTTTCCTGCAGGATACCCTTAATGATTTCATCTCCGATGGAAAAAAAACCTGGCGACTGGTGCGTAATCGGATCAGTGAACTCTTCGAGAAGAACAACCAAGAGTTGCAGGCCAATAAAGACCACCAGAAGATCGTGCTCTTTACCCTTGATGAGATCGAGATGCAACTGCCAGTTCAGATCGGTGATTATACGGACTTTTATTCCAGCAAGGAACACGCCACCAATGTAGGTAAGATGTTCAGGGATCCTGAAAATGCGTTACTTCCCAACTGGCTGCATCTGCCGGTTGGATATCACGGCCGAAGTTCTACCATTATCCCCAGTGGCACCCCTGTTCGCAGGCCCAATGGGCAAACCCTTCCCAAGGGTGCCGATAAACCTGTATTCGGGCCGTCCAGACTACTCGACTTCGAACTGGAAATGGCCTTTATCACCACCGATGCCAACGCCCTGGGTGAGCCCATTAAAATTGAGGAGGCCGAGGACTATATCTTCGGACTGGTCCTTTTTAACGATTGGAGCGCCAGGGACCTGCAAAAATGGGAATACGTACCCCTGGGACCTTTCCTCGGGAAGAATTTTGCTTCCTCTATCTCGCCATGGATCGTGACCCTCGATGCCCTGGAACCCTTCAGAGTGGCCAGCCCCAAACAGGATCCTCCCCCACTCCCTTATTTGGCCCAGAAAGGGAAAAAAAGTTTTGACATCCACCTCGAAGTGGATATCAAAACGGAAGACGGATCTGAGACCACGGTCTGCCGGACCAATTTCAAATATATGTACTGGACCATGGCCCAGCAGCTCGCCCACCACACCATCAATGGCTGTAAGGTGAACAGCGGAGATATGATGGGCAGTGGAACCATCTCTGGTCCGACCCCAGATTCCTATGGCTCCATGCTTGAGCTGTCCTGGCAGGGTACCAAGGACATTTCCCTGGCAGACGGCAGTACCCGCAAATTCCTCAAAGACCAGGATACGGTGGTCATGAAAGGCTTTTGCCAGAAGGATGGTGTGAGGATAGGTTTTGGTGAGGTATCCACCAGAATCCTGCCTGCCCTCGATCTGTAATCTCCTTTTATTTCTGGCTTTACAAGAGTATTTCATCGAAACTATACGATAAAACAACCTTTTTCGTTATGATTTCGGAAGATTTTGGCATGGCTCTTGGGTCTGCCCTCAATAACCAGAAAACATCATATCATGAAAAAGGCACTACTTATTTATTCGGCGGTCTTTTTATTCCTCGCCTGTGGAGGCGTCAAGAAGACTCAGGAAGCGATCAATTCAGGAAACTATCAGCAGGCGATCAACAGGGCCCTGAGCAACCTTGCAGACAATAAGGACAAAAGGGGAAACCAACCCTACGTCATCATGCTGGAAGAAGCTTTCGCCAAAAATATGGAACGCGAACTGCGGAACATCTCCTTCCTGGAAAAGGATGGGAACCCAGCCAACCTGGAAGCAGTCTACAAAGGCTATTCACAGCTCAGGCAGATACAGGAGCGGATTAAGCCTCTACTCCCCTTGTACGTCAGGGATGAGAACAGGAACGCCCGTTTCAATTTCAAAAATTTTGACGAAGAGATCATCGATTCGAAGGAGCGGCTGTCTGATTACCTCTATGACAATGCTTTAACCCTCTTCGAAAACGCATCCAATAAGATGGATTACCGCAAGGCTTATGAAGACTTCCGATATCTCGATGAGATCAATCCGGGTTATGCAGATACTAAAGACCAGATGGAGCTGGCCTACCAGCGCGGCCTCGATTTCGTCAAAGTGAAGATGATCAATGACACACAGGTGGTGATCCCCAACAGGCTGGAGGAAGAACTGCTGAATTTTAACACCTTTGGACTGGACGATCTCTGGACCCAATATCACAACAACCCGCTGGAGAATATCAAATACGATTACGAGATGCAGGTTGCATTCAGGGAGATCAACATCTCCCCGGAACAGGTAAACGAAAAACAGTTCGTCAAGGAAAGACAGGTTAAAGACGGGTACCGGTACCTGGAAGATGAGAACGGGAACCTGGTGAAGGATAGCCTTGGAAATGAGATCAAGGTGGATAATTTTAAAACCGTGAGGTGCGATTATTACCAGTTCACCCAGCAGAAGATGGCCCAGGTGACCGGACAGGTGAGTTTTATCGACCTACAGACCAAACAACAGCTCAATACCTATCCCCTGTCCAGCGAATTCCTGTTCCAGCACGTCTACGCCAATTACAGTGGAGACCGACGAGCCCTGGACAACGACCTGATCGCCTTGCTAAACCTGGGGGCGGTTCCCTTTCCCAGCAATGAACAGATGGTTTACGATGCGGGAGAAGACCTCAAGGCGAGGTTGAAGGAAATCGTCGTCAGACATCGATTTAACTAAATAGAAAAACCCGGACGCATTGGTCCGGGTTTTTTATAAATAGTCCTGCAGGTCTATCGCGGTGATACCTCCATGGGACGCGTGACTTACCAGTCGGCCGTCCCTGATCACCAGCAGTTGAGGGGTCTCATGCCTAACGCCAAAGGTTTCAGCAATTGCATCAGAAAGTCCCCTGTTATATTGTACGTTCAACAGGGAAAGATCTGCCTCCCTCTCGTATCCGGAAAGGTTTGATTCCAAGGACCTTCGCACGATGCTGCTTATACCGCAGGTAGTGGAGTTCTTGAACAAAAGCTGGGTGCGGTCTTCTGAACGCCTAATAAGTTCCTCCAATTGCGTTTGAGTTTCCAAAAGTGTCCAGGTAACAGCTTTCGCAGTTCCTTTATCACGGTTTTCCCCTCCTATTAGCTTGTTGAATATCCCCATTCTTTCTCTCTTTTGGTTTTCAGTCATTCTCTTCAACCTGACTTATTGTCCTGCAAACAAGGGGTTTAACCGCCATTTTGTCCGCTGCATAACAATGGTAAGATTGTTGACCTTGATCTTGCAAACATAGGTTTACAAACTTAAAAAGGAATAATAAGATCATGAATATTAACAACTTTACCATAAAATCTCAGGAGGTCATACAGCAGGCCCAGCAAATGGCCCAGGAGATGCAACATCCCCAGATCGATAACGAGCATCTTTTCAAGGCTCTTGTGGAAATCGATGAGAACGTCCTGCCTTTTATTTTAAAAAAGCTGAACGTGAACCTGCCTCTGGTAAGACAGATCCTGGACAAGGAACTCCAGAGCATCCCCAAGGTTACCGGAGGGGAGCTTCAATTCTCCAAGGAAGCGGGCAAGACCCTGACCGAGGCAAACATCGTCGCCAAGAATATGAAGGACGACTTTGTTTCCCTGGAACACATCCTGCTGGCCATCTTTAAATCAAAAAGCAAGATCGCTCAGATCCTTAAGGATCAAGGGGTATCGGAAAAAGAGATGCTGGCAGCCCTCGCTGAACTCCGAAAAGGGGCAAAGGTCACCTCCCAGAGTGCGGAAGACACCTATAATGCCCTGAATAAATACGCCAGGAACCTGAATGAACTCGCTGACAGTGGAAAACTCGACCCGGTCATAGGTCGGGATGAAGAAATACGCCGTGTCCTGCAGATCCTATCCAGGCGCACCAAGAACAATCCTATGCTGGTAGGAGAACCAGGCACCGGTAAAACCGCTATTGCCGAAGGTCTGGCCCACAGGATCATACAGGGAGACGTTCCGGAAAACCTCAAGGACAAAGTGATCTATTCCCTGGATATGGGCGCTCTGATCGCAGGTGCCAAATACAAGGGGGAATTCGAAGAACGACTGAAATCGGTTATCAAGGAAGTCACCTCCAGTGACGGGGATATCGTGCTGTTTATTGACGAGATCCACACCCTGGTCGGTGCCGGAGGAGGGCAGGGCGCCATGGATGCCGCCAACATCCTCAAACCAGCCCTTGCTAGAGGTGAGTTGAGAGCCATTGGGGCCACTACCCTCGATGAATATCAAAAATATTTCGAAAAAGACAAGGCCCTAGAAAGGCGGTTCCAGAAAGTGGTGGTCAACGAACCCGATACGGAAAGTGCCATCTCTATCCTCAGGGGGATCAAGGAGAAATACGAAGCGCATCACAAGGTGCGTATCAAGGATGAGGCGGTCATCGCAGCCGTGGAACTATCCCAGCGATACATCACGGATCGCTTTCTGCCCGACAAGGCCATTGACCTGATGGATGAGGCAGCTTCCAAGTTGCGGATGGAGATCAATAGCAAGCCTGAGGATCTCGATGTTTTGGATCGAAAGATCATGCAACTGGAGATAGAGATCGAGGCTATCAAGCGGGAGGAGGACCACGCCAAACTCAAGGCCCTCAACGTGGATCTAGCCAACCTCAAGGAAGAAAGAAATGAGATCTTTGCCAAATGGGAAAGTGAGAAATCGGTAATCGATGCCATTCAGAAAACCAAGGTCGATATAGAGGATTACAAACTGGAAGCCGAGCGTGCAGAACGGAACGGTGATTACGGTCTGGTTGCCGAACTCCGTTACGGCAAGATCAAAGAAGCTCAGGAAAAACTCGAGAGGCTTCAGCAGGAACTCGCAGAGGCCCAGAGCCGCTATGAGGATACAGCCAACCCGTTGCAGCAGGATGCATTGAAGGAACTCGGCCTGGTACGGTCTGAGAAAGCGGAGGTGGACGAAGCGATCAGGCAGTTACAGTCTCGTGTGGACCGCCTCGAAATCCGTTCCCCGGTCGATGGTTATGTACACGATGTGCGGGTGCAAACCGTGGGCCAGCTGTTTTCCG
>CBDTYM010000009.1:0-42192 GCA_965364605.1 uncultured Muriicola sp.
CGCACGTTCACCGTGATGGTCAGGCGGTTCTGGGCCGCCCTTTGCTCTGCCGTGGCAGACATGGGTGAAATGCGGTATTCTACTATCTCCCCCTCGTAAAGAAGGTCTCCGTTGGACGAGACGAGATCCAGGTTGGTCTGGTTGAGGATAAGGTCCTGAAGGGAAAGGGTGTATTCTCTGTCAAGCCCGGGATCAAAGACAGAACCCGGACTCTGGGAGGCGTAATTCTGAAAGTAATTGACGGTAAAGGTCTTGGCCGTCCCCACGTCCCCACCTGTAAAGTTATACGCTCCACAGCCGGCCATCAGCAGGCCCAGTATCAATATCTTAAGCAACGGGAGTTTTAAGTGGCTTTTCACTAGAGGTCGTACTGTTTGATTTTTCGATAGAGCGTCCTTTCAGAGATCCCGAGCTCATTGGCTGCCGCCTTCCTTTTGCCCCGGTTTCGCTCCAGTGATTTTTTGATGAGTTCGATTTCCTTCTCCTGTAAAGATAAGGTTTCTTCTTCTTCAATCTCCTCGGCAAAATGATACTTGTCTTCCTGGGAAATCTCCGCCGGCTTTTCAATACGTGTATCGTGGGGAGGCAACAGTTCCACCGCATTGGCCTTTTCCTCTTTCCCGGGCCCTTCGTTCCCGTAGATCTTCCGGATCAGGGATTCGTTCTCTTCCTGCACCTTATCTGAATCGCCGGAATTGAGTAATTCCAGGGTCAGCTTCTTTAGGTCATTCAGGTCTGCCTTCATGTCGAAAAGCACCTTGTAGAGAATCTCACGTTCATTGCTGAAATCCCCTTTGCGCTGTTGTTGTTCCACCACGGCCGGAAGGTTGGAGTCGTTGGCATGGGGCAGGTAGCTGTTGAGGGTGCCTGAGGTCACAGACCTGCTCTCCTCTAGGACGGAGATCTGTTCCGCCACATTGCGCAGCTGTCGTATATTTCCTGGCCAGCGGTATTTTTCCAGCAGCTGTACCGCATCATCTTCCAGCCGGATGGTCGGCATCTTGTATTTCTGGCTGAAATCGGAAGCGAATTTGCGAAACAATAAATGGATATCGTCTTTTCGGTCGCGTAAAGGGGGGATGTGGATCTCCACCGTACTGAGGCGGTAGTAGAGGTCCTCCCTGAATTTTCCTTTTTTAATGGCCTCGATCATATTCAGGTTGGTCGCCGCCACGATCCTGACATTGGTCTTCTGAACCTGGGAAGATCCCACCTTGAGGAATTCGCCGTTCTCGAGAATCCGCAGCAACCTCACCTGTGTTGTCAGGGGGAGCTCCCCGACCTCGTCGAGGAAAATAGTACCTCCATCAGCAACTTCAAAGTATCCGCTGCGGGTCTGGGTGGCCCCTGTAAAGGCACCTTTCTCATGGCCGAAAAGTTCACTGTCAATAGTCCCTTCCGGGATGGCACCGCAGTTGACGGCTATATATTTGGCGTGTTTTCTGTGAGATAGGGAGTGGATGATCTTGGGGACGGCTTCCTTCCCGACCCCACTTTCTCCCGTGACCAGGACGGAGATATCTGTAGGAGCCACCTGAATGGCCTTTTCAAGTGCTCTGTTGAGTTTGGGGTCGTTTCCGATGATCCCGAAGCGCTGCTTTATCGCTTGTACGTTTTCCATTAATCTGTAATTTCTGCCATTCCTACCGCTTCACCCAGCAGTGTGGCCGAGGTGCAGTCGTCTATCCTTACATTGACGAACTGTCCTACTTTATAATCCTCTTTTGGGAAGACCACAACGGTATTGCTGGAGGTCCTGCCCATCCAGTGTTGATCTGATTTTTTGGACACTCCTTCAATCAATACTTCCTCAATCTTGCCCAGGTGCTGTCTGGTTCGGTATAGGCTGTGCTTCTGCTGCAGGCCGATGATCTCCTGCAACCGCCTTTTCTTCACGGCATCCGGGATATTATCTTCCAACTTCCTGGCAGCCAGGGTACCGGGCCGCTCCGAGTAGGCGAACATGAATCCAAAGTCGTATTGAACGTATTCCATCAGAGAGAGGGTCTCTTTGTGGTCTTCCTCGGTTTCTCCTGGAAAACCGGCGATCATATCCTGACTGATCCCACAGTCGGGAATAATCCTGCGGATATCGTCGATTAGCCGCATGTACTCCTCCCTTGTATGCAGCCGGTTCATGGCTTTCAGGACTCGGTCGCTCCCGCTTTGTACCGGCAGGTGGATGTAGTTGCAGATGTTCTTGTATTTCGCCATGGTCCTGACCACGTCCAGGGTCATGTCCTGTGGGTTGGAGGTAGAGAAGCGGATGCGCATGCCGGGCTGTGCTTCGGCCACCATTTCCAGAAGGCCGGCAAAATTTACGGCTGTTGCCTTTTGCATTTCGCTAGCCTTGTCAAAATCCTTTTTGAGTCCGCCCCCGTACCAGAGGTAACTGTCCACGTTCTGCCCGAGAAGGGTGACCTCACGGTACCCCTGTTCCCAGAGCTCATCGACCTCCCCGACTATAGACTGGGGATCCCTGCTGCGTTCCCTTCCCCTGGTAAAGGGGACCACGCAAAAGGTGCACATATTGTCGCATCCCCTCGTGATGGAGACAAAGGCAGTAACGCCGTTGGAATTTAGCCGGACCGGGGCTATGTCCCCGTATGTTTCTTCCTTGGAGAGGATGACATTGACCGCATTGTGTCCCTCATCGATCTCCCGGACCAGGTTGGGCAGGTCTTTATAGGCATCAGGACCTACTACCATATCCACGATCTTTTCCTCTTCCAGCAACTTGCTCTTCAGGCGTTCGGCCATACAGCCCAACACGCCGACTTTCATATGTGGCCTGGATTTCTTTACGGCGTTGAATTTTTCCAGTCTTCTCCGTACGGTGGTCTCGGCCTTTTCCCGGATGGAGCAGGTATTGACCAGCACCAGGTCTGCGTCCTCCAGTTCGGAGGTAGTGTTGAAACCTTCCTTGGCGAGGATGCTGGCCACGATCTCACTGTCGGAGAAATTCATCTGGCAGCCATAACTCTCTATGTATAGCTTGCGCTGGTTCTTTTCATCCGATTGCGTCATCAGGCTCGATCCCTGAACACTTTCATCTATTACTTTCTCCATGTAGTTGCCGTAAATCCGGGTCTATTTAAGGATGGCAAAGATAAGATAATATCCTGTTTTATGACAATTTGGCAGGTGAATATTTTCATAAAAAAAGACGCAACGGGGCGTTTCAAATCGTATCTATTATACAACGACAACCAATTAATAGTAGCCCTATGAAAATCCTCAAAAATCTGCTTTCCTTTTTTGTCCTGCTCAGTTTCATTTCCTGCACTGACGAAGATCCGGGCAAATATGCGGACTACCTGGTAGCCCGTCCCCTTACGGTCTCCATGGAAGAATTCAAGAACGGGGTCGACGTGATCGCTCCCCTGCCCATCGATGAATCTGGTAAGATATACGCCTATGAAGATCTCATCTTTGTAAACGACAAGTACAAGGGCGTACACGTAATCGACAACAGGGATCCTTCCTCTCCCAGGAAGGTCGCTTTTATCAAGATAGCCGGGAACGTGGATATATCAGTAAAGAACAATTATCTCTACGCAGACAGCCTTACCGACCTCATCGTTCTGGACATCTCCGATATCGATAACATCCGTATCGTAAACCGGCTGGAGAACGTACTCCGGGACAATGTCGTATGGCCTGTGGAAGCAGAAATTTTTGACTACGACGATTGGGGAGACCCGGACCGTGTACTGGTGGGCTGGGAAGTGACCACGGAGCGAAGGCTCGTGGAAGAGGTACAAATGAGATTCGAGAATGTCTTTATGATGGATGCGGCTGCGAATAGCGTAGGGCAGGGTGGTTCTCTGGCCCGCTTTATGATCGCAGGCGACTTCTTTTACGCTGTCGACAACCATTCTATCAATGTCTTTGATATTTCAGATCTCGCCAATCCTGTAGACCTGGAGGATGTGTACGCCGGATTTGACATTGAGACCATTTTCAACCGGGGTAACCATTTATTCCTCGGCAGCAGGAGCGGGATGTACATCTATGATATAAGCTCCCCCGCCCAGCCTGCTTTCGTCTCTGAGTTCCAGCACGGGACGGCATGTGACCCCGTGGTGGTAGACGGGGACTTTGCCTACGTCACCCTCAGGGGAGGGAATGGATGCGGTGCCACCGAAAGCGGCCTATTTGTGATAGATATCGCAGACCTTACCCAGCCAGTTCTTCTCGAGTCCTATCCCATGGAAGAACCCTACGGACTGGGAGTAAAGGGCGACAGGCTCTTTGTCTGTGACGGTAGCTTTGGCCTTAAGGTTTTCGACAAGACCAACACGCCTGACCTGATGGCCGTACAGCACTTTGAGGGGATATCCACCTTCGACGTAATCCCTATGGAACAACACTTGCTGATGATAGGGGAAGGCATCCTCTACCAGTATTCCTATGAGGAGAACACCCTGGATCTGATCAGTTCCTTCAGCCTGGATTGAGAATCAGGGGGACTCTTGAGAGTGCTTTGCCCAGCGAGAAATCTTTGGTCATTGAAGAGGAAAGGAAGGCAAATAAAAATTTTGCTATACTTTTGTGACTTCAAAAATCATTGAATGGCCAAGAATTTAGTTATTGTAGAATCTCCCGCCAAGGCTAAAACCATCGAGAAATTCCTGGGTAAGGATTTCAAGGTCGAATCAAGTTTCGGCCATATTGCAGATCTTCCCTCCAAGGAACTCGGGGTAGATGTCGACAATGATTTTAAACCCAAATACATAGTTGATAAGGACAAGAAGTCGCTGGTCAAGAAACTGAAGGATATGGCCAAAAAGGCAGAGATGATCTGGCTGGCCAGTGATGAGGACCGGGAAGGGGAGGCCATCTCCTGGCATCTCGCAGAGACCCTGGACCTCGACAAGGACAAGACAAGGCGGATCGTCTTCAATTCGATCACAAAATCCGCCATTCAGAAAGCGATAGACAATCCAAGAGGGATCAACTACGACCTGGTGAATGCTCAGCAGGCAAGACGTGTACTCGACAGGCTCGTTGGTTATGAGCTCTCCCCTGTTCTCTGGAAAAAGATCAAACCCGGACTCTCCGCAGGAAGGGTGCAGTCCGTAGCGGTCCGACTCATTGTGGAGCGCGAGCGCGACATAGAAGCATTCGAACCCGTAGCCTCCTTTAAGATCAATGCGGAATTCAGGACCGAAAAGGGAGAGGTATTCAGTGCCAGGCTGCCAAAGACTTTTGATACCCGGGAAGAGGCAGAGGCCTTCCTCAAAAAGAACCTCAAGGCTGACTTCAGCGTTGCTTCCCTCGACAAGAAACCCGCGAAGAAATCACCTTCTGCCCCTTTCACCACTTCCACCCTGCAACAGGAAGCTTCGAGAAAACTTTATTTTTCCGTAGCTCGCACCATGCAGGTAGCCCAAAGGTTGTATGAAGCCGGACTCATCACATACATGAGGACAGACAGCGTGAACCTGTCACCCGAAGCCATTAATGACGCCAGGAAGGCTATCGTCTCCAATTACGGAGAGCGTTACAGCAAGGTGAGGAACTACAAGGGAAAGAGCAAGGGAGCCCAGGAGGCCCACGAGGCGATCCGCCCAACAGACATGACCCTGCAGACTCCCAAGTTAGAGCGGGACCAGGCCAAATTGTACGAACTGATCTGGATGCGGACCCTGGCCTCACAGATGGCCGACGCTGAACTGGAAAGGACGCTGGTGAAGATCAGCGCCAACACCCATGAGGAAGAATTCTCAGCCAGTGGGGAGATCATCAAATTTGACGGTTTCTTAAAAGTATATCTGGAAGGTAAGGATGAAGAGGATGTGGAAGAGCAGGAGGGAATTCTGCCGCCCTTGAACGAGGGAGATACCCTGTACAATAATTACATCACGGCGACTGAGCGTTTTACGCGTCCTCCTTATCGCTTTACCGAGGCCTCTCTGGTCAAAAAGCTGGAAGAGCTCGGTATCGGAAGGCCTTCTACCTATGCCCCTACCATTTCCACCATTCAAAACCGGGGATACATAGAAAAAGGAACTGTGGACGGTACAGAGCGCAAATACAGTCAGTTGGTCCTCGAAAACGACAGCATCAAGGAAAACACGCTTACAGAAACTGTTGGTTCTGATAAGGGCAAGTTGGTCCCCACGGATATAGGCCTCATCGTAAACGACTTTCTGGTAGATAATTTCGGGACCATTTTGGATTACCACTTCACGGCGAAGGTGGAAAAGGATTTTGACGAGATCGCTTCGGGTGAGGAAGACTGGCATAAGGTGATGAAAGACTTTTACAAAGACTTCCATCCCAATGTTGTAGATGTGGAGGAGAACGCAGACCGGGCCAGTGGGGAACGGGTGCTGGGGATAGATCCCAAAACAAAAAGGCAGGTTTCTGCGAGGCTTGGTAGGTTTGGACCCATGGTTCAGATCGGAACGGCCGAAGAAGAGGAGAAGCCCCTTTTTGCAAGTCTGCTCCCGGACCAGTCCATTACCACCATTACCTTCGAGGAGGCTATGGACCTGTTCAAGCTCCCGAGGAAACTCGGGGTCTTTGAAGGGGAGGAAGTGGAAGCCAATGTGGGGCGATATGGTCCCTATGTGCGCCATGGCAAGAAATTTATCTCCCTCGAAAGCGGGGAAAGTGCGATGGATGTCGACCTGGACCGGGCGGTAGAACTCATCAAGGCCAAGCAAAAGGCCGACGCACCCATTGCTACCTATGAAGGGAAGGACGTCACAAAGGGCAAGGGCAGGTTTGGGCCTTTCATCAAATGGGACGGCATGTTCATCAATGTCAATAAGAAATACGATTTTGATGACCTCTCCGAAGAGGACATAGCTGAACTGATAGAAGCCAAAAAGAAAAAGGAGGCCGAACGGGTAGTCAGGGAGTGGCCGGAGGAAGGGATCCGCATTGAGAAGGCACGCTGGGGGAGGCACAACATAATCAAAGGCAGGACCAAGGCAGAACTGGCCAAGGATGTCGACGTAACCAAGGTGAGCCTGGAAGATGCCAAAAGCCTCCTGGAAAAGAAAAAACCCCGAAAGAAAAGTAAATAACCCTTTTTTCTCAAGCCCCTATGGCGTTCGATTTTCTGGTACCGGTAGAAGACAAGGCCCTGGCCCATTGCGAATTGTTGCCCCCTCAGTCACTCGGTAAGAATATCTTCAAACACACCCAGAGGGATGGGTTGCCCGTCCTGGCCAACGCCTCCTTTGCTATCATGGGGGTCAATGAATCCCGGAATGCATTCGAGAAGAAGCCGGAGAAACTGGCCCTGGTGGAGATTCGCATACAGCTGTACAAACTGATGATGGGCAACTGGAATGTGAATATCGTGGACCTGGGTAATGTGGAAGAGGGGGAAACCGTAGAAGACACCTACTTTGTGGTGAAGGAGATCACGGCTGAGTTACTGGAGGAAAATGTGATACCTATTATAATAGGTGCCACCCAGGATATCACCTATCCCACCTACAGGGCTTTTGATAAGATCAAAGATCTGATCAACCTGGTCTCTATCGATAGTCGATTCGATTTCGGCGTGGACGAGGAACTGATATCCTCCCATTCCTATATGAGTAAGATCATCACGGACAAGCCCAACAATCTCTTCAACTTTTCTAACATCGGCTATCAGAGCTACTTCAATGCCCAGGAGGAGATCGATCTGATGGACAGGCTTTTCTTCGATGCTTACCGCCTGGGGGAAATGTCTTCGGATATCACCCTGTCAGAACCTGTGCTCAGGAACGCCCACCTGGTCAGCCTGGATATGAGGGCTATCAAGGCCGGGGAGGTAGGGAACCCTGTGCATTTTTCTCCCAACGGTTTTGACGGCAAGGAGATCTGTGCCATTTCCCGTTACGCGGGCATCAGCGAGAACGTGGCCGTCTTTGGCATCTACGAGATTGAGAACACCCCCCAATCCTTCCAGCTGGTCTCCCAGATCATCTGGTATTTTATGGAAGGTTATAACTTCCGTATCACGGAACGCCCCAGTGCTTCTAACAAGGACTTCACCAAGTTTATCGTACCCACCGAAACCGAGGAACTCGTATTCTACAAAAGCCTGCTCACCCAGAGGTGGTGGGTGGAAGTTCCTCCATTTGCATCCCCGTATACTAAATCAAACCCACCTGCGTTATTACCTTGCACTGAGCAGGACTATTTAGACGCTTGCGACCAGATAATTCCTGAACGGTGGTTTAAGGCCTACAAGAAAGGCTTAAACTAAACGTGAATTTTTTACAAGGAAGGCCTGAAACGTACAATAATTTATTCAAAAAGTAGTTTTAGAGAATAATAATTGGCATTACGGCTTAAAGTCTAAATCGAAATTTAACCTAAGTATGAAGAAGCTATTGTTGTTATCTATAGCGTTTGTTTTTTTACTCTCAAGTTGCGGGTCTAAAACAAGAGGAGAACTTGTGGGCGTCCAAGGAAAGAAATGGTACCCTGAAAAACCCTATGGGATGGAGCTCATACCGAGAGGTGCTTTCATCATGGGTAAAAGCGAGGAAGATGTGGCGCAGGTTCTCAATGCACCAACCAAGACAGTTACGGTCAGATCCTTTTACATGGATGACACCGAAATAACAAACAGCGAATATCGTCAGTTCGTAGAGTGGGTCCGCGATTCTATCGTCAGGACCCGATTGGCTATTCTGGCCGACGAACTCGGACTGGGACCTGAAGATGGAGGTATAGGGGAGTACGCTTTTAAAAGCGCCGATACCACCAGGATGTCTGTCTATGAAAAATACATGCTCGATAACTATTCGGGTATGGGAGAGACAGGATATGAGGGTTATAAATTGAATACGGATGAGGATCTCATCTGGGATACTTCGGAATATCCGGATGAGTACTACGCCGAAATAATGGATTCCTTATATATCTCTGAGGAGGAGTCCTACAATGGGCAACGCACCATTGATGTGACGAAGCTGAAGTACAAGTATACCTGGATGGATATAGAGGCAGCCGCCCGTTCCAGGGATGCACGCAGGAAAGAGTTTATCCGTTCCGAGGAACTCGAGATCTACCCGGACACCACGGTCTGGATCCGCGATTTCGAATACTCCTACAACGAGCCCATGCACAACGATTACTTCTGGCATGATGCTTACAGCGATTATCCGGTAGTGGGTGTGTCATGGACACAGGCAAAGGCCTTTTGCCACTGGAGGACAAAATTCAAGAATGACGACCAGAAGGCACGTGGCAAGCAGTTCGTGAACCAGTTCCGACTGCCTACCGAAGCCGAATGGGAATACGCAGCCCGAGGGGGTATTGAAGGAGGTACCTATCCCTGGGGAGGCCCTTATGTGATCAGCGACACCGGTTGCTTTATGGCGAACTTCAAGCCACAGCGAGGAGACTACGCTGCCGATGCTGCCCTGTACACCGTAGAGGCCAAGTCGTACGAACCCAATGATTTCAACCTGTACAACATGGCAGGAAACGTATCCGAGTGGACCAACTCCAGTTATTTCCCTGGATCCTACGAGTACGCCTCCACCATGAACCCGAATGCAGACTCCAAGGACAATGCAAGAAAAGTGATCCGAGGTGGATCCTGGAAAGATGTCGCTTACTTCCTCCAGGTGAGTACCAGGGATTACGAGTACCGTGATTCTGCGAGGAGTTATATCGGTTTCAGGACCGTTCAGGATTACATGGGAGAAGAAGATTCAACACAATAATCAGTTCAGTAAATCAAACAAAAACCAAATACTTATTTTCTTAAACTTAATTAAATCTTAGAATTATGGCACAGTCAAAATCAACAAAAAAACTCTTTAACATGGCCTATGGCCTGGGTGCTTCGGTGGTGATTATCGGAGCCCTCTTCAAGATCCTTCACTGGGAGTTCGGTCCCCTTACAGGTGGTCTTCTCCTCGCGGTGGGTCTGATCACGGAAGCTCTTATTTTCGCTATCAGTGCATTTGAGCCCGTAGACGACGAATACGATTGGTCTTTAGTTTATCCTGAGCTTTCCGGCGGACAGTCTTCCGGTAAGAATGCAGCTGCAGAAGCTAAGGAAGCTGAAGGTTTGCTTTCCAAGAAACTGGATCAGTTGCTTAAGGAAGCCAATATAGACGCTGAATTGATGAATAGCCTGGGTGACAGCATCCGCAACTTCGAAGGCGCTGCCAAAGGTATCGCTCCTTCTGTAGATGCGATGGAGACCACCAAGAAATACTCTGAAGAAATGGCCACTGCTGCCGCTCAGATGGAATCTCTTAACAGCCTGTACAAAGTGCAGTTGGAAAGTGCCAGCAGACAGGCTTCTATCAACGAAGAAGTTGTACAGAATGCCGGCGCTCTTAAAGATCAAATGGAATCCCTGGCTTCTAACCTCTCATCCCTCAATGGTGTCTATGGTGGTATGTTGTCTGCCATGAGCAGAAACTAATTAGTCGCGAAGCAATAACCCAAATCAAGTTACAAATCCAAACTAATTAGAAAACATGGCATCAGGAAAACAAACGCCCCGGCAGAAGATGATCAATCTTATGTATTTGATCTTCATCGCAATGCTGGCGCTAAATATGAGTAAAGAGGTGTTGGCCGCTTTCGGACTTATGAATGAAAAGTTTGAAACGTCTAATGCCAAGGCTACCGAAAGCAACCAAGCGTTTTTGGCCAGCCTTGAAACCAAGGCATCGGAAGATGCAGCGAAATACGAAAAGCTGTATAACGACGCCCGTAAGATCAAAGAGCTCTCAGCAGACTATTATACCTATCTGGAAGAGCTTAAGAAATCCATGACCGTAGATGTGGAGGATCCTAAGGATTACCAGGTCATGGACAAATCGGACTACCTGGATCAGAAATTCTTCCAGGGAGACAACCTCGCCCCGGAAGGGAAGGAATTCATGAAGCGGATTGAGGATTACCGGTCTCAGGTGATCGCTATCCTCGGAAAAGACTTTCCTGAAGTTAAGGAGCAGGTGGTAACCCGATTCCAGACCGGTGACGAGAATGGAAAGGTAGAGCGCAGAGATGGCGTAAAGGTGGATTGGATCAACTATAATTACGAAGGTTTCCCACTGATCGCATCTCTCACCAAGCTCACCGCCCTTCAATCGGATATCAAAGCTACTGAAGAAGCTGCCTTGAAAGCTATGCTTCAGGGAGAGCTTACCAGCCAGGTGTCTCTGACCAATTTCGAGACCCAGCTGTTCTCTGAGAAATCAGCTTTCTATTCAGGAGAGAAATTCAGCGGAAGCATCGTTCTCGGTAAGACGGACAGGTCTGCCAAGCCGGTTAAGGCTGAACTCACCCTGGATGGCCGCAAGATGACGGAAGGCAGAGACTACAAACTCAAAGAAGGGGGTGTAGAACTGCTGATCGGTGCCGGAAATCCCGGTGACCACGAGATTGCAGGTACGCTGATCTATATGCAGGATGGAGTAGAGACCGAAGTTCCCGTTAAGAACTCCTTCTCTACGATCTCCAAGCCAGATGCGGCGGTGATCTCTGCAGATAAGATGAACGTGGTTTACCGAGGGGTAGCCAACCCCATGACCATCTCTATTCCTGGAATTCCGGACAACAAGGTATCTGCCAGTGCGCCCGGACTGAAAAGGGTTAGCGGAAGCAACTACGTCATGAACCCCGGAACGGGTCGTGAAGTGACGATCAACGCCTCAGGTGTCCTGCCCGACGGGAAAAGGATCTCTACGCCTGCTACCTTCAGGATCAAGGATATTCCAAGGCCTGCCGGTTCTATCCGTGGAGAGTCTGGAAGTACCCAGATGCCCAGGCAAAACCTGGAGATCTCCACTGTGGGAGCTCTGTTGGAAGACTTCGACTTCGACCTGAACCTTGCGGTAAGTGGTTTCAAGTTCAAAGTTCCTGGTCAGCCTACAGTTAGCGTAAACGGCAACAAACTGGATAACAGGGCCAAATCGGCGCTGAAAAGGGCCAAGCGTGGTGATGCAGTACAGATCTTCGATATCGAAGCTTATATCACCAACAACAAGACCTATAAACTTAAGAAAGTATCTCCTGTAGTTGTGGAGATCACAAACTAAGAATTGATAGCTAAATCGAATTTTATGAATTGGAAGAATGTAATACTAGTTGGAGCTGTTTCTCTGCTGCCGATGTCCATCCTGGCCCAGGCCAACATCCTGAACGCCAAGAAACCTGAGGATATCGGTAAGAAAACAGCCAACCAGTTGGCCATGGACGATGACGTTCCCCTGGACTACGGTTACGTGGATGACAGGGATATCCTCTGGTCCAAGACCATCTGGGAGGTGATCGACCTGGATGAGCGCGTGAATTTCCCGCTCTACTATCCAACCGATACAATAGATATCGGTGCCGACAGGCGATCCCTTTACGATGTCTTTATCAAGAACATCAAGAACGGAAAACTGACGGATGTCTACGTGGATTCATACTTCACTGAAAAGAGGAAGTTTGAGGATCTGGCAGCAACCCTGACAAGGATCGATACAACAGATCTCGGATACGAGCAGATCAATGCCGGTGAAGAACTCTCCCCTGAATATGTAAACAGGAGGGATATTTCAGCCGCGGATATTGAAGAGTACCGTATCAAAGGTATTTGGTATTTTGACAAGCGCCAGGGAGAATTGAAGTATCGATTGCTGGGGATTGCTCCCGTAGCTCCGGATGTGAACTTCCTGGGAGACGACACCATGGATCCTGCCGACAATAAGGTGGAATTGTTCTGGGTGTGGTTCCCAAGTGCCAGGAAGATCCTCCACGATGCCAAGGTGTATAACCAGCGGAATTCCGCACAGCCGATCTCATTTGACATGTTGTTGAATGCCCGGCGGTTCAACGCCGTCATCTACAAGGAGGACAACGTTCACGGCGATCGTGAGATCGACGAATACATCGCAGATAACGCCTTGTTCCAATTGCTGGAATCCAATCGCATCAAGGAAGCGATCCGGGACCGGGAACAGGATATGTGGGCCTACTAGGAGATTTAGCTTTATTCCAATTCAATTATAAGATGAAAACGCCGCTTTATTCAAGCGGCGTTTTTATTTTTGTGCCATGGCAGATTACCTGGTTGTGGGCCTGGGCCTGGCAGGCATTTCCTTTTGTGAGACCCTGGAGAAGCACGGAAGATCCTTCCGGGTGATCAGTGATGACTCCCAAAAGGCCTCCACTGTCGCGGGGGGCTTGTACAACCCCGTTATCCTAAAGCGATTTACGCTTTCCTGGAAAGCCCATGAACAACTGGCAATGCTGCCTTCTTTCTATTCGGACCTGGAGCAGAAACTGGGTGTATCCCTGGACCACCCCCTGCGCGTACTCAGACGTTTTGCCAGCGTGGAAGAACAGAACGGGTGGTTTGAGGCCTCGGACAAGCCAGGTATGGGCTCACTCATGTCTACGGTTCTGGTTGACAATACGAATCCGGCCATCGATGCGCCTTTTGGCTATGGGGAAGTGTTGGGGACGGGTCGGCTGGATACAGAACTGCTTCAGGTGCACTACCTCCAATATCTTCAAAAGAAGGGTTTGATAGCCGAAGAGACCTTTTCCTGGGACGCCCTCGAGTTTCTTCCTGACGGTATTGCCTACAAAGGGATTGAGGCCAAACGGATCGTCTTTGCCACAGGTTTCGGGCTTAAAAAGGACCCGTACTTCAATTACCTGCCCCTGAATGGCACCAAGGGGGAATTACTCACCATTAAGGCGCCTGAGTTGCGGGAGGACCGCGTCATTAAATCTTCTGTGTTCATCATTCCCCTGGGGGGCGACCTCTACCGTATCGGAGCGACGTATAAATGGAAGGACAAGACCAATGCGCCTACTCGTGAAGCCAAGGAGGAGCTGGAGGCCAAACTCAGGACCTTTTTGAAATGCGATTACGAGGTGATCAGTCAGGAGGCCGGGATACGTCCTACGGTGGCCGACCGGAGACCCCTGGTGGGCAGGCATCCTGAAAGAAAGAACCTCTATCTGCTCAATGGCTTTGGCTCCAGGGGGGTGATGATCGCCCCATTTGCCTCTAAAGCCCTCTATGACTTTATCGAGAAAGGGGAGGCACTTCCCGCAGATATGAATATAGACAGGTTCAGGAAACGTTACGCGAAGCACCGGTCTTCCTGAGGGCAGCCGGGTCGTAATGGATAAAGAAATTGATCCAGATATTTCTTGAAAGACGGATGATAACCGGCATGAAGGCGATCAATGTCCCGATAATGCTGATAAAGGTCTGCAGGAGGGTGGCGTCGAGGAGCAGGAAGGAAATCACAAAGGCTGCAACCGCAAAGGCGATCCCCACGGCATAACTGACGTACATCGCTCCATAGAAAAAGGACGGCTCGATCTTGTATTTGGTCCCGCAGTGAGAACAGCGCTCGTGCATTTTGAAGAGGGATCCGAGATGATAGGGGTTCCTAACCTGATACATGCTTTCCATATGGCATTTCGGACAACTTCCTGTTAAAATGCTGTAGAGTTTGCCTCCTTTTTTTAACATTTGCAAAACTTTTTGGCAAAGATACTTTTTTGCCTACCCTTTCTTTGTAAAACGGGTTACAATCATGTTAAATGTGCACAATCTTTCCGTTTCCTTCTCAGGGGAAAACCTGTTTGAGGAGATCGCCTTTCGCCTCCACCCGGGCGATAGAGTAGGCCTGATCGGAAGGAATGGCGCAGGGAAGTCCACCTTGCTGAAACTGCTCGCGGGAGACCTCTCCCCGGATTCTGGGACCATTGCCTCAGACAAGGACCTGAGCATTGGCTTCCTGAGGCAGGACATCGATTTTGTGGAGGGCAATACGGTACTGGAGGAGGCGTACTCCGCATTCGAGGCCCTGCAGGGGATCGAAAAGGAACTGGAAAAGATCAATGAGCAACTTGCAGAGCGGACCGATTACGAGAGTGAGGCGTATCACCAGTTGATGGTAGACCTGAACGATTACACCCACCGATACGAGATCCTCGGAGGGTACAACTACCAGGGGGAGACCGAAAAAATCCTTCAGGGACTGGGCTTTAAACGGGAGGATTTTAACAAGAAGACCGACACGTTTTCCGGAGGATGGCGGATGCGGATCGAACTGGCCAAGCTCCTGCTGCAGAGAAATGACGTCCTCCTGTTGGACGAACCTACCAACCACCTCGATATTGAATCCATCCTCTGGCTGGAACAATTCCTCATCGCCTTCCCCGGTGCCGTGGTCATTGTCTCTCATGACCGGATGTTTCTCGACAACGTCACCAACCGGACCATAGAGATCTCTCTGGGGCGCATCTACGACTACAACAAGCCGTATTCGAAATTCCTGGTGCTGAGGGAGGAGATCCGGGAACAGCAGCTCAATGCATTGAAGAATCAGGAGCGGGAGATTCAGCAGGCAGAACGCCTGATAGAAAAGTTCCGGGCCAAAGCCTCCAAGGCTTCTATGGCACAGTCCCTGATCAAGAAATTAGACCGGATGGAGCGGATCGAGGTAGACCAGACAGACGACAGCGTGTTCAAGCTGCGCTTTCCGGTATCCGTCACCCCCGGCAAGGTGGTGGCCGAATTGAATAGTGTCTCCAAGCACTATGGCCCCAAGGAGGTCCTCAAGAATATCGACCTCCTGCTCGAGCGGGACAGTAAGACCGCCTTTGTAGGGCAGAACGGGCAGGGGAAGACCACCCTGGCCAAGATCCTCGTGGGGGAAGTTGATTTTGAAGGAGAGGTGAAACTGGGCCACAATGTGCAGATCGGCTACTTTGCCCAAAACCAGGCGGAATACCTGGACGGGAATAAGACCGTGCTTGACACCATGATCGATGCTGCAAATGAATCAAACCGCAGCAAGGTGAGGGATATCCTGGGTTCTTTTTTGTTCAGCGGGGATGAGGTGGAAAAATATGTCAGAGTGCTCTCCGGGGGAGAGAGAAACCGGCTCGCCCTGGCCAAGATGCTCCTACAGCCCTTTAATGTCCTTGTGATGGACGAACCGACGAATCACCTGGACATCGCCTCCAAAAATGTCCTGAAACAAGCTCTGATCAACTTCCCGGGCACACTGATCGTCGTCTCACACGACAGGGACTTCCTGCAAGGGCTCACCAACAAGGTATACGAATTCAAGAATAAAAAGATCAGGGAATATCTGGGAGATATCCAATTTTTCCTGGAGGAGAGAAAGGCAGCGGATTTCCGGGAGATCGAAAAAAAAGCCCCTGCCGCCTCTGAGAAAAAGACAGGGGGTAAACCGGATAAATCCTATCACGATCAGAAGAGGATCAAAAGCCTGAAGAACAAACTGAGTCAGGTGGAAAGCGAGATCAGCGCGCTGGAGAAGGAGATCTCAGACATAGATCACCAACTGCTGATGAATTACGATCAGACCATCGCCCAGCCGGATTTTTTCGACAATTACCAAAAGAAGAAGAAGCGACTGGAGTCACTGATGAAAAAGTGGGAAGAACTCACCCTGGAGATCGAGGAATAGCCCATTAATGGGTTGCCAAAACCCACAGAAGCAGGTACACCACATTTTTCCCATCATTCACAACAATTACAGGCCGTTCGTCGTATAAATTGGGACTTAATCCTTACTTTCATCTATATTTGTAAGGTAATTCTGAGTCTTTCTATCAGATTAATTGTAAGTCGTAGCGATGAGCACTAAAGACATTTCGATGAAAAGAGCGCTGATTCTTACTTTGGTATTGCTGGCAACTTCCTTTGTCGCCGTTTCCCAGGTATCAAAAAAGGAAAGGGCAGCACTGGTCGACCTCTTCGAGAGTACTGAAGGAAAAGGATGGGTCCACACCTGGGATCTGGATAGTCCGGTAAGCTCCTGGTACGGTATTGAGGTGGAAGAGGATCGCGTTGTAGAGATCAATCTCTTCCGAAACAATCTCAAGGGGATACTCCCCGATAGTTTTGGTAAGCTGAAGCATCTGAGGGTGCTCAACCTCGCCTTTAACAGCCTTACCGGGGAATTACCCGCAGGCATTGCCTCATTGGAGAAGCTGGAGGTCATCAAGATCGAGATGAACCGGTTCAAAGGTTCCCTGCCCGGATCATTGGGTGAACTGAAGCAATTGCGGGAACTGACGGCTTTTAACAACTTTTTTACCGGTAATATTCCGGAATCCATAGGCCAGCTCCAGGAGCTCAAGGTCCTGAATCTCTCGAGTAATAATCTCAAAGGTTCCATACCGGAATCTTTAGGGAAACTGACCAAGCTGGAAAGTCTGGGGCTTTTCGAAAACACTCTGGAGGGATCCATTCCCAGGGAATTCGGAAAACTAGGGGAATTGAGGGAACTCATCCTGGCGAACAACCAGCTAGACGGAGAGATCCCGGCTGAATTCAGTCAACTGGCGAGCCTGGAGATCCTGCAAATACAAAACAACAAATTCAATTCCCTGAAAAACCTGGAGGGGATGAATACCAAGCAATTTCTCGTCTTCGATTACGATAAGGAAGACAATAAACTGAATTTTAAAGAGCTCGATTTCAAGAAAACCCGTGTGGTAGAAACGATGTTTGACGATGATGAAACGGAAGGAAAAAAGAAAAACGATAATGAACCTGACCGTAAATAGTCAGTTTTAAGTTGGTTAGCTATCTAAAAAAGAGGTGATTTTCACCTCTTTTTTTGTTGAACCTCAGCTCCTAAGGCTTTAACACTTTATGTTTTATTTAACTCCAGTCCGTTGAACAATTCTCTAGTTTTGTGCACTGACAAACACTAAATCAACCCTTTCGGATGAGAAAAATTATCCTCTATTCTCTGGGAGTCATTATCCTGGTTCTCGCCGTCTTTATTGCTTATCTCCTGGTCACCGCCGAGGAGGAGAAGAGGCCCGTCGCGCGCAGGGAGACCAAAACGGTTTTTGTGGATACGGTCAGGCACCAAACGATCCCAATCGTAATCCCTGCCAATGGGAACCTGGCGGCCAAGGAACGTGTAGAGATCTTTTCGGAGGTGCAGGGAATCTTCCGCTACAGTAGCCATCCGTTTAAACCCGGACAGGCATACAGGAAAGGTGAAATTCTATTGCGCATAGATGCGGACGAATATGCAGCTTCCGTACAGAGCGCCAAAAGCAACCTCTACAACCTGATCACCGCCGCCATGCCCGACCTGAGACTGGACTATCCCGAGGATTATCCGAAATGGCAGGCATATCTTTCAGGCTTCGACTTAGAGCAACCTACTCCTGAATTGCCGGAGATCACCTCCGAAAAAGAGCGCTACTTTATCAGTGGGAGGAATATAGTTACTACCTATTACAATGTTAAGAACCTCGAGAGGAGGCTCTCAAAATATATTATCCGTGCCCCTTTTAGCGGGGTGCTTACCGAAGCCCTGGTCACCGAAGGCAGCCTGATACGCCCTGGCCAGAGACTGGGCATGTTCATCAATCCCGATGTGTACGAGCTGCAGGTAGCTGTCAATAAATCGTATAGCGAGTTTCTGCAGGTAGGAGAGGAAGTAGACCTTCAAAACCTCGAAGGCACCCAACAATTCAAGGGAAAGGTGGCAAGGATCAACGCGGCGGTAAATCAGGAATCCCAGACCGTTTCGGTTTTCATCGACGTGGCCGATGATCGGGTGAAGGAGGGAATGTACCTGGAAGCAAGGATCGAAGGCCGAAAAGAGGAGAATGCCTTTGAGATCTCACGTAAATTACTCAATGACCAGAAGGAACTCTTTATCGTTCGGGACAGCATCCTCGATGTGATCGAGGTAAATCCTGTTTTTTTCTCGGAAAAGACAGCCGTGATCAAGGACATAGCGGAGGGTACGGTGATACTGTCCCGTCCGGTTCCCGGTGCCTATGCGGGCATGGTCGTAAAAACGTACAGGGACACCACCAGCCTGGCATCATCAGAAATCAACCCCATACCATAATATGCGGAAGATCATAGGATATTTTATACGGTTCGATGTCGCGGTGAACGTGTTCATCCTGGCTTTTGTGGTATTCGGTATTGTCGGTGCCCTCAGAATGAGATCTTCCTTTTTCCCGCTGATCGATTCCCAGACCATCACGATCAGCATCAATTATCCCGGGGCCGCCCCCCAGGAGATCGAGGAAGGGGTGGTACTTAAGATAGAAGATAACCTTAAAGGACTGGTTGGGATAGAAAGGGTGACTTCCACATCCAGAGAGAACGGGGGCAGCATCACTGTTGAAATAGATGCGGATGAAGATATAGATGTGATCCTGACCGAGGTCAAGAACGCTGTTGACCGGGTCCCCAACTTTCCCGGGGGGATGGAACCCCTGGTTGTTGCTAAACAGGAGTCCATACGGCCCACTATCAGTTTCGCGGTCAATGGCAAAGGGATCTCCCTGGCCAATCTAAAAGAGATTACCCGGAGGATCGAATACGATCTCCGCGCCATGGAAGGGATCTCACAGATCGAGATCTCGGGATATCCGGAAGAAGAGATCGAGATCGCCGTGAGAGAGAGCGATCTGCTCGCCTATAATCTCACGTTTCAGGAGGTGGCCCAGGCAGTGGGCCAGTCGAATATTCTCTCCACGGGGGGAAATATCAAGACCGAACAGGAAGACTACCTGATTCGGGCAAAGAACCGATCCTATTACGGGAATGAACTAAACAACCTGGTTGTCCGCTCTGATGCCAGCGGAAATATCATCCGCCTGAGCGACGTGGCCGAGGTGAGGGACCGCTTCTCTGAGACCCCGAACCAGTCATTCTTCAATGGCAACCTTGCGGTGAATGTGGAGGTGAGCAATACGAACAACGAAGACCTGATCCCCACTGCAGAGAAGATCAACGCCTACATAGAGGAATACAATGCCACTCACAACAATGTGCACCTCGATGTGGTTTCGGACTCTTCCATTTCCCTGAAACAGCGCACGGCCCTGCTGATCGAGAATGGGGCCATAGGAATTCTTTTGGTACTCCTCTTTTTATCCTTTTTCCTGAACACCCGACTCGCATTCTGGGTGGCATTTGGTCTGCCCATCTCTTTCCTGGGCATGTTCATTTTTGCCGCCATGTTCTCGGTGACCATCAACATCCTCTCCCTCTTCGGGATGATCATTGTGATCGGTATCCTGGTGGATGACGGGATCGTGATCTCGGAAAATATTTATCAGCATTACGAAAAAGGGAAATCGCCCGTACAGGCGGCCATAGATGGTACCGTCGAGGTAATTCCTCCCATCCTTTCGGCTATCATTACAACGATCCTGGCCTTCTCCACTTTCCTTTTCCTGGACAGTCGTATTGGAGAATTCTTCGGGGAGGTTTCCACAGTGGTCATCCTGACACTTACTGTATCCCTGTTTGAGGCCCTGATCATCCTGCCTGCTCACATTGCCCATTCCAAGGCATTGGTCAGGCAAACGCCGGAGGAGCTGGAGAACCAAAAAGGGATAGACAAATTCCTGACCAAGCTCAGGGTATTTAATAAGATCGGAGACAGGGTGATGAGTTACCTGAGGGACAATCTCTACAGTCCGGCCCTTCACTTTGTCCTCAACCACCGTTTTATCAGTTTTTCCATTTTTACGGGTCTCCTGGTGGTCACAATTGCTTCCATTATGTCAGGGATCGTTCGCGTCACTATCTTCCCCAGTGTGGCCAGTGACCGGGTGAGCATTGATCTGCTCATGCCGGAAGGGACCAATCCCGAGATCACGGAAGAGATCATTTCCATGGTGGAAGCCGCAGCATGGAGGGTCAATGAAGATTTTACTGCCCGACAGACCGGTAACCTTCAGGTGGTCGAAAATATCATCAAAAGGGTGGGCCCCGGCAATAATAAAGCTTCCCTGAGCGTAAACCTCCTTCCCGGAGAGGAACGGGATTTCCCTTCTCCGGAGATCACCAATGCCATCAGGGAGGAAGTGGGAGAGGTTTACGGTGTGGAGCGCCTTACCTTCGGATCCGGTGGTAATTTTGGGGGGAGTCCGGTATCCATAGCCCTCCTTGGCAATGACAATGAACAACTGGAAAGTGCCAAAGAAGAGCTGCGTGCCTACCTGGAAGACAACTCCAAACTCCGGGACGTGACCGATACGGATCCGGAAGGTATCAAGGAACTGGATGTAGAATTGAAGGAAAACGCCTATGCCCTGGGGCTGAACCTCCAGTCTGTGATGAGTCAGGTTCGCGCCGGGTTCTTCGGAGCCCAGGCACAACGCTTCCAGAGGGGGCAAGACGAGATCCGGGTTTGGGTGAGGTACGACCGATCCAACCGCTCTTCCATTTCAGACCTGGACGATATGAGGATACTGACTCCGACAGGTCAGCGCGTTCCCTTTTCGGAGATCGCCACCTATTCTATCGCCAGGGGGGATGAGTCCATCAGCCACCTCGACGGGCAAAGGGAGATCAGGGTAGAAGCCGATCTGGAAAACCCGAATGAAAGTGCGACAGATATTCTGTTTGACGTACAACAAAACTTTATCCCGGGCCTGCTGGCCAAATACCCAGCCCTTTCGGTGTCATACGAAGGACAGAACAGGGAAGCCCAGAAACTTTCCCGTTCTGCCAATGCAGTCTTCCCGGTGGTCCTCTTTCTGATCTTTGCCGTGATCGCCTTTACATTCCGCTCTTACAGTCAGCCGGTGATCCTTCTCTCGATGATCCCCTTCAGCGTCATCGGAGTGGCCTGGGGACACTACATACACGGATTTCCTATCAATGTTCTCTCCGCCCTGGGTATCATCGCCCTGATCGGGATCATGGTCAATGACGGCCTGGTGCTGATCGGTAAGTTCAACAATTACCTGAGGGAAGGAATGAATTTTGACGACGCCCTTTACGAAGCCGGAAAATCGCGCTTCAGGGCTATCTTCCTGACTTCCCTGACCACCATAGCTGGGCTTGCGCCCCTGTTGCTCGAGAAGAGCCGTCAGGCCCAATTCCTAAAACCCATGGCCATTTCCATCTCCTATGGGATAGGGATAGCCACGGTGCTTACGCTTTTGATGTTGCCCCTGTTACTGTCATCCATCAATACTGCCAAAGCCAACATCGCATGGCTCAAGACAGGAGAAAAAGTAGACAAGGAGGCTGTGGAGCGCGTGATCAAAGAGCAAAAACAGGAAGCCAAATTAAAAGAGAAATTAGAAGTAGCTACCAACGGCCGGGCCGCTCATAAAAAGAAAGAAGAGCCCAAAAGAAAGCTCGAGGAGCCGGTCAATATTGAAGACACAGATTAATGAGAAGAATTTTCCTCACTACCCTGTTCCTGGTTTCTGTCCTCGGAATCTTTACCGGATTTGCACAAGAGTCCATCCTCTCCAAAGAGGAAGCTATGGCACTTGCCCTGGAGAATAATTTTGGAATCAAGGTAGCACAGAACCAGGTGGAGATCGCGGATAACAACCAGAGTATACTGAACTCGGGTTACCTCCCTACATTAACGGCAAACGCAGGTGCCTCCTATAACCGGGACGACATAGACGTGGAATTCCCGGGTCAGTTCGATGAATTTGGAAACCCCAGGCCCAATTTTGAACTCAACAAAGCCGAGGCCCAGCGATATAACTCCAGCCTTTCAGTCGATTACACGCTTTTTGATGGTCTGGGCAGGCTGTACAACTACAGGAGCCTGCAGGAGCAATATCAACTTACGGAACTCCAGGCCAGGGAGACCATCGAGAATACCATGCTGCAATTATTCAGCGTGTATTTTGAGGTTGCCCGACTGACGGAGAATGTCAACGTCTTTAAACAAGCACTTGAGATCTCCAGGGACAGGATCACCCGTGCCGAATACGCTTTTGAATACGGGCAGAATACCAAACTCGACATCCTGAACGCCCAGGTAGATGTGACCAATGACAGCATCAATCTGCTCAACGCCAAACAGCAGTTGGCCAATACCAAGCGCGATCTGAATGTGGTCCTCAACCAGAACCTCAATGAGACCTTTGCTGTGGATACCCTTGTGAATTTTATTCCCCGTCTTCAGCTCGATGAGTACATCGCCTCAGCCAAAGAGAATAACGTTGCCCTGCTTCAGACGGAAAAGAACTTAAAGATCAATGAGTACGACATCAAAGTGAGCAGGAGCGGTTACCTGCCCACCATCGGCCTGTCTGGTTCCTATGGCTGGAACCTGAACCAGAATCCACCATCTGCCTTCTTCCCGGGGACGAACAACACCACCTACAACCTCAATCTGGCCGCGCGTCTAACCTGGAACCTCTTTGACGGAGGCAGCACAGCTGTCCGTGTAAAGAACGCCAAGATCGCTTTTGAGAACCAGGATTTGTTGAAAAAGCAGGTAGAACTTGAGGTAGACCGCGACATCCTCAATGCCCTGGACATCTATGAAAACCGCCTGGCCATATACGCCATTCAGGAACAAAATGTGATCACCAATGAGAACAATTTTGCGCGGTCGAGGGAACAGTTTCAGTTGGGACGAATAACCTCTATCGAGTTTCGTCAGGCACAGATCAACCTCCTCAATGCCCAGACGAACAAAAACCTGGCCAAATACGACGCCAAGCTGGCAGAATTGCAGCTGCTGCAACTTACCGGACAGCTGCTGAACGTGGAATTATAGGTTACGCATGCACGAACACTTTTTCCAATGCCCGTATTGCTGGGAGGAGATCTCCATGCTACTCGATACTTCCGTGGGCCGTCAGACCTATGTGGAGGACTGTGAAGTGTGCTGCAACCCCATCGAGATAACTGCGGAATGTGCGAACCAGGAATTACTTCAATTTGATGCCCAGCCCCTGGGGCAGTAGAAGGGAGTACTCTAAACCAGTTTTGGTATTTCCATACATAGCATTTCCCTGAGAATTTAGTATTTTGTCTGAAGAACCAGAGTCCTGTACACTCTGAAAACAGAGGAGAGAAAGGAATCGGAAAAATTCAGGCTTATGAGCAACTACAGCATCAAGAATCTGGAGGAATATTTCCAGCTATACCGAAAATCCGTCAGGGAACCCGAAAATTTCTGGGAGGAGATAGCAGAAGAACATTTCCTGTGGCGCAAACGCTGGAAGCGTGTGATGCGATGGGATTTTTCCAAACCGGAGGTCGCATGGTTCGAAGGGGCAAAACTAAACATTACAGAAAACTGCCTGGACAGGCACCTGGCCATACGCGGAGATAAGACAGCCATCCTCTTTGAACCTAATGACCCGAAAGAAGAGGCACAACATATCACCTACAGGGACTTGTATACACGGGTATGCCGCTTTGCCAATGTCTTAAAATCAAGAGGGGTAAAGAAAGGAGACAGGGTCTGTATTTACCTCCCCATGATCCCTGAACTGGCCATTGCCGTTCTGGCATGTGCCCGCATAGGGGCCATTCATTCAGTGGTCTTTGCGGGGTTCTCATCCCAGGCACTTGCGGCCAGGATCAATGATTGTGACTGCAAAATGGTGATCACCTCAGACGGCTCTTACCGGGGGGCGAAGACCATTGACCTCAAAGGGATCGTGGATCAGAGCCTTCAAAACTGTCCTGGAGTAAAGAATGTCCTGGTCGTAAAACGTACGGGATCCGAAGTGGAGATGGTGGAGGGCAGGGATGAGTGGATCGAGCCCCTGCTCAGCGATGCCAAAGAAGAGTGCAAGGCGGAGATCATGGACGCGGAAGACCCCTTGTTCATCCTTTATACATCGGGATCTACCGGGAAACCGAAGGGTATGGTACATAGTTCAGGGGGTTACATGGTCTTTACTGCCTACACTTTCAAGAATATATTCCGATATCGTGAGAACGATATTTACTGGTGTACGGCTGATATAGGCTGGATTACGGGCCATTCATACATCGTTTACGGCCCCCTGGCCAATGGAGCGACCACGGTGATGTTCGAAGGGGTGCCCACCTACCCGGATCACGGCAGGTTCTGGGAAGTGGTGGCCAAACACAAGATCACACAATTTTACACGGCCCCAACGGCTATACGGGCTCTGGCCAAGGAAAGCCTGGATTACGTGGAGAAGCACGACCTCTCTTCCATCAAGGTATTGGGTACCGTAGGGGAACCCATCAATGAAGAGGCCTGGAACTGGTACAACAACAATATCGGAAAAAACCACAGTCCGATCGTGGACACCTGGTGGCAGACTGAAACCGGGGGTATTATGATCTCACCCATTCCCTATGTCACCCCAACCATACCAACCTATGCCACGTTGCCCTTTATCGGCATACAGCCAGCCCTGATGGACGAGAAGGGGAAGGAGATCAAGGGCAATCAGGTGGAAGGCAGACTTTGCATCAAATTTCCCTGGCCTTCGATGGCCCGTACGATCTGGGGAGACCACAAAAGATATTACGAGACGTATTTCTCGGCTTTTAAGAACAAATATTTCACTGGAGACGGTGCTATGCGAAACGCAGTGGGATATTACCGTATAACCGGTCGGGTAGATGACGTGATCATTGTCTCGGGTCACAACCTGGGAACGGCCCCAATCGAAGACGCCATCAACGAGCATCAGGCAGTGTCAGAATCCGCGATCGTTGGTTTCCCTCACGATGTCAAGGGGAATGCCCTCTACGGTTTTGTGATCCTGAAGGAAGTTGGGGAATCACGGGACAGGGAGAACCTCAAAAAAGAGATCAACCAGCAGATCACAGAGCATATCGGACCCATCGCCAAGCTGGATAAGATCCAATTTGTTCCGGGATTGCCCAAGACCAGGAGTGGAAAGATCATGAGGAGGATTTTAAGGAAGATCGCAGCCAAGGACACTTCCAATCTCGGGGACATCAGTACGCTCCTGAATCCGGAAGTCGTTGAAGAGATTATCAGGGACGCACAGTAGGATTAACTGACGGCATACAACAGAAATCCACCAAATGCGAAGCTCAGGGGAGCTATCATCCTGATCCGGTAGGGTAAAAGTATTTTCGCACAATTTTGAGCATAGGCATAGTGCCACTTTCTGGGCAGTAGCATCAGTACCACTGACGTCCCGATCATAAACCAACCCAGGTATAGAAAGACTGAGGGAAAACGGGATTCGGGGGCGTAGATGATGAGACCCGCCGCAGGGATCATTCGCAAAGTGAGTTCCCCATAGTTGATCAGGGGTGTACTCCCGGCCTTGTTCAGAACCCTCCAAGCGGTTGTCGGAGAAAATAACATCACACACCCTGTTGCGATCAGGAAAAATCCGAAAGCGGCTGTGATGCACAGAGCGGCCGTGGTCATAGGGTCAGTCTTTGGACAAATAGTACTTCTGAAGGGTATAAAATGCCTTCTTCCTGATGCCTTCATCAGAGATGAGGCCTTTTCGGTTCCAGCCATCCTGGATCCTAGGGAGCATCCTCCGGGGTGACCTGAAATCTACCAGGATCCAGGGAGACATTCCTCTCAATTGTTCGATCCCATTCAACATTTTCAGATTTTCCTCATATAGGAATTCCTGGTATTCTTCTGTCCATCGGGTGTATCTGTCTCCGTGAAGCCCCTGTTTGGCCCCTCCCCCGAACTCTGAAACGAACACAGGTTTTTGCTGGTCGATCTTCCATCGGATTTCCCGGGCCTTTTCCGGAAGGCCATCATACCAGCCGATATATTGGTTGAAGCTGAGGATATCCGCAATGCCTGCGAAGTCGTCCTCAATGGTCCTGGTATTCGGATCGCCGTCAACAGTAGTTTGCTCCAGGGCAGCGCTGATCAGGCGCGTCTGATCCAGGGAGCGCGTCAGTTTTGCCAGTTCGGACAGGAAGCGGTTCCTGGCTACACTTGTTGGAGTTTCGTTGGCCATGGACCAGATGATGACCGAAGCGCGGTTCTTGTCCCTCAGAATTACTTCTGTAAGTTGCTTGGCTGCATTTTCGTAGGTGGCGGCATTCTCCCAGGAGATGGTCCAGTACACTGGGATCTCTTCCCAGATGAGAATACCCATGGAATCTGCAATCCTCACCATGTGCTCGTTATGAGGATAATGTGCCAGTCTCACAAAATTACACCCCAACTCTTTGGCCCACTCGAGAAGTATCCTAGCATCTTCGTCTGTATAGGCACGTCCTGCCCTTACGGGACTCTCTTCATGGATAGAAATACCTTTGAGGAAAATAGGCTGCCCATTCAGGAGAATGTCCTGTCCCTCCACGGAAATGGATCGGAAACCGACCTGCTCATTGACAGAATCCATCCGGGTGCTCAGGAGTACTTCGTAGCGCTTTGGGGCGCGGTCTGACCAAAAATGGAGGGTATCCACAGGGATATTGAAATGGGCCATACCCATTTCATCGGTCGTGATCTCAACGGATTTGCCGAGTTCGGGGATCTCGATCTGTATCTGGCTTCCCGATCTTTGGCTTCCATCCAATTGAACCGTTCCCTCAATGGTCTTGGTTCCTCCCGGAGCCAAATGGATGGAATAATCCTCTATAAAGGTCTCAGCCGTTTCGATAATGCTCACTTCCCGGGTGATCCCACCGTAGTTCCACCAGTCGGTATTGAGGGTGGGAACCTCCTCCCTCATGCGCTTGTTGTCTACTTTTACTACCAGGAAGTTGTCTTGGCCCTTTAAATGATTGGTGATCTCAAAGGAGAACGGGGTAAAACCCCCTGTATGCTTGCCGAGCTTTGTGCCATTGAGGTAAACGTCTGCGCGGTAATTTACGGCGCCGAAGTGAAGGAATACACGGTGAGACGGGTCCTTTTTTGTGTAATTGAACAGCTTCCGATACCACACTGTACCCTCGTAATAAAAGAGTTTTTCTTTTTGCGTATTCCAGTCGCCCGGCACATGGATACTGTCACTCAGGTCGAAATCGTATTCCAGGAGTTCTGAGCGATCCGCCGGTTTGCTGTTGGTAAAAAAGGCATTTCTGGAGGGTCTTTCCTGATTTTCAAAGGCCTCCAGCCTGTAGTTGTAAAAACCATTTTCGTAAGGATCCACGATGTATTTCCAGTAACCTTCGAGGGAGGTCCTGGAACGGGTATAGATATTGACAGGTCCCTGAGAATAACAGGATATGGTCAGCAGACAGAGAACTCCCAGGAGGCCCCTGAACACAAGAAGATGTAAGGGAGAAGATACCATCTCACTTCCTGTCTTTCATAATGGCATAGGTAAATCCGTTTTGCAGGGTAAAACCCACGGCCAATACGCCAATCAGGATCTGGTATTTGGGATGATCCCCTACTAGGGAGGATGTCAGTAGGATCACTGCCGCCCATATCAGGGCATTTAAGATCAAGACCTTTTTCATAGAGTGGGAATTTTAATTTTCAATAGGTTCGTACCTGTATGCCTTCCAGTGTTTCTCTGCTTCACTACCCATGGAAATAAAGAATACATTTTATTCATTTACATCCAAAAATTCCACACGGGCCCATTTGTGCCCTTTACTGTCAGTGGTTAGTGTGTCAATCCTAATTTCCATTCCTTTTTTCGCCACCCTGACAAATGGGGGTAACTTATAATTGTTTTCTTTCCTCGGCTTATCAGACCTTACATTCGCACCTTTGGTCAGTATATAGGTTTCATTGACCTTCGGTACTTTATCAATGATCCAGTCACTGTTTTGTCCGGGCGAGAAATTCCCCAGGTACAACCAGTCTTTGGCAACGGGCATGCTTTCTCCTTCAGATATAAATTCGCTTGTATTGGCCGTTTGTTGATCGATCTTATCAATGATCTTCAGCGCGTTTTTCTGGATATCAGAGAGTTGAGAGAGTTGTGTCGAGTCTCCAGGTTCCAGGTCCAGGTTTTCCAGTACCCGATTCACCACGTTTTTGATCGCGGTGTCCCGTGTTCCAATATCGACCAGTACATCCATCAAATGAGGTTTCCCGGGTGCTAAAATCATCTGGGCTGCGATCTGGGGATCATCGTCCTTTTTTAACATATAAATGGCGTATGCGCCCATCTTGGAGGTCGTGATATCCTCATCCGCGATCATCTCCATAAAGGGTTGCATGGCAGAGACATTGGCGATCTGCCCTTCGATCTCCGTCAGACTACGGTTGAATACATATCCCAGAAAGGCGACGAGAATGGGCGTCAGGAGCAGTAGGACGGATTGGGTGATTTCCCAGGCCGACTTTGATTTTCTTTGTTCGGTCATAACACGGTTGGTTTTAGGTTTTATTAAAGGTAAATTAAAATATCAGAACAGCCTGTCCTGGCGCGGGAATCGATAGGGTGTCTTACTCCTTTGTTTTTAGTGCTTTGGTATGGAATACCTACTTGTCAATTCCCGGGATTCCGGGTGCCCAGTTTTCCGCCCAGCCATCCCATGGGTATGTAGGCCACTATGAGATCGAGGGCTGAGAACCAGGCCGGCGCTGGCAGGTTGATGACATTGATGATCCCTCCTGCCAGGAATGCCACCCCGATGACCATGGCGAAAAGCATTTTTCGCGTGCCGGCGATCCTCGCGGCGAGATAGGACCCTACCAGAGTCCCGAGTGCATGGGCCAGGAAAGGAAAGACAAAGTGTTTGGGCTCAAAAAGGTGCATGCTTTCTTTAAGCCCCTCCATGGTGCTGACATCAGCCCCTTCCGGCAAAGGAATGACGCTGCCGTTCAGGGAGATAAAGAACATATTCACGGCACTGCCGATGACTAGACCGGCGATCACTGCCAGGATGTTTCTGACGATCGGATTCATAATTACGGTTTTTACTTGGTTATTGGTGGTCTCCAAACCTTATAAGACCCGAAACTTCACTAAATGTAAGGATTTTGCACAAGTTGAACCCGCGGAACTGGCCTGGTACTTCATTTTCTGAAATGCACGCCTCGTCAGAAAATGATGAAGGGGTCACAACTTCGGCGGGGATTTTTCCTGTTCCTGTTCGAGCATTTTTCTCAGCAGGGTGATCTGACCCAGATGGTAATGGCTGTGTTCAATGATGCCGTTGAGGTTTTTGCGAAAGGTCCCGTACTTCTCATCTGTGAAATGATCGTCAAGCTGCTCATCCGGGAGCCGGCGTATAAGCTCTGTGAATTTGCGGGCATCGGCCCAGACCTGATCCAGAAACAGGTCCCATTCTGTCCGGGATTTAAATTCAGGCACATCAAAACTCTCAGCATCCTTTCCTTTCAAGGGTTTCCCTTCCAGCACGGGTATCACCACCGCAATAAAATAGTTGATGTGGTAAACCAGTTCTGAGATAGAATGAAAGGGTTCGATCTTTTTCTGGGCTAATCTCCAATCCAGTCCCTTAAGGGAGTCCCTGAGGCTGACATCCGTCCAGTTGCCCCCGAAATAGAATTCCTCTATGTTTTTGGCGATATGTGCGGTGAGGTTGTCAGACATGAGGAGCGTCAAATTCTTTAAATCCAACTTGAATATCCTTTAAAACTAAACAATTTTGTGGTTTGTCATCCTAAACCAATAGCACGAACATTTATCAATTACTGCACACCCTTTTCCTGCATTGCAGGAAAGATCATCAAAGACGATATGCTATATTCCCAGGGTTTCCAGTTTTTTAAGGATTCGGGATATGGTATTCCAGTTCCGGGTAGTGATACCCTTTCCGTACATTTTTTCCAGCAGGCCCATGGCGTCAGGTGTCTTGCTCTTACGTAGATCCAGGATACTGTAAAGGACCGGACCGTCTCTGCTAATGATCCTGAAGCCACCCGAATCAAGTTCAAAGGGAATATCGGGTTCGTCATTTACTTTGTCACCGGTGAAAGTAACATAATATCGAAGGTGGTCATGGAACTCCAGGTGATCATAGGGATTGGTTTCTGACAGGGTTTTGAAATAGGGGGCATCGATGACCCAGGTAGGGACCTCAAAGTCAAATACCTGCCTTAGGTGAGAAGCAATTATGGCCTGAAGTGCTCCGGAATTTGAATTTTTTGCCCGGAAGATGACATTACCGGAATTCAAAAGGGTATGTACATCAGAGCAACCGATCTTTTCCAATTCTTTCCGCAATCGGGCCATCGGGACTTTATGTCGACCACTTACATTGATTCCTCTGAGCAGGGCCACGAAGGCAGAATATCCTGGTTTCGATTCCATGAGATATTTTGGAGATAGAACATTTCAAGATAGGGCGATATTTTCAATCTATGAAGTAGTGTCCAGTTGAGAAAACAGAACGCTAGGAGGTCTTTGTTCTGAGGATCGGAAAACAAGATGAGCTATAGTTTATATCGATGCGAAGAAGGCCAATGATAGGAATCCTTTTGGTAACTTTGAGAGAAGAAAAAAATTCAGACGAACTCTAATAAACCTAATTGAAAAGATCATGGAAGACTTAAAAAACAGATCCGGTTCAACGAACGGATCGGCTTACCATGCCAATGATGAGAGCAAATGCCCCTTTCTTAACGGGGAATTGCAGCAAGTGGCAGGTGGTGGGACGACCAATCGTGACTGGTGGCCAAACTCACTGAATCTAAACATCCTCAGGCAACATTCTGAGCGTGTAAATCCCATGGAACCGGATTTCGACTACGCTGAGGAATTCAAAAGCCTGGATCTCAAAGCTGTAAAAAAGGACCTTACCGACCTGATGACAGACTCCAAGGACTGGTGGCCGGCCGATTATGGACACTACGGGCCTTTCTTCATCCGTATGGCCTGGCATGCTGCCGGAACCTACCGCATCTCTGACGGACGAGGTGGGGGAGGTACCGGGGCCCAGCGTTTCGCCCCCCTCAACAGCTGGCCGGACAACGCCAACCTGGATAAAGCCAGGGTCCTTCTCTGGCCGATCAAAAAGAAATACGGAAAAAAACTCTCATGGGCAGACCTGCTCATTTTGGCCGGAAACGTAGCTCACGAATCCATGGGGCTACCCATGTATGGTTTTGCCGGAGGCCGTGAGGACATTTATCAGCCCGAGGAGGATATCTACTGGGGATCTGAGACCGAATGGCTTGGAAACAAGGAAAGATACAATGAAGACGGGGAACTGGAAAGACAGATGGGTGCAGCCCATATGGGGCTGATCTATGTGAATCCCGAGGGACCTAACGCTAATCCCGATCCGGTTGCCGCTGCCCACGATATTCGCGAGACTTTTGGTCGTATGGCGATGAATGATTACGAGACCGTTGCCCTGATCGCCGGAGGTCATACCTTCGGAAAAACACACGGAGCTGCGAAGGACTCTGAATTTCTGGAAGCAGAACCCGCTGGAGCACCCATCGAGTTACAAAGCCTGGGATGGAAAAGCAACTTCAAGAGTGGTAAAGGTTCGGATACGATCACAAGCGGATTGGAAGGAGCATGGACCGACACACCTATAAAGTGGAGCCATAAGTATCTCGAAAATCTTTTCAAATACGACTGGGAACTCACCAAGAGTCCGGCAGGGGCATGGCAATTCCAGCCCAAGGATGGGGCTGGTGCAGGGACTGTTCCGGATGCCCACGACCCGAGCAAAAAACACGCACCCTTTATGCTGGTGACTGACCTCTCCCTGAGGATGGATCCGGCTTATGAGAAGATCTCACGCCATTTCCTCGAAAACCCTGACGAATTCAAGGAGGCTTACCAGAAAGCCTGGTTCAAACTTACCCACAGGGATATGGGGCCAAAATCCCGTTATCTTGGGCCTGAAGTACCTAATGAAGATTTGGTATGGCAGGATCCAGTTCCGGCAGTGGACCACGAACTGATCGATGAGAAAGATATCACGGCACTGAAGAAGACGATCCTCAATTCAGGCCTGTCTGTCTCTGACCTGGTAAGGGCCGCATGGGCCTCTGCCTCCACTTTCCGGGGTTCCGATAACCGCGGAGGCGCCAACGGAGCCAGGGTAAGACTTGAGCCACAAGTGGGATGGGAGGTCAACAACCCTGTCCAGCTCGGCAAAGTATTGGATGTGCTTACCAAGGTTCAATCCGACTTTAACGGCGCTCAAAAAGGAAATAAGAAGGTATCTCTGGCAGACCTGATCGTCCTTGGAGGATGTGCTGCCGTTGAGAAAGCTGCCAAGGATGGCGGACAGAATATAACAGTTCCATTCTCCCCAGGTCGTACGGATGCAACCGCGGAAATGACAGATGCCGAGGCCTTTGATGTACTCGAGCCTATTGCCGACGGATTCAGGAACTACCGCAAAATCAAATCCTCCGTCTCTACAGAGGATATGCTGGTAGACAGAGCTCAATTACTGACGCTTACCGCTCCTGAAATGACCGTATTGGTCGGAGGTATGCGAGCTTTGAATGCGAATTATGACGGCTCATCTCATGGTGTATTTACAAAAAGGCCCGGGACCCTGAGCAATGACTTCTTTGTGAATCTGCTGGACATGAGCAACGAATGGAAGGCGGTCGATTCCGACCAGGAAGTCTTCGAAAGCAAGGACCGCAGCACGGGAGAGAAGAAATGGACCGGCACCAGGGTAGACCTGATCTTTGGTTCCAATACAGAACTCCGTGCCCTGGCCGAAGTATATGCCTGTGACGATGCCAACGCGAAATTCGTATCCGACTTCGTCAAAGCATGGAACAAGGTCATGAACCTTGACCGTTTTGATCTGGCCTAGATCTTAGCATGTATATATATCGAAAATGGCCCCATTTAGGGGCCATTTTTTATTCTCGGACGTTCATCAGGGCTCCAATTCTAAATCGATAAGCGAGCGGATGGTGCTGATCTCTTCAAGAAGAGGCATGTACTGCTCCTGTTCTAGGCTGATAGCAGAGAGGATAAAGGTGAGAACGTTGTTCTCGAATTCACGGCTTTTCATGATTTCCAGGTTGCTGTAGTTCTCATTTGCTTTATGCATGCCCAGGATGTCCTTGCTGATCCCGGTCTGGTCAAAGATGGTCCTGATACTGGCGTTTTCCCTGCGAAACATGTCCAGGATCTTTTCCCGTTCTGTTCTGAGGCCCTGTTCTTGCACTTTGACGGATTCCAGAGAAGAGTTCCAGGTGGTCAGGTGTCGCCTCAATTCAATATTGGAGATCTCCCTCAGGCTTCCCGAGCTGATCATTTCATCCAGCAGAGCATTGTTGGGATTGTAGGCAATTTCGAAAGCAAAGGATTCATATCCCAGTTGGGAGAACAAAGACTCCCGGTCCAATGAGGGATTCTTTTCAATCTCGGCTATAAGTTTTTTCGCGGCTTCGTAATTTTTCCTAATCACCTCCCTCAGATTTAACAGTTTATTTTCACTGATCAAAAAATCGGTTTGAAGGCCTTTAAGATAGGTCTGCTCTTTTTTTCTCAGGATGCGGTCTTCATTATAATTATTGATGCTCAGGGCGATCAGGATCCCGATGACCACCAATACGATCTCCCCGATGGCGTATTTGAGATATTGCCCGACATTATTCTTTTCCAGAAGATCGTACCGGATACGCCTAAAGAACTTGATCATGAAAATAGTTTTGAACGAATGTATAAAATTACGGCCTAGCAATTTTTGCTCACCCATGGAAAAGGCCCCAAACGGGGCCTTGTTACATTATTGGAGAGCTGTTAAATTACTCTGCGGCGATCTGGGCAGCAATCCCGTTGACATCGAAATAGTCGGAGGCCATGGCGATCTTCCCTTCCTCATTTACAACGATAAGCGCGAAATATTTGACGCCGATCTCCTTGCCGGTCTCGGTGTGCGTGGCGTTCCAGGTGCCGTACACGCGGATGTTATCAGGTGTTATTGTCGCTGTTGCTTCCGGGAATACAGACCCAGACCAGTATCCTCCTTCCGAGACATCCGGAGTAACTACTCCGGGCGTGAACCGGATATTGTCAAAATTTTCATGATAATTCTTAAGGGCCGCAAGTAAGTCGTCTTTCCCCAGCCATTGGTTGCCGTTATACTGAGGAGGACTGAATTGCATGGTATCTGCCAGCATATTGGCAAGAGATTCCAGATTCTCGGCCTCATGGGCTTTGTAAAAGGCCTGGATAATGGCCACCTTGGCATCAAAGGCTGCGTAATCAGGGGTTTCTTTTGGAGTCATCTCTTCAGCGGGAGCTGCTTCTTTGCAGGAATTCAGGACCAGAAGTCCCAAAATTAACAGGGTAATGAATTTCATTTTCATCTGTTGGTTATTTAAGGTTTATGCTTCCTAAGATATTAAAATACAACCATGTAAGAAAGCAGAATCCAGAAAAAGAAAAAGACAGGTTTACTGGTAAACCCGGACATAGTCGACCTCCATGACCCCTTCGGTAAAGGCATCAGGGATATCACCCCCTAAAGCCCCACCCATAGCCACATTCAATAGCAGGTAATGGGGATTGTCGTATGGTTTGTCCGTTGTATTAACCAATTCATGAACTAAAATATTATCCACGTAGACCTTGATACGCTGTCTGTCCCACTCCACGATATAGAGGTGAAATTCACTGGTGGAATCCCGAAGCTCTATCTCAGATCCCTCACTCCGGTAGGCTCCGGTTCGGGTATCTCCCCAGTGGAAATAGGCCTGGGTGATGTCTTTGCTCCAACCTTTTTGCTCCATAATGTCGATCTCCCCGCAGGCGGGCCAGCCCACACTGCCATACTGAGCCCCAAAATAGTTTCCTTTCTCGTCAATATTGGCCCCGAGGGTCCAGATAGCTGGCCATGTCCCTGCCTGAGAGGGAAGTTTCGCCCGCACTTCCACCCGCCCGTATGTAAAGGCGAATTTGGAATTAAGTCTGGCTGAGGTATAGGATTTCTTATTTCCTCCGACGGTGTAATCCTCGCGTATCGCTCTTATCTTCAGGGTCCCGTTACTTACAAAAGAATTCTCTGTTCTTGCCGTGTAATGCTGTTCCTCTTCGTTGAACCAGTGCCCGTCATTGGGGCCGATGACCTGGTGGTGCCATTTCTCGGGGTCGGGATTGCCTTCGTATTCAAACTCATCGGAAAATACCAGCATCATGGGGTCCAACGAGCTGCCCTTGAATATAGCGGCGGATTCTTCTTTTGAAAAACTAAAGGAAATCAGAAGACTGAGTGCCAAAAAGAACACATAGAGCAATGGTCGTTTTCTTTTTGAACCTGTATTCGAGGGATAGATCGGTTTTGAATGTTTTATCATCGAAAAACAATAATACTCAATTTTTCGGTTAAAAATAGGTCTTTGATTTCAACAAGCTGCATTAGACCTCATTCCGTTTCAAGGACCTGAGATTCCCTGATGATCTCCTCTATCAAAACCTCCGATTCCTCAAGTCGCAAAAGTACCTGCTGGTTCATCCACAGGGTATTGTCGAGCAGGTTCTCAAACTCAATTCTCTGGAAGAGGGGATAATAATCTGGTTTCAGGTTCGATTTACCGGACCAGAAGTAGCCCGAATTTGAATCCATCTCCTTAAAGGATATATAGGGTAACAAAAATGGGATAAAGTGATTGTTGGTCCAGTAATCCAGTTTTTCCTCCCGTCTCTCCCTGATTGAAGAAACGGCATTCCATTGCTGAAATAAGGTGGTGATGGGTTCGTTTTTGAAGAGCCTCAATTGTCCGCTTTGTATGATGCTGTTAATGGAATTTTCAGAAAGCCCAAGTTCTTCGCCCAGGAAGCTGTTGTAAAAAATACTGTCCAGATTTTGAGCCTCCAGCGTCTCCCGGTTGCTGCCGACCAGTTCCAGAAGGGCATTCAGGTTTTTCATGGTCTGTTTGCAAGCTGCTTTATAATCTGCTAGCAATTCCCTGTTAGACCTGAATTCGGTCTGCACCTTATCGAGCAGATTTCGCTTCTCCTTGCGGTCGAGCCGGTCCTGGTTCCAGTTGTCAATCTGCAAAGCCAAGAGTATCCCGATGACCACCAGGAGGATCTCCCCTGTCGCATATAATAGATATCTTGTGAATTTATTCTCTGTAAGCAAGGAATGGCGGATTTTCCGGAATATGGTGATCATTACTTGGATTATCAGGCCTAATATACTACAGTCAAAGTTAACGTGCTGGGCAAAACAGGCTTTTGATGTACTGGCGTTCATTAAAGGCCTTTCTTTCAGCCTGCCGGATTCAGGAAACCGGACTTTGGTCAATATCACATTTAGCAGTTATGGTTTCGGTAATTTCTCTTTATTTATGTACATTTTGAGCAAACTATTGGTCGTATCCGGTAATAGACCATAACTCATGTAATTCAAATTGAGACATGTACAGGCGATTTCTGTTCCTGATCCTAGGATTCATCTTTTTTGGGATCCAGGGTATAAAAGCGAATCAAATTATTCCAAATTCCCAGGTGGATAGTACAATAGTCGCAGAAATTGAAACGATCCGGGACTCCCTGGGTAGGTCAAACCCTAAGGGAACTGTTACGGGTTTCTTCAATTCAATTGCCAGGGCTGATTATCTTTTTGCTTCGCAATATTTTGATCTCGGGAGCGTCAGGACAGAAAATGATTCTTTGGCCGAACATTTTGCCAGGAAATTTGAATCTGTCTTGGACAGAAATGGCAAGATCACCCCCATCAATCTGATCAGCACTGCTCGCGAAGGGAATCTCAATGACGGCCTAGATCCGGATGTGGAGATGGTAGGGAGTATTTCATTAAATGGGAGGATTACCCCTGTATTTTTAAAAAAGACAGAAGGCAATGACCAGGTGACGATATGGCTGTTTTCGACCAAGAACCTCAATCCTATCATGGAAGAGGTGTACGCAGGCTCAGCTCTGGATCCAATTAAAGCTGAATCAGGCGGGATGTTTACATCAAAATGGAAGGGTGCTGCGGTAAAAGACTGGCTGATAAACACGGGCCTTGCTTTAGGATCTTATCTCATTGCCTGGCTTCTAACGTTGTTTCTGAGCAGGTTGGTTCGCTCCGTATGGCAGAATTTCCAACAGAACAAATACAGGAGAATTCTCAGAACCTTATTGATCCCTCTTCGTTTGGTATTGATGGTTTATATTTTATTGAACCTGTCAAGAGCATTGGGGATTTCCATAGTTGTCAGGCAGGCCTTCAGTGTATTTAACCTGATAGCTATGTGGACAGCCTTGTTTATTTTTATATGGCTGCTTATAGACGCCCTGACAACCGCAGGAGAAGATAAGCTTAGGGAGCGTAAGAGTTTCGGTGGTCTTTCTGCTGTATCCTTCTTCAGAAATACGGCCAAGTTTGTGCTTATTATCACAGCCTTGCTTGTTGTCTTCAGTACCCTTGGAGTGAATGTAACTGCTGGTCTGGCAGCGCTCGGAGTGGGGGGGATCGCCCTGGCCCTAGGTGCTCAAAAGACCATAGAAAATGTGATTGGGGGACTTTCCGTGGTCTTCGACCAACCTGTAAGCGTTGGAGATTTTTGCAAATTTGGAGATACGCTGGGCACTGTAGAAAAAATCGGGATGCGGTCAACCCGTATCAGGACGAGTAACAGAACGGTGGTGACTGTCCCCAATTCGGACTTTTCTTCCCGACTCATAGAAAATTTTTCGAAAAGAGACCTCTTTTTATACCATAAGACCATCGGCTTGCGATACGAGACCACATCCCATCAAATGCGGTATGTGCTGGTGGAACTGCGTAAGATCCTTTACGCTCATCCCATGGTAGACCCCAATCCTGCAAGGGTACGCTTTCTGGGATATGGCAGCGATGCCTTGCAGATAGAGATCTATGCCTACACCATTGCCAAAGACTGGAATGATTACCTGGGAATACAGGAAGATATCAACCTGAGGTTGGCAAAGGTCATAGAAGAAAGCGGCAGCGGGTTTGCCTTTCCTTCCCAAAGACTTTATATCGCAGAGGAAAAAGGGCTGTCAAAGACCAAGAAGGAAAAGGCAGAAGCCAAGGTAAACAAGTGGATTGAAAATGGAGATCTCCATCTGCCAGAATTTGATCCGGAGACCATAAAGAAGCTTAAAGGGAGTATAGAATATCCGTCGGTGGATCAAAATAAAACGTAGACTGACCAAAGAGCACACCCAGGTCATTTTGAAGAAGGATCTCAAGAATGAAGAGGCACACTTCGAGCTGATTTCAAGGATTACGATATCCCCGGATCTCATGGAAGCTCATAATAAGACGGTTTTGTTTACCATTCCCATCCAATCCCTGTTCTGACGACATAGTCGACCTGACTGGCATTCTCAGCAGGTCTGTTGTCGTAATTATAAGCAACTCCCAATCGGACAAAAAGGTCGAGGGGGAGGTCATATTTGAGATCAAAAGTTACATCAGCTCTGTACCTCCCTTCGTCGGTGATTCCCGAGTATCCCATATAGATGATGCTGAGGTCGAGATCCCCTGCTCCATAAATGTTCAGTTCGGTCCCAAGAAACCCTTCCCAGCTCGTGCGACTTTCAGATTCATTTGAAAATCGTTCTAAGTTGTTATTCACACCTGCTTTTATACCCCAGTATGCCTTACTGGTACTCAAAAGGTAATTGCCTGCACCAAGCTGGGTATTTGCCCGGATATCAATCAATTGCTCCGTATTGGAGAGGGTTGATAGGGTTGCTATCCCATACCATTGTCGAAATAGTAGGCGCCGGTAATTTAATAGTCCATCTGTCCGTTTTATGGCTTCTGTGTTGTCTTGGGATGAACGGATGATATTGAACGAAGCTTCAAGCCACCAGGAATCGGATTTATAGCCTGCCGAACTCCGGAAGGAAAACTGCCTGATGTCCTGAGCTTTGATGATGTTAAACCCAAGTTCTGCCGCAGCGTTGAAACGATTGGCGAAACCCTCTTTGATCTGATTCAAATAGACGATCTCAGGTAAATTGCCCTCTACATAGGTCGTATCCCTGTCAAAGACTTTGATTCTGCCGTTCGTTGTTGTGGCCACCCTCCCTTTATAAAGCATATCTCTGATACTAATCAAGAATCTCGATTCAGTGTAGATTTCTTTGACGCTCGACCATTTTATTTTAAAGACTTCGTCACCGTAAGGAACATCGATTTCTATTACTCCTTTTTCCATCTTCTTGATCTCGCCCACTACCATGGTCTGCTCATTGAAAACAAGAGTATCAGATTGTCCGTTTGCAATCTGGGACCAGAACAATAATCCCAAAACAGTTAGATGAAGCACTTTGTGTAGAGCAACAAAGGTCCCTTTTACAGAGTCAGGATTTCCAGCGCTAAGGATCTTCAGGGATACCATCAGTTTATTTCAGAGTAACCATTGAATATTCATGACTGCTGAATAGGCAACTTAAATCTGAAGTGATCATTTTTTTAAAAGGTATTTGGCTAAGGCATGGTAAGCAGGGAGGGAGGTGGGATCAATTTTAGCGTTTTTAGCCTCAGGATGAGAGGCAAACCTGACAATCACCATTTCAGCAACAGGATCTATGTAAATGGTCTGCCCGTGAACACCTCTGGCCGCAAATGCACCGTGTTCATTGTGTGTATGCCACCACATATTTCGATAGCTCCAGCCCTCCAGCGAGCTGTAAACCGATTTGCCAAATGCTTCCTGGTCGCCACCGTCCATGATGTCTTCGATCAAAGACTCTGGCAAGATTTGTTTCTTATTGAACTTTCCTTTTTTACGGACCATCTCTCCAAACATGGCCATATCCCTCATATTGGCACTGAAACCACCACCGGCAAAGGCTATCCCGGCCCCGTCAATCTGATAATACCCATCGAAATGAGTCCCTAAAGGCTGCCATATCCTTTCCGATAACAAGTCCGGTATCGATTTGCCCGTAACCCTGGAAATGATCCAGCCCATCACATCTGTGTTTATCGTCTTGTATCCAAAAACCTCGCCATGAGAACCTTCTTTTTGAACGGTTTTCAAATAGTCGTAGTAATTCTTAGGTCCCTGGTATGATTGGGGTTTTGGGAAGGGATTACCGGCAGCCGAAAATGCCCAAATCTCCGCTTTGGGATCCGAATAATCTTCGCTGTATTTGAGACCTGTGGTCATGTCCAGGATTTGCCTTATCGTGGCATCACCAAAGGCAGAATTTTTTAATTCAGGAATATAATAAGCCCCGGTTTTATTTTCGTCCAAAACGCCTTCATCAACCAGCAACCCCCCCAGGGTTCCAGTAAATGTCTTGCTCACTGACATTGCCGCGTGCAGCCCGTCTGGTTTCAATTCCCCGAAATATCTTTCATAGACGATCTTGCCTTCGTACAGAACGAGAATCCCATCTGTATAATTCGTGCCTAGGGATTCCTTCCAGGTCATGGTCTTATCGCTCTTTTCTGGGGTGAATACAAGGTTGTCAATTTTCTCGTCTAACCTCTCTTTAAAATAATAGTGTTTACCCCCGGAAGCTTTTACCACCGTAGTAGGCAGAAATTCGCGCATGTGGCAAACGCTGTAGCGCAATGCTGGAAATTGGAAAAAACTGCCGTCTATTGCCGATACAACTTTATCGCTTGGGGGCGGGTAACCTTGCATCCACCCCATTTTAACGGGATCTGAAGCTACGGCATCGAGGGTACTCTGGGCACAAAGAACTGAGAGTATCCCCGTGCTGAATATACCGAACAGTGTCAAAATAGATTTAAGCATAGTTCATCTAAAAATAGATTTCCCCAAATATCCAGGATTTATCTTTCCTGCATCCAAAAAAAATGTGAGCTATTCGGGGTCTTCGATTAATCCGTTTGAAATTAAAACTAAGAGTTACCTGTGAAAAGCACAAATTTTAGATAACCTCCGAATGCTTAAAGGAATCTGGGATACCTAAATTGTCATCACAGACATTGGGAAACAGGATGGCTATCCCGGGAATCAATAATATTTTTATGGTCGTTACTCATAAGCAGGTTTGAACACAAGGTCTTGCAGTAGGACATATGCCTGATATCAATTTTTATATTTTTTGTCCGAATGGTACCAAACCAGATCCTCCCCTTCAGGAAAATAGGGGGCGAATTTTTCAAAGTGCATCCCGGCCTTTTCCATGACCCGGATGGAGGCCTTGTTCTCTATCATGGCTATGGCGACTATTCGACTTAATTTCAGTTCCCGGAAGGCATAATCCAGGATGGCCCTGGTGGCCTCTGTCGCAAGGCCCTTTCCCCAGAATTCAGGCAAAAACCTGTATCCAACATCGATCTCGTCAAATTCGGGTAAATACGCCAGCCCTGACCAGCCTATGAACTGGTTGCCGCCTTTCAGGATGGTCGCCCAACGGCCGTACCCGTATTTTTGGTAATCCTGCATCTTTTCCCGGATCTTTTCCCGGATCCCCTCCCTGGAAAGGATCACACCATCTCCGGTATATTTCTGCACCTCGGGATGGGAATGAAGTTGCATCATGCCTTCGGCGTCATCGGGACGGAGTTCCCTGAGAATGAGGCGTTCGGTTTCGAGAATAAACTCCGATTTAGACATTATTTGTACATTTTAAAAATCTCTTATGTCTGCAACTTCCAGTTTTCTCATCGCCTCTCCCTCAACT
>CBDTYM010000010.1:0-42186 GCA_965364605.1 uncultured Muriicola sp.
ACCAGCAACGATATTTTCGGTATCCTGATCTATTTTACCATCGCCCGGCTCTTGCTGGGAATTTGAAAGTGTCAGAAAAAGTATACCTTGACCCGAAATGTGGTCTGATTCATAGCAACAAGAGAAACCATGCGTGTAAAAGTGGGAGTTGTCCAGGAAAGTCCGGTCTTTTTTGACAAGGAGAAAACCTTCGAAAAAATAGAAGACCTGCTCGATCAGCACGCCAACCTCAATTGCGACCTTACCGTGTTCCCTGAATCTTTCATCCCCGGATATCCCAGGGGCTTTACCTTTGGCGCCCATGTGGGGAACAGGACGGATGAAGGTCGCCGCCTGTATTCGGAATACCACGGGAACAGTGTAGACCTGGGATCGGGAGACCTGGGAAAACTGGAAAAACTGGCCAAAAAGTATAAGACTTATCTCGTAATAGGTGTCACCGAGAGACAGCAGGAGCACGGCAGCCTATTTTGTTCCATGCTTTATATCTCACCTTCAAAAGGCCTGCTGGGTGTGCACAGGAAGATCAAACCCACCGGGTCCGAAAGGATCATTTGGGGTGAGGGGTCGGGGCGCGATCTGTGTACTTTCCAGACCCGGGTCGGGAAAATCGGCGGACTCATCTGCTGGGAGAACTACATGCCCCTGGCGCGCATGGCCATGTACCAGAAGGGCATTGAAATCTACATTGCGCCTACAGCCGATGCCCGTGAATCCTGGATCTCCACTATGAGACATATCGCCCTGGAAGGTCGCTGTTTTGTGCTCGGATGTAATGAATACTTCTCGAAAGAGATGCTGCCGGCTAAATTCAAAGGAGCCATGGAAGAAGAAGAAGCTGTCAACTGTCCGGGGGGAAGCGTTATTGTTTCACCCAAAGGCACGATACTTGCGGGACCCCTGTGGGGAAAGGCCGGGATTCTGACGGCTGAACTCGACCTCGGTGAGATCGCGGAGAGCAAGCTCGATTTTGATGTGAACGGGCATTACAGTCGCTCAGATATTTTCCGACTTTCTGTGACAGACCAACCCCCCATTCAGAACGAAAAAGATCTATAGCATACCTATGAAACCTATCAACCTGAAAGAAAAACACGCCCTCTTTGAGGACACCTGGCATCCTCACCAGATCGCCTGCGTGGATGATATGCAGGTTTTGCTGGCCAAGGTTACCGGCGAGTTTGTCTGGCATTCCCATGAGGATGAGGATGAGCTGTTCCAGGTATTGAAGGGTACCCTGTACATGCAGTTCAGAGACAGAACCGAGATCGTAAAGGAAGGGGAGATCATCGTTGTCCCCAAAGGCGTGGAGCACTGTCCGGCGACCAGGAATGGGGAAGAGGTGCACCTGTTGCTCTTCGAGAAGCAGTCCACTGCGCATACTGGTGAGGTAAAGGATGCCCGCACAAAAACACACTACCCAAAAATCTGATTCCCGTGAAAGTATTGCACCTAGACACCAACCATCCGCTCCTGCTCGAGCAACTGGCAGCCCTGGGCTTCGAAAACACAGAAGAATACCAGGCGAGCAAAAGCGAGGTGGAGGAATTCATCCACCACTACGACGGGATCATCATCCGAAGTCGGTTTAAGATCGACAAAACCTTCCTGGAAAAGGCGACACGATTGAAGTTCATAGGTCGTGTTGGTGCCGGACTTGAAAATATCGACGTGGAATTTGCCAGACAAAAAGGGATCTTTTTGGCTGCAGCCCCCGAAGGAAACCGGAACGCGGTTGGAGAGCAGGCCCTGGGTATGTTGCTTTCACTGATGAACAACCTCAACAAGGCAGACCGGGAGGTGAGGCGGGGCATATGGGACAGGGAAGGCAACCGCGGTTGGGAGCTGGACGGTCTGACCATTGGCATCATCGGGTACGGGAATACCGGGCAGGCGTTTGCCAGAAAACTCTCAGGCTTTGAAGTAGAAGTCCTTTGTGTCGACATCCTCGAAGATGTGGGAGATAAATACGCCAGGCAGGTGAGCCTCGAGGAACTCCGGGAAAAGGCAGACGTGATTAGCCTGCATGTACCCCAGACCCCCCTTACTTTGGGGATGATAAGTTCTGAGTTTATTGGGGCTGTCAAGAAGCCGTTCTGGTTCCTCAATACTGCCAGGGGCAAATGCGTGCTTACGGCAGACCTGGTAGAGGGACTTAAAGAAGGTAAGATCCTGGGGGCCGGCCTCGACGTCCTGGAATACGAAAAGACCTCCTTTGAGGACCTCTTCGGAGGAGAAAAAATGCCCCCTGATTTTCACTACCTAATCCAGTCAGACCGGGTCCTTCTCAGTCCGCATATCGCAGGATGGACACAAGAGAGCAAGGTAAAACTCGCCCAGACAATCGTCGATAAGATCAAGTCCAGATTTTTAGTATCTTAGGAGGGATAAATTAAGACCAAAAAGGCCGTACCAAACTCCGAAGACCATGACCTCCGATGCGAAGACACCGGATGAATACATCGCTTCTCTTCCATCAGACTGGAAAGATGCCGTGACCCAACTGAGGGAGACCATCCTATCCAACCTGCCAGAGGGTTTTGACGAGACCATGGGTTACGGGATGATCGGGTACGTGGTTCCCCACAGACTTTATCCCGCTGGATACCACTGCGACCCTAAACTTCCGCTTCCATTTATAAACCTCGCCTCCCAAAAGAATTATATTGCTCTTTACCACTCCGGGCTTTATGCGGACAAAGCCCTGCACGACTGGTTCGTCTCGGAATATCCGAATCACACCTCCCACAAATTGGACATGGGGAAGAGTTGCGTCCGCTTTAAAAAGATCCAGGACATCCCGGTAGATCTTGTGGGGCAATTGTGCACAAAAATGACCGTTGAGGATTGGATCCGACTTTACGAAAAGAACATCAAAAAATAAACATGAAAAACAGGGTTACAGGTATAGGTGGGTTCTTTTTTAAATCCAGGGATCCAAAAAGGATCAGGGAATGGTATAAGGAGCATCTGGGCTTGAGTACAGACCAGTATGGCTGTACGTTTTGGTGGAAGGACAAAGAGGGAAGGGATTGCTCCACCCAATGGAGTCCTTTTAAAGAAGATACCGAATACTTCCAGCCCAGTAAGAAGCAATTCATGATGAATTTTCGTGTGGAAAACCTCGCGGAATTACTGGAAGTCCTGAAGAAAGAAGGGGTAAAGGTCATCGGGGAAATGGAGGAATACGAATATGGTAAATTCGGATGGGTCCTCGACCCGGAAGGCAATAAGATAGAATTGTGGGAACCAGTGGACAAGGCATTTCTTTGAAATCAAAAAAAATCCTACTTTTAACCTCAACCTAACCTAAAAAAACAATCGACATGTCTGACGATAAAAAAGATAAGGGCGACAAGGCCAAGGAGGCCTTTGAAGACGCCAAAGAATCTGCAAAAAAAGCTGCGGAAGAAGCCAAGGAATCTGCAGGGGAATTCAAGGAGGAAGCCAAAAAGACCGCCGAGGAGTTCAAGGAAGGACTCAGGACGGCCGGAGGTGACAATAAGAAGATCCTGGCCGGTATCCTCGCTATTCTCTTCGGTTCCCTCGGGGTCCACAAATTTATATTGGGATATAATAAAGAAGGGATCATTCTTTTGGCCGTGACCCTCCTGGGATACGCCACAACCTGTATAGTAGTGGGAGCCTTCTTCTTCTGGATCCCTGGACTGATAGGACTTATAGAAGGTATTATCTATCTGACCAAATCCGATGAGGAGTTCTACAACACTTATCAGGTAGGGAAAAAACCCTGGTTCTGAAAAAATAAGGTCGGGTTCTCAATCCGACTTTTTTCTTGCTCCAGTTTATCGTAATATTGCAATATACAAATGTAATATGGGCACTACTAAAACAGAGATCTTCAGCGAAACCCAGAACGAACTGGCAGATATTCTAAAGGTCCTCGGACACCCCGCCCGCATTGCTATCCTCCAATACATTGGAGCACAGAACGCCTGCATATGCAATGACATCGTCGAGGAGGTCGGCCTGGCTCAACCCACAATTTCCCAGCATCTCAAAGAACTCAAACGCATTGGTCTGATCGAAGGGGAGATAGAGGGAAATCGTATGTGCTACTGCATTTCCATGGATCGATGGCAGGAAATAAGGGCAATGGTAAATACTTTTTTCAAAGAAAACGGAACCGGTAATTGCTAAATGGTTTTACAATGAAGATCAGACCCATGACCTCTGAAGATTGGCAGCAAGTGGCCCGAATCTATACCGAAGGCATTGCTACAGGGTTTGCCACGTTTGAAAAGGTCGTCCCCTCTTACGAACTATGGGACAAGGCCCACATACGGACCTGCAGGCTGGTCGCTGTAGAGGAAGATGCTGTCCTTGGATGGGCGGCTCTCTCTCCCGTATCCGGACGCTGCGTATACGGTGGAGTGGCTGAGGTCAGTGTCTATGTGGGAAGGGACCACCAGGGCAAGGGCATCGGCAAAAAACTCCTTTCACAACTCGTCGACTCCAGTGAAGAGCACGGCTTCTGGACCTTGCAATCCGGGATCTTCCCCGAGAATGAAGGAAGCGTGCGAATCCACCTTCAATGCGGTTTCCGGAAGATCGGTTACCGGGAACGGATCGGGCAACTGGACGGGGTATGGAAAGACAACCTCATCTTTGAAAGACGCAGTGCCAAAGTGGGGGCACCCTGAAACCCCTCCTCGTATTTCATTGTTGATATTGCAAGTTTCCTCCCTCCTCCGGAAGATTCAGGGTAGGACTGGTCTCCTAGATACCCCCGCTATTTTCGGCCAGCTTGCGTTCGAGTTCAGCCTGGAATTCCTCCATCACAGGTTTAACGGTGCTTTCGGGAAGGTCTGCGATACGGATGTACATAAGTCCGTCTACGGAATTGTTAAACAGAGGATCCACGTTAAAGGCCACCACCTTGGCATTCTGCTTGATGTACTTCTTGATCAGGACAGGGAGGCGTAAACTGCCTGGTTCCACCTCTTCAATGAGCCGGTCGAACTTGTTGAGGTCTGCCTCGGTCTCATCAAAGACAAATTCCTTGTCGGCATCCTTGAGCTTTACCTTAAATTCTTTTTTCGGATGGATATACTGGGCCACATAGGGGTCCCAGTAGTTGGATTTCATGAACTCGATCATGAGCGACTTGGAGAAGTTGGAGAACTGATTGCTGATGCTCACGCCCCCGATGAGGTATTTGTGCTCAGGGAAGCGCAGGGTAGTATGAACGATCCCCTTCCAAAGTAAGAAAAGCGGCATGGGTTTTTGCTGGTATTCCTTAACGATATAGGCCCGGCCCATCTCGATGGACTGAGACATCATCCTGTACAGCTCGGGTTCGAACCCGAAGAGGTCCTGAAGGTAGAAGCCATCTATGCCGTACTGTGGAAAAATATGTGATCCCAGCCCCATACGGTATGCCCCCACGATACATTTGTCATCGTCGTCCCAAAGGAAGAGGTGATGGTAGTAGTCATCAAACCTGTCCAGGTCTATAGATTTGTTGGTGCCCTCTCCAATGGCCCTGAAGGTTAACTCCCGTTGCCTTCCGATCTCATTCAGTATAAACGGCATGTCCTTTTTCTGTGCGAGGAAGACCTCATAGTTCTTGCTCTGCAGCAAGCGGCAGTCCTTTTCTCTCAGTTTTTCGATCTCTCCCTGAATGACCTCTTTTCGCACTGCGGTGGCGATCTTTTTCGGGGGCTTTGGGATCTTCAGGCTTCCCGGGATCTGGCTGATCAATCCTTCCTTTTCATAGGCATTCGCCAGGATATAGGTCTTTTTCCTGAGCAGGTCTGTGAATTCCTCCAGAGATTCGTGTTCCTTTTGTGAAGCTACCGAGATCGGCTGCCCGATACGTACCTTGATCGCCCTGCTGCTTTGAGTGGTAAGCTCTGAAGGCAGTTTGGCCGTGCGAAATATATCATTGATCTTCGACAAGCGATAGAACAGCTTGCTGTTACGGGCGTGGAAATAAATAGGCACTACAGGGACCTCCGCCTTGCGAATGAGTTTGAGGGCCGCTTCCTCCCAGGGCCTGTCCACGATAAGCTTGCCGTCCTTGTAAGTTGAAACTTCTCCTGCGGGAAATATCCCAAGCGGATGTCCCTGATTGATATGATGGAGGGCGCTCTTAAATCCGGCTATGCTGCTTTTGGCATCTTTACGGGTTTCGAAGGGATTTACCGGCAGTATGAAGGGGGCCAGCGGTTCTACCCGGTGCAGCAGAAAATTGGCTATGATCTTGAAATCGGCACGGTGCTCCAACAATAATTTTAAAAGAAGAATGCCATCAACGCCTCCCAAGGGGTGGTTGCTGATGGTGATAAAAGCCCCTTCCTTAGGCAGCCTTTTGATATCTTCTTCAGGGATCTCGAACTTGATCTCATAATGTTCCAGGATGGCATCGATAAATGAAACTGCGTCCAGATGCCTGTGCTTGTCGTAAAAGGCATTCATGGAAGACAGTTTGGTAATCTTCATCAGGAACCAGCCCATAAACGTGCCGAAGAAACCATATCTCTCCAGATTGATGGCTTTCGCTACTTCTTTGGCGGTTACTAATCCCATGGTTTTCGGCGCGATTTAAAAGGTAAAGATAGGAAAATCGACTTTCCCAGTGTGCAGTCAGGTGGCAGTTTACACCTTAAATGTTTACGGTTTTACCACTAGTTGCACCGTTTCCTTACCCCTCTGTTCCAATAGGACTTCCTTCCCGTTTTGAAGAGATTCTATGGCCTGGGTATCAAAATGACGGATGGTGTAAAGGGATACGTCCTCGTGGCAGACCACGTTGAATTTACCCTTGAGATGGTCCAGGAGTTCCTGAAGCCGGCCAAATTTATTGTCGACACAAACGGAAAAACTAATGGCCGAATTCTGTATCATGTCTACCTTCATCTTATAGTCATGCAGCAATTTGAAAAGGTCGCTGATGTTGTCCTCCACGATAAACGAAAAGTCGAGGGATGAGAGTTTCATAAGCACCTGTTTCTTTTTGACGATGAAACAGGGAACCCGTGGGTCTATACCCTCGCCCTTACCTACCGTAGTGCCCGCGTCCACAGGGTTCAGAAAGGACTTCACATGCAGAGGGATCTCCTTTCTTTGCAAGGGTTGAAGTGTTTTCGGGTGGATGACCGAAGCCCCGTAAAATGCGAGCTCGATAGCCTCCCGATACGATATCTTGTGCAACAATTGCGATTTGTCAAAGTATCTGGGATCTGCATTCAAGACGCCCGGCACGTCTTTCCAGATGGTCACGGACTGGGCATTCAGGCAATAGGCCAGGATGGCTGCGGTATAGTCAGACCCCTCACGGCCAAGAGTGGTCGTAAAATTATTCTCATCGCTGCCGATAAAACCCTGGCTGACATAGAGTTTTCCCGGATCGACCCCCTTTGCCACCCTGTCCTGAGTTTTCTTCCAGTCAATACCGGCATCCCGGTAGTTGGTGTCTGTCTTAAGGAAGTTCCGTATATCCAGCCAGGTATTCTGAATCCCGCTTTCGTTGAGATACGTACTGACGATGACAGTCGAGATCAACTCCCCGTAGCACACCACCTGGTCATAGACGAAATTGTATTTGGGGGATTTGTTCCAGGCCAGAAAGCCTTTTAATTCCTCAAAAAGGGATTTGACATCTGTATAGATCCTGTGTTTGGGAGATGGGAAAAGCCCTTTGAGGATCTGGTCGTGATAATCCCAGACCTCCTGAATGGCAGCAGGCAAGGTCACCTTGTCCTTAAAATAGGCATTCACCACCCCTTCCATGGCATTGGTAGTCTTCCCCATGGCCGAGATCACCAGGAAGGTGTTCTCAGTCCCTGTTTCCCCCAGCACCTTGACCAGGTTCCTCACTCCGTCCGCATCCTTCACCGATGCTCCTCCAAATTTAAATATCCTCATTTCTCATTTAAAAAAGTTCGTATTCCCTCTTCATCGAGTTGCACCACATCCCATTCGCGCATGATCTTCGCCCCTTTGCTCTTGTAAAAGGCAATGGCCGGCTCATTCCAGTCGAGTACCTCCCAGCCGATCCGTTTGACTCCCTGCTCATACCCATATCTCACTACTTGCTCCAGCAGGGCATTGCCTACGCCCAGTCCGCGCATCTTCTCAGTAACGATCAGGTCTTCCAGGTGTAATGCAGGGCCTTTCCAGGTAGAGTACCTGGGGTAGACCAGTGCCATCCCCGCGATAGCCCCATCAACTTCCCCCACAAAACAATGAAAGCGCGGGTCATCACCAAAACCGTCTTCCACAAGGGTTTCAACCGTAACCTCCACTGCATCGGGTTCCTTCTCAAAATGGGCAAGTTCTCTGATCAGACCAAGGACCTCAGTCATGTCTGAAGCTCTGGCCTCTCGGATGTGGATTTCCATGCTTGTTATAAATAAAACACAAAGTTATAATTTTACCGAATGCCTGTCGAGGCAAATCGCACCGGTATCACAAAATGTCCGATATTTGTGAGCAAATTCCACAGCCCCTATGGACAAAAAGAACACCACCCTCGGCGAGTTCATCATAGAAAACCAGTCCTCCTTCCAGTATTCATCAGGAGAACTTTCCAAATTGATCAACGCCATACGCCTGGCGGCCAAGGTGGTGAACCACGAAGTGAACAAGGCAGGTCTGATCGATATTCTCGGAGGTGCAGGGGATACCAATATCCAGGGGGAAGATCAGCAGAAGCTGGATGTCCTCGCCAACGATCGCTTTATTCAAACCCTAAAGAACCGTGAGATCGTGTGTGGTATTGCTTCGGAGGAAGAAGACGATTTCATCAGTATCAACAGCAACGACGAAAAGCACCAGAACAAATACGTGGTCCTGATCGACCCCCTCGACGGTTCCTCCAATATCGATGTAAATGTTTCCGTGGGGACCATCTTTTCCATCTATCGGCGGATAACCCCGATCGGGAGTCCCGTTACCCTGGAGGATTTCCTGCAACCAGGGGTGAACCAGGTAGCTGCCGGATATATCATATACGGTACCTCTACCATGCTGGTATACACCACTGGTGACGGAGTCAACGGTTTTACGCTGAACCCCGCCATAGGAACCTTTTACCTGTCCCATCCCCGCATGGAATTTCCTGAAACAGGAAAGATCTATTCGGTGAACGAGGGAAATTACATCCATTTTCCGCAGGGTGTGAAGGACTATATCAAATATTGTCAGAAAGAGGAGGAGGACAGGCCTTACACTTCAAGATATATAGGATCTTTGGTTTCGGATTTCCACCGAAACATGATCAAAGGAGGTATCTATATCTATCCCAAAAGCAGTGTGGCATCAGACGGGAAGCTAAGGTTGTTATACGAGTGCAACCCCATGGCCTTTCTCGCTGAACAGGCCAAGGGCAAAGCAAGTGATGGTTTCAGACGCATCATGGAAATACAGCCCACCGAATTGCACCAACGGGTTCCTTTCTTCTGCGGCAGCAGGAAGATGGTGGAGAAAGCAGAAGAGTTTATGGCCGCACAATAGGAAGGCCGGGGATTCCTAATCCCTCTCCCTCTCCATCATATACTTGTAATCTTCGAAGTCGAATTTACCGCGGAAAAGGATAATGGATTTGCGTATGACATTTTCTGCATTATCGGGCGAGTACCCAAGAGCCAGCGCATATTTCTTTATGAGTCGAACTTCATCCTCGTCGATAATTGAATCTGCGAAGATGATCCTGAACAGATCGAAAAGGCGCTCCAGCCTTTTCTCTGACTCGTAGGGAGCTTCAATAGGATACTTGTTTTCCTTCTTCATCACCTCCTTGATCTCCTCTCCGGAAATATCGAGTTTTACAGCAAACTTATCGATCACTTTCTGCTCCTTCGGGTTGATCTCGCCGTCTACGGCAGCCAGGGATGCGATGGCGGCAAAATGTGCCAGATTGTTGCGTTTTTCGCTGTGGTCGTATAAATCTTTAATGGGCATATGACATAAAATTCTATCCCACAAAGATACTTCATTTAGCGGGTTAAACCTCAAATTAAAGGGCTGAAATTTACCGTGATCTCGCTGAGGGCCTGCCCTGATCTTACCCCTCTCCCCACACTGAACTCAGCCTATCGACGGATTCGATTCCCCTTTTCCCTTCTCAAAGAAGGCCGTTTATTTTTGTAACTTGCTCCTGCTATGGAAAAACCGTTGTTGGCCTTCACCGGGAAAGGGATCTACTGTGAACAGGCCGATGTGTATCTAGATCCCTGGAAGCCCGTGGACAAGGCCATCATCTCCCACGGCCATGCCGACCACAGCAGGTGGGGCCACGGGCAGTACATCACCCATGAACGCAACCTGCCGATCATTGAACACAGGCTGGGAGACATCAATGTTAAAGGTTATTCCTGGGGGGATTCTTTTGCAGTCAACGGGGTAAGATTCAGCCTTCATCCCGCCGGTCATATTCCCGGTTCCTCCCAGATAAGGGTTGAACACAAAGGGGAGGTATGGGTCTTTTCCGGAGATTACAAGATCGAGGACGATGGGCTTTCCACACCCTACGAGCCGGTTGCCTGCCATGCCTTCATCACTGAATGCACTTTTGGTCTTCCCGCCTTTAAGTGGACCCCTCAGGCGGAAGTTTTCAGGGATATCAACGCATGGTGGTCCGAGAACCAGGCAGAGGGGAAAACTTCTGTCCTCTTTGGTTATAGTTTGGGAAAGGCCCAGCGACTGCTCAAACACCTGGATACTTCCCTGGGCAAGATCTATACCCATGCGGCAGTGGAGAACATGAACGAGGTGATCCGGACCTTTCTTGACCTTCCTGAGACCATCAGGATCACCAAAGAAACGACCAAGGAAGAACTCAGGGGCAATCTCGTACTGGCTCCCCCCAGTGCCCATGGCAGCCCATGGCTTCGCAAAATGGTCCCTTACGAGACGGCAACCGCCAGCGGCTGGATGGCCTTTCGGGGTGCCAGAAGGAGGCGGGCCGTAGATAAGGGATTTGTCCTGAGCGATCACTGCGACTGGGCCGGTCTCCTGGACAGCATCGAAGCTACAGGTGCATCGCGGGTGATCTGTACTCACGGGTATTCGGATATCTTTTCCCGCTTCCTTCGGGAAAAAGGGCTGGATGCCCGGACCGAAGAGACCCAGTACGAAGGAGAACTGGCTGAGATGAATTCTACCGATGGCACCGAAGAATAAGCGTTCTGTATGAGAGATTTTGCCCGACTGATACAAAAGCTCGATTCCACCAATAAGACGACGGTGAAGGTGAATGCACTGGCTTCCTATTTTGAGAAGGCAGACGACCCCGATAAAGTATGGACCATTGCTATCCTGTCTCATCGCAGGCCATCCCGCCCCGTGAATACCACATTATTGAGGGAGTGGGCCTCGGAAGTGGCAGATATCCCGCTCTGGCTTTTCGAGGAGAGCTACCATATCGTGGGCGATCTGGCTGAGACCATTGCCCTGGTGGTTCCCTCCTCGGGTACGCGCCTGGAAAAGTCCCTTTCCGGCGTACTCCAAGAACTCCTTTTGCTAAAGAGCAAGGCGGAGGATGAAAAAAAAGAATATGTAATTCGGTCCTGGCAGGGGTTCTCTTATTACGAGCGCTTTGTGTTCACGAAGTTCATCACAGGGGGTTTCCGCATAGGGATCAGCCAAAAGCTCATGACCCGTTCCCTCTCGAGGGCAACGGGTATCGATGAGGACATCCTGGCTTACAAACTAATGGGCGACTGGGATCCGGCCAGCATTAGTTTTCAGGAACTTGTCCTGGAAGAGAACAAAAACGATGTGCTCTCCAAACCCTACCCCTTTTATCTCGCCTATGCCCTGGAGGGGGAACCCGAAGACCTCGGAAGCACAGAAGTGTGGCTGGCAGAACACAAATGGGACGGCATACGCTCCCAGGTGATTTTCAGGAATGGGGAACTCTTTGTCTGGAGTCGGGGTGAAGAACTGGTCACCGATAAATACCCGGAGTTTTCAACCCTGCAGGAGCATATCCCTGACGGTACGGTACTCGATGGTGAGATCCTCCCCTACCCTAAAGGGGAGATCGGGACGTTCAACGACCTGCAGAAACGCATTGGCCGCAAAACCGTCTCCAAATCCCTGCTGAAAAAAATACCCGTTATCCTGATGGCCTATGACCTCCTGGAATGGGAAGGAAAGGATCTTCGGGACATCCCTTTTGGGGAGAGGCGAAAAAAGCTCGAAGCATTGACCGCTCCCTTGGCTGACAATCCAGTCTTGCCAATAGACCTGTCAGAAACCCTGAATTTTGAGCGATGGTCCGACTTCGCCGCGGAGCGTGACAGGGCCCGTGAAAAGAAAAGCGAAGGCCTTATGCTCAAGCGAAAGGATTCTCCCTACAGGGTGGGGCGTAAAAAAGGAGATTGGTGGAAATGGAAGGTAGATCCCCTTACCATCGATGCCGTCCTTACATACGCCATGAGGGGGCATGGAAGGAGAAGCAACCTTTTTACAGACTACACCTTCGGACTCTGGAACACGACGGAAGAGGGAGAGAGGGAACTGGTCACCTTTGCCAAGGCCTATTCGGGCCTCACCGATGCCGAGTTCCGAAAGGTGGATGCCTGGATCAAGAAAAACACTTTAGAGCGCTTTGGACCTGTGCGCAGTGTTACCCCTTTTCACGTTTTCGAGATCGCCTTCGAAGGGATCGCTCCCTCCGGCAGGCACAAAAGTGGAGTGGCTACGCGCTTCCCCAGGATACTGCGATGGCGGACCGACAAAAGCATAGAAGAGGCCAATACACTGGAGGACCTAAAAAAATTAATCCCCTGAGGTTTTGCCATGAAAGAAAGTCACATGTTTTCCGTGGCAGATTCCTGGTTCCAGCAACAGGGCTGGACGCCATTCCCCTTTCAGAAAAAAACATGGGCCGCTTATTTAGAAGGGAAACACGGTCTGTTGAATGCACCCACCGGCAGCGGAAAGACATACGCTCTGTGGTTCCCCATCGTCCTGGACTACATGCAGGGGAATCCCGATTATAAAAAGAAACACGCAAAAGGGCTCAAGGCTATCTGGATCACTCCCCTTCGCGCCCTTTCTCAGGAAATCAGGCAGTCTGCGGAACGCATTATCCGGGATCTCGAACTTCCTCTTACGGTCGGTATTCGCACCGGGGATACCTCCTCCAAAGAACGGAGCGCCCAGCGGAAATCCATGCCCGACCTGTTGATCACCACCCCGGAAAGTTTGCAGTTGCTTCTGGCTACCAAAGGCTATCCCGCGATGTTCAAAGACTGTAGGGCCGTCGTAGTTGACGAATGGCACGAATTACTGGGAACAAAGCGGGGTGTTCAGATGGAACTCGGCCTTTCCCGCTTAAAAACCATCTCCCCCCAATTGCGCATTTGGGGTATCTCCGCTACCATAGGCAATTTGGAACAGGCCCGGCAGGTATTGCTCGGCCCTGAAAGTCAGGCTCTCCAAAATTCAGTCCTGATACGGGCCAGTCTCGACAAAAAGATCCGGGTGGTCAGCATTATTCCTGAAGAGATCGAGACCTTCCCCTGGAGGGGGCATTTGGGTCTGAGGCTACTGGATCGTATCATTCCTATCATCGAAGGGAGTAAAACCACCCTGATTTTCACAAATACCCGGAGCCAGTGCGAGATCTGGTATCAGAAAATTTTAGAAAGACATCCAGACCTCGCAGGGCAAATGGCCATGCATCACGGCAGTATCGACAAGAACACCAGGATCTGGGTAGAGGAGGCCATCAGAAACGAAGAATTAAAGGCTGTGGTCTGCACTTCGAGCCTGGACCTCGGAGTGGATTTTGCCCCTGTGGAGACCGTGATACAGATCGGAGGACCCAAAGGAGTCGCCCGTTTTATGCAGCGGGCCGGCCGCAGCGGTCACCGCCCTGGTAAAGAAAGTGTGATCTACTTCCTGCCCACCCACGCCATTGAACTGGTGGAAGCCTCGGCCCTGGAGCAGGCCGTAGACAAGAAGGCTGTGGAGGATCGCATCCCCTATCTGAACAGCTTTGATGTCCTGGTACAATACCTCACGACCCTGGCGGTTTCCGAAGGATTTTTACCTGCCCAGATCTACAGGGAAGTGACTAGCACTTTCTGCTACCAGGCTATGTCTGAAGACCAGTGGCAGTGGTTGCTGAATTTCCTGGTGATGGGAAGTCAAAGCCTGCAGAGTTACGACGAATACAAAAAAGTGGAAGTTACCCCGGACGGCAGATTCACAGTGAACAACAGGGGTGTAGCCATGAGGCACAGGTTTCAGATCGGCACTATCGTCGGGGACGCACACCTCACTGTGCGCTACCAGAAAGGGGGATATATCGGGTCTATTGAGGAGTATTTTATCTCAAAACTCACTCCGGGTGACGTCTTTACTTTTGCGGGAAGGAATCTGGAATTCATTCGGATCCGCGACATGCAGGCCATCGTCCGTAATTCGAAGAAAAAGACCAACAAGGTGCCCAGCTGGATGGGCGGAAGGCTCACCCTGTCTGCACAGATGTCTCAATTGCTCCGAGAAGAACTGTATTCAGCCAATCTGCCTGCCTCAAAACAGTCTGAGGCCATCCAATGTCTGGAGCCTATTTTCAGGAGACAAAAAGAGGAGAGCACGGTTCCCGGCCCGGACACCTTTCTCATAGAGACCTTCAAAACCCGGGACGGTTATCACCACATCTTCTATCCTTTTGAAGGACGTTTCGTTCACGAAGCCATGGGAAGCCTTCTTGGATATAGGATCAGCCTGCTCTCTCCTATTACCTTTTCCCTGGCCTTTAACGATTATGGATTTGAGTTGCTATCAGACCAGGAGATCGACGTGCAGCAGGTGATCGACAATGACCTGTTTACAACGGCCTACTTACTGGAAGACCTTCAAAAGAGCCTGAATTCCACCGAGATGGCGAGGCGAAAGTTCAGGGATATCGCCGTGATCAGTGGGCTGGTGTTTACCGGATATCCCGAAAAAGGGGTAAAGATGAAACACCTGCAGAGCAGCTCCCAGTTGTTATTCGAAGTGTTCAAGGATTACGAACCCGACAACCTGCTTTTCCTCCAAGCCTACAGGGAAACATTTGAACACCAGCTGGAGGAAGACAGGTTACGCCTCGCCCTCGAACGTATCGGAAAGCAGGAGATCCTCTGGAAGCGGTGTGGAAAGCCTACCCCCTTCTCCTTTCCGATCATCACCGACAGGCTGCGTGAGAAGATGTCCAGTGAAAAACTGGCAGACCGTATCCGAAAAATGACAGCCAAGCTGATGAAGTAAGGGATCGCCAAAGTCGTATTCTCCTTATCTTTGGATCATGACAACGCAGATTCTGAACATCGAGGGCCAGCACCTGGAGCTGCATCCTTCCGGAGTGATCTACTGGCGGGAAGAATCTGCTCTGTTCATCAGCGATGTACACCTGGGAAAGGTCACACATTTCCGGAAATTCGGGGCAGCTGTCCCCCAAAAGGCCATAGACAGGAATTTTGATATCCTCCAGCAGAATCTCGTTTTTTTCAAACCCTCAGTGATCTGTTTTCTGGGCGATCTCTTTCATTCGAGTCTCAACAGAGAATGGCAGCTATTTGAAACCTGGGTCAGACAGGCAAAGGTCCGTTTCATCCTGGTTGCCGGAAACCACGATATCATATCCCCTCTTAAATACGAAGCCCTGGGCATCAAACTGGTCCCTGAACTGGAATGGGGTCCGTTTCTCCTGACGCATTATCCCGAAATACGGGATGGTCTTTTTAACTTGTCGGGGCATATCCACCCTGCGGTCAGACTGAAAGGCCAGGGCAGGCAATCCCTTAGATTGCCCTGTTTCTTTAAGAACAGGAAACAGCTCATCCTTCCCGCCTTTGGAGCGTTTACGGGATCGTATGTAATGGAAAAGAAGGAGGAAGACGAGGTCTACGCCATCGCCGAGGCATCGGTCATAAAAATATAGTCTCACTTTGCAGGGGCAAGGCCTGGAACGTATCTTTGCACAAAAATTGCAGGTGGCGAAAAACACCATTCCCTCCTTATACGAACAGTCTCCCAAATTAGGGAAACTGAAAAAATGCATTGCCCAATCCGAGCAGACGATCACCCTTAACGGACTTGTAGGTTCTGCCAGGTCTTTCGTGGTGGCCGAAGCATTCAAAACTTCTGATCACCCCTTTTTATGGGTCCTCAGGGACAAGGAAGAGGCAGCCTATTGCCTAAACGACCTGGAACAGCTCATCGGCGATGAGGAAGTGCTATTCTACCCTGGCAGCTATCGCAGGCCTTACCAGATCGAAGAGACGGACAACGCCAATGTTCTCCTCCGGGCAGAGGTGCTCAACCGAATCAATTCCAGGAAAAAGCCTGCCCTTATCGTCACATATCCCGATGCCCTGTTTGAAAAAGTGGTCACCCGTAAAGAACTGGAACGGAACACCCAAAAGATTAGGGTAGGGGATTCGCTGTCTCTCGACTTCCTCAACGAAGTGCTTTTTGAATACCAGTTCCACAGGGTGGATTTTGTCACAGAACCGGGAGAATTTGCCGTTCGGGGTGGTATCCTGGACGTTTTTTCCTTCTCACACGACCAGCCCTACCGGATTGAATTCTTCGGGAATGAGATTGAGAGCATCCGCACCTTCGATGTAGAGACACAGCTCTCTGTTGATCAGGTCAGAAAGATCACCGTCATTCCCAATGTAGAGAACAAATTCCTCAAGGAATCGCGTGAGAGTTTTCTCAGGTACATCAATAAGGACACACGGGTGTTTGTGAGCGACCTGGAAGTGCTACACGAACGCATCAGCTCGTTCTTTGAAAAGGCCAAGGAGGCCTTTGCACAGCTTTCGGAGGAAATTCAGCATCAACACCCCGGGGAACTTTTCACAAGTGCAGAGACCCTTGAATCTGAACTCCAGACTTTTCCCCTGGTCACCTTCCGGGATCATGGGGAGCCGGCCGAACCTGACAAAATCGAATTCCACACCAAGCCTCAACCGGTCTTCAATAAGAAATTTGACCTCCTCCTGGCAGACCTGAGCGAGAAGGAAGCAAAGGGATATCGCAACTACATTTTTTGTTCCTCCGAGCAACAGGCAGGGCGCTTCCACGACATCTTCGACCAGATCGGAAAAACAGTGCAATACGAAACCCTGGTCGCCCCTATACACGACGGCTTCATCGATGACGATCTAAAGGTGGCCTGCTATACGGACCACCAGATCTTCGAACGCTACCACAAATTCCAGATCCGGAACGGGTACGCTAAAAAACAGGCCATCACCCTGAAGGAACTCAACAAACTCTCTGTCGGCGATTACGTCACGCACATAGACCACGGTATCGGGAAGTTTGCAGGCCTGAAAAAAATAGAGGTTGAGGGGAAGACGCAGGAAGCGATCAAACTCCTGTACGGAGACCGGGATATCCTCTATGTAAGTATTCATTCACTCCACAAGATCTCCAAATACAACGGGAAGGACGGCACGGTCCCCAAGATCTACAAACTGGGCTCGGCTGCCTGGAAGAAGTTGAAGCAGAAGACCAAGTCGCGGGTCAAAAAGATCGCTTTTGATCTGATCAGTGTTTACGCAAAGAGGAGGCTTGATAAAGGATATGCTTACGGCCCGGACAGTTACCTGCAGCACGAGCTGGAAGCTTCCTTTTTGTACGAGGATACGCCGGACCAGGTGACGGCTACCCAGGACGTGAAGAAGGATATGGAACGTGAAAGGCCTATGGACCGCCTCATTTGCGGAGATGTGGGCTTTGGGAAGACAGAGGTTGCCATCCGGGCTGCCTTTAAGGCAGTCGATAACGGCAAACAGGTCGCTGTACTTGTTCCTACCACCATCCTCGCCTTCCAGCATTATCGCACCTTTACAGAGCGTCTCAGCGACATGCCCGTCAGGGTGGATTACCTCAATCGTTTCCGGACAGCGAAGGAAAAAAAGGAGACCCTCACCGCCCTGGCGGAAGGCAAGGTCGATATCCTCATCGGGACGCACCAGTTGGTCAACAAAAATGTGAAATTCAAAGACCTCGGACTTCTCATCGTGGATGAGGAACAGAAATTCGGTGTGGCTGTCAAAGACAAGCTCAAGGCCATCAAGGAGAATGTGGACGTGCTTACCCTCACGGCGACCCCCATACCCCGGACGCTGCAGTTCAGCCTGATGGCCGCTCGCGACCTCTCAGTGATCACCACCCCACCCCCAAACCGCTACCCTATTGAAAGCAGAGTGATCAGGCTCAGCGAGGCCACCATCCGTGATGCGATCTCCTATGAACTGGAACGAGGAGGACAGGTCTTCTTTATCCACAACCGGATCGAGAATATCAAAGAAGTAGCCGGCATGCTCCAGCGCCTGGTACCCGATGCGAAGATCCGTGTCGGGCACGGGCAGATGGAGGGTAAAAAACTGGAGAATCTCATGCTCGGTTTTATGAATGGGGAGTTTGATGTCCTGGTCTCAACGACCATAGTGGAAAGCGGACTGGACGTGACCAATGCCAATACGATTTTCATCAACAACGCCAATAATTTCGGCCTGAGCGACCTGCACCAGATGCGGGGCCGGGTGGGAAGGAGCAATAAAAAAGCCTTTTGCTATTTCATCACTCCTCCCTACGACGCCATGACGCCTGAAGCGAGAAAGCGTATAGAGGCGCTGGAACAATTCACAGAATTGGGCAGCGGCTTCAACATTGCGATGAAAGACCTGGAAATCCGGGGAGCGGGGGACCTGCTCGGGGGAGAACAAAGCGGGTTTATCAATGAGATCGGCTTCGAGACTTATCAGAAGATCCTGGCCGAGGCTGTGGAGGAACTCAAGGATAATGAATTCAGGGATCTCTACGAGGAGGAAGGGGAGGCTAAACAGTATGTGAAGGAAACCCAGATCGATACGGATTTTGAACTCCTTTTCCCGGATGATTATGTAAACAGCGTAAGGCTGACCTTATATACGGAATTGAATGACATTGCTGATGAAGAAGGACTGCAGGATTATCGCCAACGCCTAAGGGACCGTTTCGGTCCCCTTCCGGAGGAGGTGAAAGACCTGCTGAATTCGGTGCGCATCAAATGGTTCGCCAATGCCCTGGGGCTGGAAAAAGTAGTGATGAAAAATGGAAGGTTCGCGGGCTATTTTGTGGGAGACCAGCAGTCTCCGTTCTATCAGAGCAAAGCCTTTACCGATGTGCTCAATTATGTCCAGCAACATCCTGGCTCCTGCAAGATCAAGGAAAAACAGACCCGAAATGGCCTGAGGCTACTCTTGATCTTCGACAGGATCAATTCCACGACAAAAGCGCTCGAGGCTTTGCGTTCTCTGGCGGGAGAGGCAAAGGGTATTTCCCAGCACACCTCCTGACGGAAGGAAATCTGTGATCAAAGGTTTTTCAAATCCTTGATGGTCTTGAATGCCATGTCTACCTGTTCGTCATTGACGATGATCGTGAATTCGTTCGTAGTGGAGATCACCTCAAAAAGAACAATACCCTCCCAGGCAAGGCGCTGGAAGATAAAATAGTAGATCCCCGGAACAGAGACGTTCTCAGCCGGAAGTTTGACGGTGATCGAGGAGAGTTCAGTCGCTTTCTGGGTACATTTTTCCCCTTTGAACAAAGACTCCACCACGCTGTCGAGAGTATTGCTGACCACAATGTTCAATTCATTCACACCGCGGGAAGAGGTGTAAAAAACATCTTTATGTTTGCTGACCTCCTTCAATAGTTGGGTTTGATTGTCCAGAATAGATTCAGAGACCAGAAATGTAAAATCCGTGAGTGAGGACCTCACAGTGATCTCACCTATATTTTTAAGCACCTTCAGGATACGATGTGTGGCCCTGAATTCTAGGTCGTCCGAAAGTCTTTTCAATGCCATGACAATGGCCCCGTTGCGCACGTCCTTTCCCAGCTCCTCCTCGATCTCCGGCTTGATGATCCTGGAGAGAGAGGTGAGGTTGATGATTCCCTGAGCCAGTGCAGATTGCAGGAAAGGTTTCTTGCGGATGTAGTGTTCCACCACCGAAGATATGGTCTTCATACCTTATTGGTTAAAAAATAACATTCTGTTACAAATATAACTATTTCTAGTAAGGGGAAAAGGCTCCTTCCAGGTGTTCCAAAGCGTGCCTGTTCTGGTAATATATAATATGTATGATGTCAAAACGAACCTCCACATCCAGGTCGTTCTCCAGCACATAATGGTCGGCTGCCCTGATCAGTCGCTCCCGCTTTCCGGGGTTGACTGCGACACTGAGTGGTTCCAGTTGGCCGGTTTGTCTCGTTTTCACTTCCACTACGGCCAGGACGTCGCCTTTCCGGGCAAGGAGATCGATCTCGGCCCTTCCATAGCGAAAATTGCGGCGCACAACCCGGTAACCCCTCGATATGAGCCACCTGGCCGCGATGCCCTCTCCCCTTCTGCCCATTTCATTTTGCACCCTCATATCCCCCTGAAAATTAACAAAATAGCGCAGTTCATCGAAAAATGAGTGCATTAGGCCGTTAAATCGACCCTGAGATTGTACTTTAGAATTCCAGATATCGAATATCTCGGAGTTTCCATACTAAGGAATCATATTAAGCGTTAAGAATTTGCCCCTACACACATGAACGTTCTTAAAGCCTAAAAAACAACTATGGAATTTTTCGTTAATTGTAACACCTCTACATTAGCGCCTTACACTACACCCCTGGATAAAGTCCGGGCAGCGCATTTGTACAGAAGGTTAGGATTTAGTGCCTCCGTTCAGACTGTGGATCAAGCCGTTGGCTCGAATGCAGGAACCCTGGTGGACACCCTTATCAATGAAGCTATCAACATGCCTCCCCTGGCTCCACCGGCCTGGGCAGACTGGAACAACAGCAATTACCCGGACGATGACGACCTTGCCCGTCAGATCAGGAGGGCTCAGGCAGAGGAATTTGCCGTGTCCTATACCAATGGTCTGCTGACAAACAATTTGCGGGATAGGCTGAGCTTTTTCTGGAGCAACCACTTTGTCACCGAGCTGGATGTCTACAACTGCAACAGTTTCCTGTATTATTACATCAACTGCCTGCAGCGAAATGCCATCGGCAATTTTAAGACCTTTGTGAGTGAAATAGGGCTTACTAGCGCTATGCTGTACTATCTCGACGGGGCCTATAACAACGGTAACAATCCCAATGAAAACTACGCCCGGGAATTGTACGAACTCTTTACCCTGGGAGAAGGGAACGGATATACGGAACAGGATATCATAGAAACGGCAAGGGCCCTCTCTGGCTACACGGAGAGAGGAGACATCGGGTGTACCGCACCTCTTTTCGACCCCACCGCTTTCGATGCCGGTACCAAGACCATCCTCGGACAAACCGGCAACTGGAATTACGATGATGTGATCGACATCCTCTTCCAGGAGCGTGCTAATGAAATCGCCCATTTTATCTGCCAAAAACTGTACGAATTCTTTGTCCACCCTGATTCCCAGGAGGCTACAGACTTCGTTCAGACAGATATCATCAACGGTCTGGCTTCTACCATGATCTCCAATAATTTTGAAATTGCCCCGGTGCTGTCACAACTCTTCAAGAGTCAGCACTTTTTTGACGATGAATCCATAGGGGTAATCATCAAGAGTCCGTTCGACCTCTATTTAAATTTGATCAACGAAACCAATTTTGCATATAATGACAATACAATACTCAATGTTGTAGATACTACCAGGATGCTCGGGCAGGAACTGTTCGATCCCATTGACGTTGCCGGATGGCAAAGAGACCGGACCTGGATCAATACCAATTTCATCATCGGACGATGGCTGACACTGGAGGTGTACCTCGAACTCTTCTTCCAGGACAACCAGGAACAGTTCAGGACCCTGGCTATGGATGCCGTGGGACCCGGAGACAGCAATACCAGTAATCCTGAGACCGTGGTGCGTGCACTGGTGAATAAATTCACCCCCCTGGGACTGCTTACGGAACAGGATTTTCAGAATGCCCTGGATGTCTTTAAGATCGAAGATGTCCCTGAGGAATACTACGGTTCGGATTACGTACCCGGAGGCCTTGGCCTTTGGATGTTATCGGTAAGCCCCGAAGTACCACAGCAAGTATTTTTGCTGCTAATGCATCTGTCCAGACAACCCGAGTTTCAACTAAAATAAACCTACTGTTATGTGCAACAATCATATCCCTATCAATATAAAGAACAAAGACGGCCACGATGAAGAACACAAGTTCTGGAGCCGCAGGTCCTTCCTGCAGGCCCTGGGTATCGCAGGTTCGGGTTCCATGATGCTGGGCAGCAACATGCTGACAGCCTCGGCCCCATCTCCGCTTACCGCGGCCATTTCCAACGCCGAATCTGACAACATCCTTATCCTGATACGACTTTCTGGCGGAAATGATGGCCTCAGTACGGTGATTCCTATTCAACAATACGATACTTACGCCAATGCCCGGCCAAATATCTACATCCCCGAGAGTAAGGTGCTCAAGCTTACAGACGACTTTGGGATCCCATCCTACATGAATGCCCTTGAGGGTATGTGGGGAGAAGGACAGTTCAAGGCGGTGCACGGAGTGGGTTATGAAAACCAGAGTCTGTCCCACTTTACCGGTTCGGATATCTATGCCAATACGGACCTGACCACCACCGGTTTTACAGGTCTGGACACCGGATGGATGGGCCGATATTTTGAAAACATCTATCCCGACTACCTGATCAATCCTCCGGCAGCTCCGGCAGCCATCCAGATCGGGCAGTTCGGAAACCTGGTCTTCCAGGGAGAAGAGACGAACTACGCCTTTGTGACCTCAAACATCAACCAGCTGGAGGAGATCGCGGAAACAGGTGTGCAGTACAGCCTGGACCCCCTCCTCTTTAACGATTGTATGTACGGGGACCAGCTCAGGTTCCTCCGTGGTGTGGCCAATACAACTTACGAGTACGCCGGACTGATCCACGAGGCCTACGAACGCGGACAGAACCAGGTAGAATACCAGGACAATGGTTTTGCCCGGCAGCTGGCCCTCCTGGCCCGACTCATCAAAGGGAACCTGGGAACGAAAGTATACATGATCTCCATGGGTGGTTTTGACACCCACGGAAATCAGCCCCTGGCCCACGAGCGACTTATGTCCAACCTGTCCATTGCCGTCAACAATTTCTACGATGACCTGGCTTTTACCCAACAGGATGACAAGGTCCTGAGTATGACCTTCTCCGAATTTGGCCGACGTATCTTTGAAAACGGTTCCAATGGAACAGACCACGGTAAGGCAGCTCCTACCCTTTTCTTCGGTTCAGGATTGAACGGCAGCGCCTTTGTGGGTGAACACCCGTCCCTGGAAAATCCGAACGGCAGGGGGAATCTGGAATACACCATGGACTTCAGGGACCTCTACGCCACCGTTCTTGCTGAGTGGATGTGCGTTCCGATTCCTCTGGTGGAACAACACCTCCTCGATCACCCCTATAATCCGGTAAACCTCGGATTTAATTGTAGCGGTGTCGAATTCCCGGATATCGCTTACAGCGATGAACCCTTCACACCACCTACACCCATGGATCCCAATTCCGAGGATCCGAGCGAGGAGTTGCTGAACGCCATCGTCCACAAACCCTTTTATCCCACCCAACAGAGTCCGCATATCTATCTTGAGATGCCATTCAGCGCTCACGTAGACATTCAGTTGTACAACATCCTCGGACAAAATGTGGGTACGGTTTACAATGAGATGATGTTTGAAGGCTCCATGGAGATCAACATCCGTGAACGAATGCCCATGCACCTGTCTACAGGGAAATATATCTACCGCATACAGGTACAGGACAAGAAAATGTCTAAATCCGTTATGGTGGCATAAGCCGCTCCTACGACGCTATAGCAGCCCTCGTACCTCCGGTTAAGCAAAAAATGTAAGGCTACCGGAAAGTACGAGGGCTCTCTTTTTGATCTCAACAGGAGAAGGCACTAAAAAATGGTTATTTTTGTGCCTTAATCTCTGTGCCTGATGGCTTCTACATCCAAAGATTTTGCCCGCTATACCATCACCGCTGCCCTGCCTTATACCAATGGCCCGATCCATATCGGACACCTGGCCGGGGTATACGTGCCGGCCGACATCTACGCCCGTTTCCTGAGGCTCACTGGTCGAGAGGTCGCCTTTGTATGCGGCAGTGATGAACACGGTTTTGCCATTCCCATGAAGGCGAGGAAAGAAGGGGTCACACCAAAGGAACTGATCGATAAATACCACGGGATGATCAAAAAATCCTTCGAGGATTTTGGGATCACCTTTGATAATTATTCAAGGACCTCGGCCCAGGTACACCATAATACAGCCAGCGAATTCTTTCTCAAACTTTACGGTCAGGGTGATTTTGTGGAGGAGACGACGGCACAGCTATACGACGATCAGGAACAACAGTTTCTCGCAGACCGTTTCGTGACAGGCATCTGTCCTAAATGCGGCTTTGAAGAGGCTTATGGCGACCAATGCGAGAACTGCGGTTCTTCTCTGAATGCAACGGACCTGATCAATCCCAAATCTACACTATCAGGAGCCGTCCCCAGCCTGAAGGAGACCAAGCACTGGTTCCTCCCGCTGGAACGGTATGAAGATTTCCTTAAAAAATGGATCCTGGAGGATCACAAAGCTGATTGGAAACCCAATGTGTACGGGCAATGCAAGTCCTGGATAGACGACGGTCTCAAACCCCGGGCCGTGACAAGAGACCTCGACTGGGGTATACCCGTCCCTGTAAAAGGAGGGGAGGGTAAAGTGCTCTACGTCTGGTTCGACGCTCCCATCGGCTATATCTCCTCCACAAAGGAATGGGCAGAACGGGAAGGGAAGGACTGGAAGCCTTACTGGCAGGCAAAGGACACCAAACTGGTGCATTTTATCGGGAAGGACAACATCGTATTCCACTGTATTATCTTCCCGAGTATGCTCAAAGCTCACGGAGATTTCATCCTCCCGGACAATGTGCCTGCCAATGAGTTCCTCAATCTGGAGGGCCAGAAACTATCCACCTCAAAGAACTGGGCGGTATGGCTGCACGAATACCTCGAAGACTTCCCGGATGCACAGGACGTACTCCGGTACACCTTGACGGCCAATGCCCCGGAGACCAAAGACAACGATTTTACCTGGTCTGATTTCCAGGCGCGGAACAACAACGAACTGGTGGCCATCTTCGGCAACTTTGTCAACAGGGTTACTGTTCTGACTTCCAAATACTTCGATGGTATCGTCCCCCAGGCCGGTCAATTTCACAAAGAGGATGAAGAAGTTCTGAAGGCCCTTCGCACCTACCCCGGTACCATCGCCCAGTCCCTGGAAAGGTATCGCTTTCGGGAAGCAGGACAGGAACTTATGAACCTGGCCCGCATGGGTAACAAATACCTGGCAGACCAGGAACCCTGGAAGGTGATCAAACAGGACGAGGCCAGGGTGGGAACCATCATGCATACAGCCTTGCAGATCGCGGCAGCCCTGGCGGTTCTCAGTGAGCCCTTTCTGCCATTCTCCTCTGTCAAATTGAAAAAAATGCTGAATCTGGACGAAATACAACCCGTTTTGGAGTGGGAGAATATTTCGAACCTCAACGTTTTGATACCCGAAAATCACAGCCTCGGGAAATCGGAACTCCTATTTCGAAAGATCGAGGACAGGGAGATCGAATACCAGCTGGAGAAACTACAGGCCTCCAAAGAACGTACCCATCAGGAAAACAAAAATATCATGCCACAAAAAGAAACCATCTCGTACGAGGATTTTGCCAAAATGGACATGAGGGTCGGCACGATCCTGGAAGCAGAAAAAATGGCAAAGACCAAAAAACTCATGGTACTGAAGGTAGATACGGGATTAGACGTAAGGACCATCGTATCCGGTATCGCCGAACACTTCAGCCCTGAGGAGATCATCGGCAGGAAGGTAACGGTGCTGATCAACCTCGCTCCAAGGCCTTTGCGAGGTGTTGAAAGCCAGGGCATGATCCTGATGGCCGAAGATTCGGAGGGCAAACTGACTTTTCTGAATCCTGACCAGTCTGAGGTACCCAATGGCACTTCAATCTCCTGATCTGGTTTAATATTATTTTAACATCCTCAATGCTTTTATTTTTTGTAGGATTCACCTTTCTTTATATTGAACCACGTTATATAAGACCCCTGAATGAAATTCCGCTATTTTACCTTTCTTTTTTTATTCGCCTTTTTTTCCCAAGCCCAAAACCCGGGATCCTTTGAAGATATCATTCCTGCTTTTGAAGCCTATTCCCAACTCCCAAGAGAGGTGGTCTATGTACATTTGAACAAATCCGTATATATCAAAGGAGAAGGCATAGGTTTCAAGGCTTACGTTCTTGACAAGGATTCCAAAAAACGTTCTCTGGAAACCAAAAACCTGTACTGTATAGTAGAGGACAGCCTGAATCAGGTGGTCAAGAAGCAACTCATTAAGATCGAAAATGGGGTGGGCAGTGGTTTGATCCGGCTCGATAGCAGTTTTGCCTCCGGCACATACCGTTTTAAATCGTATACCAATTGGATACGGAATTTCACAGAACCCAACTATTACGAACAGGTATTGACCATCATAGATCCGGAAGATACCGAGAAGATCGCGCCTGTTGAAAAGGAGCTGATTGTGGATGCACAGTTCCTGCCGGAGAGCGGACATGCCCTCATAGGGGTGAACGCCAATTTTGGGGTGGTCATCAAAGATGAGAAAGGCTTTGGATTTCCCTTCGTGGAAGGAGAGGTGGTCCGGGCCGATGGGTCTTTGGTCACCACATTTAAAGTCAATGCTCAAGGGATCGGAAGACTTTCCCTGGTTCCTGAAGCAGGTATCGATTACTTTGCCACATTCAGGATCGCTAACAAGGACTTTCGAATTCCCATAGCATACATCGAACAGCAAGGTGTTACATTTACTATCAAGGACCTGAGGGATAAACTCGGACTGATCCTCAACGCCAAATTCAACAACAGCTGGCAAAAAGACCAGGATTTTATGCTGAGCATCCATAACGGGGACAGTATCAAGGCCGTTGACGTCTCGTTCAGGGATCAGTCGAGAGTCGTAAAAGTTTTCCCCAAAGAAGACCTCTATCCCGGCATCAACGTGTTTACCCTTTTTGACAGTTCCGGCACTCCTGTGCTCGAAAGGCTTTACTTCAATCACCGGGGCATTTCAGTACACAAGATCACACCTCCTGAACTGGAATTCGCAGCTGACTCTGTACGCATTTCTTTTTCGGTGGATGGACTCGACCCCAAGTACTGGAACAGTGTGAGTGTTTCTGTACTCCCCTCCCAGACTACAGCCAGCGAAGCGCATCACAACCTGCCTTCCTATACCTTTCTCGCTCCTTATCTGAGGGGCCCGATTGAAAATGCCGCATATTATTTCAGGGAGCCTACCCCTAGGAAAGAGTACGAACTGGACAATCTGCTGATCACTCAGGGTTGGAGCAGTTATCAGTGGAACACCATCAGGAATAAACCACCTCAGTACCTATTTGACTTTGAAAAGGGTATCTATTTCAAAGTGACCTTTAACCAAAAGACGACCAATGAATTCTTTATATCTCCAACACGATATAATCCCTCAGAGTTTGTGACGGTAGGGGAAGAACAAAAATTCTTTTCCAGGGATAATTTCTTTCCAGTAGATGACGAAAATTTAGCCCTGGCAGCGATTGACAAAGGAATGTGGTCCCGGCCCAAAGTCTTTGTACAATTCAAACCCTCGTCTATTCCCCCTCTGGGATTAAATGAGACCACCCCTTTGGGTAACAGGGAGAGCAAGATCCTCAAGGAAGTCGAGGAGACCACGGCGTTTGAGGGATTTTATGAGGTGCAGATGCTGGATGAGGTCCTGCTCCTGGAAAACAGTAAAAACAAACGTATAGAAAAGATCAAAAACAGTACTGTCGGCAATGTGGATTTCTTTGAGGATGACGACTACCGACGGAATATGTGGTTGAGTACTTATTTAAGCGGAAAGGGATTCGTTGTCAACGACAACTCAGGAACCTTTTCCATACAATCCAGAAATCCGTCCAGTTTTAACAATGCGACACCGACCATTTTCCTGGATGGCGTCCTGCTTACGGATTTCAGTGTCCTTTACCGCTTTAATTTGGAAATTGTGGATTATATAGAGATCAACAACTCGGGTGTGGGACAGGGCATGAGAGGCGGTGGTGGCGGCGTCATCAAGATCGTGACCGATCCATCCAAGGTAAGGAGAAACGGAATGAATGGCGAGACTATGGTCGATTACGATATTCCTCTTACCTTTTCTTCAGATAAACGTTTCTACAACCCCATGTACAATACCTACAACGGGGATTTCTTCAACAATTTCGGGGCGGTGGACTGGCATCCCAATGTAGTCCTTGACACTGAGGGGAAGGCGCAATTCAGCTTTCTGAACTATGGCTTGCCCGAGGTGAAATTACACATAGAAGGGATAGTTAACGACCGGGAATTCGTTTCGGACGTGATCGATGTTAAGGTACAATAGTCCGTGCTTAAAATCGCCTACCATCCCATTTATAAACACCCCCTGCCCGAAGGACACCGGTTTCCCATGATCAAGTACGAATTGCTCCCTCAGCAGCTGCTTTACGAAGGCACTTGTGTGGATGACAATTTCTTCGAGCCCGAAATCCCCAATGACAAATACATCCTGGCTGCCCACGAGCCAGAGTATTACTACGACCTGCTCAACATGAAGATCCCACCCAGGGAGGCGAGGAAGATCGGTTTTCCCCTGAGTGAGGAATTGGTCAAAAGAGAAAGAATCATTGCCGACGGCACCATCAAAGGGTGCGACTATGCCCTGGAATACGGGGTTGCTATGAATATAGCCGGAGGTACCCACCACGCCTACACAAACCGGGGGGAGGCCTTTTGCCTGCTCAACGACCAGGCCATTGGCGCCCGTTACCTGTTGAGGGGAAAAAAAGCCAAAAAAGTGCTCATTGCCGATCTTGATGTACACCAGGGTAATGGAACCGCTGAGATCTTCAGGGATGATCCCGATGTATTTACTTTTTCCATGCACGGCAGTTCCAATTACCCTTTCAAAAAGGAAGTGTCAGACTTAGATATCCCGCTGAAGAAAGGAACTACAGACCAGGAATACCTGAAGGTGCTGAAGGAGGTACTGCCGGAACTTATCGAAGAACAGCAACCCGACTTTATTTTCTATCTCTGTGGAGTGGATGTGCTTTCGACGGATAAACTGGGTACCCTTGCCCTCACCCCTCAGGGGTGTAAAGCGAGGGATGAGTATGTACTCCGTACATGCAGAGATCTGGGCATCCCGGTCCAGTGCAGTATGGGGGGAGGCTACAGCAGGGAGATCCGTATCATCGTGGAAGCTCATGCCACTACGTTTCGTCTGGCTCAGGAATTGTATTTCTGAGTATCGCTGAAAATCATGACACTTTTTTAAGCCCTAAATGACATATGTCACAACAGATTTTATTGAGATTATGTACTTTTATGAAAAACACCAACTATGCTGAGTAAAAATATGGAAAAGGCCCTCAACGGACAGATCCGTGTAGAGGCCGAATCTTCACAAGTATACCTTTCCATGGCATCCTGGGCCGAAGTCAAAGGACTCGAAGGTATCTCCCTCTTTATGTATCGCCATTCGGATGAAGAACGCATGCATATGCTGAAACTGATCAAATATGTCAACGAGAGAGGAGGACATGCGCATATCACCGACCTTAAAGCACCCAAAAAAGACTTTGGCAGTTTCCAGAAGATGTTCCAGGAGCTCTACGAGCACGAGATATTTGTATCAAAAAGTATCAATGAATTGGTTCAGGTATCCCTGGACGAAAAGGACTATGCAACTCACAATTTCCTGCAGTGGTATGTGGCCGAGCAGATAGAAGAGGAAGCTTTGGCCAGGAATATCCTGGACAAGATCAATCTGATCGGAAATGACAAGGGAGGATTGTACCTGTTTGACAGGGACGTGCAGCAGATCACCGCAGATAGCGCAGCCTCCGACATGGCCCCATAATTTAACAGCTTATTTTTATTAATTCTAAATAAAAACTATTATTTTTGATTCATTCAGCATTGCAGAATGGGCAAAAAGAAAAAGGATATAAAGAAAAAGCTCAAAAAAGCCGCCAAGGCCGAAAAGGCTATTATGAGAGCCCTGGCTTGTGGGAACTGCAAATCCAAATGCTGTAAGAAATATAAGAAGTGTGAATCAAAGCGCTGCAAACGTTGCCCGTGCGTGGATCTTCTCAAAAAAGTGGCATAAATGATAACCTCTTTGATCAGGCTAGCCGAAGTATTGGCTGCCTGCGGTATTCTCTAATTTTTTCCTAATAGTTCTTTGACGCCGTTTCCCTGGGAGGCGTAGAAATTGGCCTGCGCGAGGTATCCATTGCCGTGGTTTTCCGCAATGTCGCATTCTGATTGATGCTCCAGGTAGGCTATTCGTTTATAATGTATATAATTCTTGTAGGCGGAATATTCTTTTTCCTTCAATTCCTTTTCAAAACGAAACTGGTCTTTCCAGTAATCGGCTTCATCTTCTTCGGAGGAAAACACAAGGTCCTCTTCCATGTGGGCGTCGTTCAGCGCCATCTGCCTGTAGAATTCAAGGTTCTGCTCAACGATGTCCACACCTTGACCAAAGCCCCAGTTAGCAAAGGACAGGAGAAAGCACATTGCAATGATCCCTTTGAGTTTCATAATCGTTTCTGCTGAAGATTTTTCCGGATTTGCGGATCAGATAGCAGGGAGTAGAATTTAGGAATATTCCCGATCATTTAAAAGAAAAAGGGGGCAAAATACCCCCTTTATCGACCATGTGATACATCACTGCCTTCCCAACATCAGAAGCTCACTGCATTTGATCTCCGAGACGTACCTCTTCTCTCCTTCCTTGGTCTCATACATCCGGTGGATCAGTTTTCCTTCCACAGCGACCTCACTTCCTTTGATCAGGAATTTCTCTACCACATCGGCCAATTTGCCCCAGACCACAATGTTGTGCCATTGCGTCTCGGTGATCCGCTCGCCTTTTGCATTCTTGTAGGTCTCATTGGTGGCGATCGAGAATTTCGCCAATTTGTTCCCACTGTCCAGATTTACCACCTCCGGGTCCTGCCCGAGGTTCCCAATCAACTGTACTTTGTTTCGAATCGCATTCATCATTACATCATTTTACGGTTAAACAGTCAATTCCATCGGCTCTTGTGCCGATAACGCAAACCTATACACGGCCACTGATACAAGATGGTTGATACACACTTATTTTCGTTTGTAAATGATTACTGTCGCTTGTATGAAGATCTTTCCTTTTTTGAGCCTGAGAATGACTCAGAAACCCATGGGGACAATTTTTTTTATTTCTATATTGGGAAGCCTTAACAAACCTAAAAATCCGTATGAAAAAAATTCACCTTCTCGTCTTTCTCTTTTCCGGAATTTTCCTGATCCATGCACAGACCCCTTCCGAAATGGCTGCGGCCATTGAAAAAGAGGCCACGGAAAACTCTCAACTCCCCCAACTGGCACACGAACTCATGGATGTTATCGGGCCGAGACTGGTTGGAACACCTCAGATGAAAAACGCCCACGACTGGGCAGTAAAAACCTTCGGCGAATGGGGCATTTCTGCTGAGAATAATCCCTGGGGTACCTGGAGGGGATGGGAAAGGGGCATTACCCACATAGACTTGCTCTCACCAAGGGTTGTTTCCCTGAGTGGTAGACAACTGGCCTGGAGCCCGGGTACGTCTTCCAAGGGAATTACGGCAAACCTGATCACCATCCCCACCCTGACTGATTCCCTGGCCTTTTCCAAATGGGCGCCTTCCGTAAAAGGCAAATTCGTCCTGGTTTCCATGCCCCAGCCCACGGGTCGACCTGACTACAACTGGGAGGAGTTCGCCACGCCGGAATCTTTCGAAAAGATGAAAGTCGAACGCAAGGCGATGGAAGATGCATGGGATCAAAAGATCAGGAATACCGGGTACAACGGCCGAACCATCAACCAGGCACTTGAAAAGGCGGGCGCAGTGGGCATTATCCAGTCGCGTTGGTCTTCCGGTTTTGGTGCCAATAAAATCTTCAGTGCGAATACGGAAAAGATCCCCGTGGTAGACCTGTCGCTCGAAGATTACGGAATGCTCTACAGATTAGTGGAAAACGGAAGCGATCCCCTGATAAAGGTGGTCGCTGAATCCAAAGAACTGGGAAGGGTCCCCACCTTTAACACGATCGCCACCATTCCCGGATCGGAATTCCCGGACGAGTATATCGTACTCTCCGCTCACTTTGATTCCTGGGACGGAGGAACCGGTGCCACCGATAACGGCACCGGGACCATCACCATGATGGAGACAGCACGTATCCTGAAAAAGCTCTACCCCAATCCCAAGCGCACTATTATCGTAGGCCTGTGGGGCAGTGAAGAGCAGGGACTCAACGGTTCCCGGGCCTTCGTGGAAGATCGTCCTGAAGTGGTGGAAGGCCTGCAGGCGCTCTTCAACCAGGACAATGGCACCGGACGGGTGGTGAATCTCTCTGGACAGGGTTTTCTGCATTCCTACGAATATCTCGGCAGGTGGCTGGAAGCCGTTCCGGAAGGCATTACCAAACACATAGAGACCACCTTTCCGGGGAATCCGGGCCGGGGAGGATCGGATTATGCCTCTTTTGTCGCCATGGGCGCTCCGGCCTTTTCACTCAGCTCTCTGAGCTGGAGCTACTGGAACTACACCTGGCATACCAATCTGGATACCTATGATAAAATCGTCTTTGACGATGTACGCAACAATGTTATCCTCACTGCCATCCTGACCTATATGGCAAGTGAGGATCCCGAAAAGACATCCCGGGAAAAGGCGGTCCTTTCCATCAATCCAAGGACAGGGGAGCAAAGGGAATGGCCAACCCCGAGATCTCCCAATAGAGAAGGAGGCATTGACTAATTCAAAAACCACTCACCAAATGAAACCGATACAACTGTTGCTTATTTTTTTACTGATCCTTCCCTATACTGCTGATGCCCAAAGGCGGAGGTACCGAAAGACCCCTCCACCCCCCCCTATAGAGGATTCTCTTTTCCACGGCCTGAAGTGGCGCAACATAGGGCCATTCAGGGGCGGACGAAGCGTGGCTTCCTCAGGTGTGGTGACAGAGCCCATGACCTATTATATGGGTAGCACAGGAGGTGGTGTTTGGAAGACTACCGATGACGGTATCACCTGGACTAATGTCTCCGACGGCTTTTTTAATACAGGTACCGTGGGTGCCATCGCTGTCTCGGAAAGCAATCCCAACCTTGTGGTCGCCGGCATGGGAGAACACGCAGCCCGGGGAGTGATGACTTCCATGGGCGACGGAGTCTACAGGTCAAGGGACGCGGGTAAAACATGGGAACATATCGGCCTTGATTTTACGCGCCATATATCGGATGTCATCATCCACCCCACTGATCCCGATATCATTTTCGTCTCAGCCCAGGGTGCACAATACGGGCCGTCTGACGAAAGAGGCGTATACCGTTCCCAAGACGGGGGTGATAGCTGGGAAAAAGTGCTGTATCTGGATGATACTACCGGGGCTTCCTCCCTGTCCATGGATATGACCAATCCTCTTATCCTCTACGCTGCCATGTGGCAGCACAGGCGGTACCCCTGGACTATGGAATCAGGCGGGCCCATGTCAGGTCTGTTTAAATCCACTGATGGAGGAACCACCTGGGAGAAGATGAAAGAGGGCCTTCCCGATGAAATCGGGAAGGCAGGCATATCGGTATCCAGGGCCAACCCGGAAATAGTGTTCGCCGTTATTGAGGCAGAAGGGGATAAAGGAGGGGTATACCGCTCCGATGATGCCGGTAAAAAATGGACGCAGATCAACAAGGACAGGATCAACATCGCCCGCTCCTGGTACTACATGGAGATCCTGGCAGATCCACAGAACGAAAATATCGTTTACGTCTTGAATGCCCCGGTGACCAAATCCATAGACGGAGGTAAGACCTTTTCTCCCCTGCCGACACCCCACGGGGACAATCACCATTTGTGGATACACCCTTTTGACAATCAAAAAATGATCAACTCCAATGACGGAGGCGCCAATATTTCCAACAACGGCGGACGCAGTTGGAGCTCTCAGGCCATTCAGCCAACGGCCCAGTTCTACAGGGTCATTACGGACAACCAGGTGCCCTACCACGTGTATGGAGGGCAGCAGGACAATTCGGCTATCTCCATTGCCAGCAGGACCAACGGACAGGGAATCGACTGGAAAGACTGGTATTCCGTAGCCGGATGTGAAAGCGCCTTCCTCGCCTTCGATCCCGATAATCCCGAGGTGGTTTACGGTGGTTGTTATCAGGGGATCATCGAAAAGTGGGTCAGGGCTTCCCGGGAAGGAAAAGCCATCAAGGAATATCCGGAACTCGCCCTGGGCAATGTGCCTGCCGATTTTAAATACCGCTACAACTGGAATGCCCCCATCATTACCTCTCCCCACGACAGGCAAACCATTTACCACGCAGGGAACGTCGTCTTTAAGTCGACAGACGAGGGACAAAGCTGGACCGTGGTAAGCCCGGACCTCACGCAGAATGAAAAAAACAAGCAAGGTCCTGGTGGAAAACCGTATACTAATGAGGCAGCCGGAGGTGAGAACTATAACACGCTTATGGCACTGGTAGAATCCCCCCACGAAGAAGGGGTCCTGTGGGCGGGCTCCGACGACGGACTGATCCATCTGACCCGTGACGGGGGAGAAACCTGGAGGAATGCCACCCCTCAGGGTATCGAAGATGGGATCATCAACAGTATTGAAGTGTCTCCCCACGATCCCGCAACCGCTTATGCCGTAGTGATGCGCTATAAATTCATGGACCTGAAACCCTATATTTTCAAGACCTCCGATTACGGGCAAACCTGGAAACAGATCACGAACGGAATTAGCGATCCCCATACCTTTGTCAGAGTGGTCAGAGAAGACAGGCAAAGACCCGGCCTCCTGTACGCGGGTACAGAAACCGGATTGTACATCTCCTTTGACGCAGGGGAGTACTGGCAACCCTTCCAGCTCAACCTTCCGGTAGTGCCGATCAATGACCTGGCCATCCAAAATAATGACCTCATCGCAGCTACCGCCGGACGATCCTTCTGGATACTGGATGATCTGGGAGCCATACAGGCATCACCCCTTGCAGGGCAATCTTTAAAGATCATCAAACCCAAAGACACCTATCTGTTCTTTGGAGGCAGTACGGACAAGCCGGTACCTGGTCTGGGGCAAAATCCCAAACAGGGGGTAACCATTGACTATTATCTCGATGAGGCTGCTGACAGCATTCCGCTTACGCTGGAAGTCATGCAGAACGGAGAAACTCTCCGTCTCTATTCCAGCAGGGCAGACAAGGATTTCAAATCATGGCCGGGTGGCCCTTCCAAGCCGGAAGTACTCCCCACAAAAAAAGGATACAATCGATTTACCTGGGACTTCAGGCGTGATCCGATCCCGGCGGTAGACAAGGTTTTTGTGTATGGGAATTACAACGGGTCCAGAGTATCCCCGGGCACCTATCAACTCAGGCTCTTCAGGGGTGAGGAAACTTCGGAGACCGAGGTGACCATCCTTAAAAATCCTCATGTCAAGGCTACTGAAGCGGAGTATTCAGAACAGCAGAAAATGCTCACAGACATAGAGGGGTTGATCTCGAATATCCACCAGGCAGTTAACGAAATGCGGTCGGTAAAGGCACAGGTAAAGGCGTATAAAGAACTGCTAAAGGAAAATGCCAGGGCAAAAGACCTCCTCGCCACAGGAGACAGCCTGATCACCCGGATCGAAACCTGGGAAGAGAACTTGATACAACCCAAACAAAAGACCTTTCAGGATGTGATCAACTTCCACAATCAGCTGAATGCGGAATTGATGAACCTGAAAGACTACGTGGATGCAGCAGAGCCAAAACTCACAGAAGGAGCCAGGGAACGTTACCAGGACCTGCTGGCGGAATGGGTTCGCTTCGAAACAGAATGGCAGCTCATCGTGAATACTGAAATGAGGATCTTTAACATGACGTACAAGAGTTTAGATCTGCCGGCCCTCATCATGGAAAAAGACTGAGCAGGAAACGTAAGTCCTTCCTGCTGGTCTCATGCGGTAAAGAAAGTGATCTTTGGGATGTCGTATCTCAGAGATTTGGATGGAAAGAAGGTGTTTGGAATGCGGGGATCCCGTCAGGGGTAGGACGGACAAGAAATTTTGTGCCGACTACTGCCGCAATGCCTACAATAACCGTCTGAACAGGGATACCCGGAACCTGGTGAGGAATGTCCACAACAGGTTGCGGAAAAACTATCGCATCCTCGACAGCTTTCCACTGAATTTCGGCAAGACCAGGACCACCCGTTCGTGTTTGCTAGACAAGGGATTCGATTTTGACTATATCACCCACCTGTATACTACCAGAAAGGGCAAGACGTATTTCTTTGTCTATGACCTCGGCTATCTTCCCCTGGAAGAGAATTCCTATGTAATCGTAAAAAAAGAATAGCCCCTGAAGGATCAGGGGCTATCAGAGATATTTTGATACCTATTTCTTATTTGTAGTTGTGGCTGCTGAGTTTCAGGGCTGCCACGACGATGTCTTTCCGGCTGATCTGACCTACAAGGAGACCGTCTTTCATGACCGGCAACCGGCGCCTTTTGTTCTTGTGGAATATCCCGGCAGCATCAAAGATACTCATATCAAAGGGTATGGTCTCCACCTCTTTTGTCATAAAACGCTCCACACTCTTATCCAGAATGGGCTGGTTGAAATACCGACTTTCGGAGATCTCCTTCATACAGTCGGCCTCCGAGATGATCCCGACCAGAAAGCCGTTATCATCGAGGACGGGGCCCCCGGAGATACGATTCTTGGCGAAAGATTCCATCACCTCCAGGATGGATTGATCCGGACTGAAGGTCACTAGTTTTTTGGACATATAGTCTTCCACCAAAATAGGGGCATTGTACTCTTTTTTGGACACTTCCTTGGCTCTGCGGCCCATAAAACTTTTAATACCCATACCTGTTGCTTTTAAAATGGTTAGCCTTAAATATAGGAAATTTGAGGGTATCTTTTAAAATTAGTCGACAAACAACCCCAGGCCCTGAGAATTTTTTACTTTTAATAAAGAAATTGATCGGATGAAACACACCAGATTATGGATCACCCTCCCCCTGTTATTCATGGCTGTTTACTGGAGTTTTTACTCTCTGATGCCTTCCCCTTCAGACACTGGTATCGCCAGGGATTACGGCTTCTCTACTGACCGTGCCCTGGAACATGTTAAAGAAATGTCCAGGAAACCCCATGCTGTAGGTTTTCCTGCTCATACGGAGGTACGGGATTACGTAGTCGGAGAGCTCGAAAATTTGGGTCTTGAAGTAAGTCTGCAGGAAGGGTATACAGCAGGCGACTGGGCAAATTATAGCAAAGCAACCAATATCGTAAGCAGGATAAAGGGTAGCGGTAACGGGAAGGCCCTGCTTCTTCTCTCTCACTATGACAGCAACCCCCACTCCTCCCTCGGGGCCAGCGATGCGGGCAGCGGTGTGGCCACCATCCTGGAAGGGATCCGCGCTTTTCAGGAAATGGATAGAAAACCGGTCAACGATATCATCATTGTCATCACTGATGCCGAAGAACTGGGGCTGAACGGAGCCGACCTGTTCGCGAACAGGCACCCCTGGACTTCGGATATCGGTCTTGTCCTGAACTTCGAGGCGCGCGGCAGCGGTGGTCCCAGTTATATGTTCATGGAGACAAACAGGGGCAATGCGCGGTTACTGGAGGAATTCATGTCTGCCGATTCACCCTTCCCGGTTACCAATTCCCTGGCATACAGTATCTACAAACTGCTCCCAAACGACACGGACCTGACCGTTTTCCGGGAAGACAGGGATATTGAAGGGTTTAATTTTGCCTTTATCGACGACCATTACGACTACCATTCGGTCCGGGACTCCTACGAGCGCCTTGACCGCAGTTCCCTGACCCACCAGGGCAGTTATCTCATGCCCTTATTGCTCCATTTCAGCCAGGCGGACCTCGGACAGTTGAAAAGCCTTAATGACCAGGTGTACTTTACCATCCCGGCATTTAAGATGGTTTCTTATCCATTTGACTGGATTTGGCCCATGTGGTTCCTAGCCCTGGCCTTCCTGATCATCCTCCTCATTTTCGGTTTCAGGAACAAGAGTCTCCATCTCAAAGGGATTTTTCTGGGATTCATTCCTTTGCTGGTTACCTTACTGATCAACGGGGGAATAGGTTACGTGGCATGGTCTTTACTGACCTCCATCTATCCGGGTTACAGAGACATCCTCCACGGTTTTCCCTACAACGGCCATACTTATATTCTGGCATTTGTACTTCTTTCGCTGGGGGTGTGTTTCTGGGTTTACCGGGGTGCCAGGTCGATCGGACTGCCCGACCTTCTCATCGCCCCTGCGGTCCTGTGGCTGATCATCTGCTGGGGGGTGGCCCAGTACCTACCGGGAGCAAGTTTTTTCATCATTCCCGTATACGCTTTGCTCGCCACCCTGCTGTTATTACTCTACCAAAAAGAACCAGACCCACTGTTGATTCTTTTCCTGACCTTACCTGCGGTTTTGATCTATGCTCCATTTCTCGCGATGTTTCCTGTGGTCCTGGGCCTGAAAATGATGATTACGGCAACGTTGTTCACCACACTGGGCTTCGCCTTGCTCCTACCCCTCACTGCACGATATTCACGAAAAGGTACGCTGGGAAGCCTTGGATTTGCCGGTTTCCTCATCGCCTTTTTTATAGCACACCTCAACTCCGGATTTACCCCGGAAAAGGCCAAACCCACCAGCCTTGTCTATCTCCTGAACACGGATGATAAGCAAGCGCACTGGGCCACATATGAACACCAGGTCTCAGACTGGACCAGGGGTATCACGGGTGAGACCCTGGAAAAACCAGAGACATCGGAAAAGGAGGTACTGGGAAGTAAATACAATTCCCGCTACACCTATTGGGCCAGAACAGAGGCCAAAGCCATTCCCGGCCCTGCAGTGACCATAGAGAAAGACACCACCCTTGGGGATATGCGATACCTTACCGTGGGTATATTCCCGCAGAGAGACGTGAACCGTTTAGAAGTTTTTACCGATGGAACGCCTGTACGGAAAGCGTGGATCAACGGCATTGAGCTTTCCTCCTTTTACCTGAAAGAACGAAAAACAGACAGGTTGTTTACCCACTACATCAGCGACAATGACTCTACGGTCCTTGAATTGCAGATTCCCCGGGATAAGGAATTGAACCTGATCCTATACGAAGCCTCTAACGATCTCCTGACGCACCCGGATTTTGCTATTCCCGAGAGACCCGACACTGATATACCCATGCCTTTTGTGCTGAACGATGCGGTCATCACCGTAAAAAACATAAGACATTGAACACGAGAATCGGGATTCTGGGATGTGGCTGGCTGGGCTTCCCCCTGGCAAAAAAATTTCTGTCCCTGGGTTTTCAGGTTTCGGGTACAACCACCACCCGTCCCAACCTCAGCATCCTTTCAAACGAAGGAATTGATGCTCACTACGTGCAAATCTTCAGGGACGGGGTCAAAGGCGACCTCATCACCTTTCTGAACGGTATCGATATCCTGATCATCGATTTTCCTCCTGATAGGAAAGCAGACAGGGGTGATTATGAAGGAAAGATGGAACAACTATACGAAGCCTGCAAGATCACCCATACCGAAAAAATGATCCTGGTAAGCAGCACATCCGTCTACGGCAACATACAGGGCGAGGTTACCGAGGACACCGAACCAAGGCCAAAAAGCGACTCGGCCAGGGCCCTGATATTCTCCGAAAAGCTATTTTCAGAGGAGCCCCTGTTCAGTTGTACCGTGGTTCGTTTTGGTGGCCTTATCGGTCCGGACAGGCATCCGGTGACCTATTTGTCCGGACAGAAGGATATACCCAATGGAGACGACTTCGTCAACCTTATCCATCAGGATGATTGTATCGCCCTCCTGGTCGCCATTATCACCGAAAACTGGTGGGGCAAACTCATCAATGGGGTCTATCCGGAGCACCCCAGAAAAAAAGACTATTACACGCGGGAGGCCCGACTCAGAGGGCTTCCGGAGCCTGTCTATAAAAAGGACTACGCGGGTAAATCCGGAAAACTCATCAAATCCAAAACGCTTCGTCAACTCGGTTTTCAATTCAGTACACATATAGACCACCCTGAACTATAACCTTTTTTATAGGCTATGAACCGTCTACGCATTTTTCCCGATAGTGCGATTTCCATTCTGAACATATGGGAAGCAAAAAAATAATAGTAATTTTGCCGCACTAAAATATAGCTTATGAAAGCAAGGTTCACTCTTATATTTCTGTCATTCGCCTTTTGCGGATTAGCACAGAACACCAATGATCTGAAAGCGCATTACGAGGCCTACTACCAGGCCATGAAATCTCAGGGGGACGTTACAGGGGTCATCAGTGCCCTTACACATCTCAATGTGATCGCCCCTTCCAGGGAGCGAATAGATACCCTGGCCTTTGTGTATGCAAACAACAACCAGCATATTCAGGCCCTTAACACCATTGGCATAGAAAAGAGCGAATCGGATTCAGATCTGGCCGTGCAGGTAAAAGCCATCAGCCTCAAAGCTATAAACCAGCCCAAAAGGGCCCTGGAGCAGTTTGAGATCCTGAATAAAAGATCACCGAATGCCTACCTCGCTTATGAACTCGCCGACCTTAAGATTCAGACAGGCGACAATGAAGGGGCCATGGCAGATATCGAAGCCGGTATGAGTGAAGTACAGGAAGGTATGACCTATGCCTTTTACGAAAGACAGCAACCCTATGAGGTTTCCCTCAGGGCAGCCTTGTTGCACCTCAAGGGCCTGGTACAGTACAATATGGACCACAGCAATATCGATACCGCCATCGCAACCATAGATGAAGCCCTTGCATTAGAGCCCAACTTTAACCTGGCCAGCCTGAGCAAACAGGCACTTGAGTCAAGAAAGGGTAGCGGTACTACCGAGAAAAAAGAAGAATAAAAGCAGGATCGGTCATTCAAGAACCTATTCGACAGGTTCCATGGCATCCAGCAGGGACCTGAATACAAGGGCTACCCCGTTTGTCCATCCGAAACCGTCCTGGGTTTCATATTCCCCTCCTCCGGAAGGCAGGGTGATGTCTTCCACATTGTATTTTTCCATCATCATGCCGGTATCCCTGTAAACGCGTTCGTTCAGTGCAAGCCACCTCTCCATAATGGTCCTGGCCTCATCGACATAGCCGTAGTTCAGCAGTCCTTCCACCGCCACATATTGAAGGGGCGCCCAACCATTCGGAGCGTCCCATTGCTGTCCCGAGTCCTCAAGGGTAGTGACCAGGCCACCTTCCTTCAGGAATTGGGTCATGAGTCTGTCCTTTACTGCGGCTGCCTGTTCTGCAGTGGCCAGTTCAAAGAAGAGAGGAAAGACACCGGCCAGCGTTGCGGTCCTGCCCGCTGTCCTTTGCGAAAAGTTGAAATCGTAAAAATACTTCTCTGCCGGATTCCAGAATAGCTCCTGAATGGCGGTCTTTCTGGCATCTGCCTTGTCGAGAAACAGGGCTTCATTCTCCCCGTCTTCTTTAAGGGCATATCCCCTGGCAATACTCTTCTCCATAAAATAAAGAAGACAATTGAGGTCAATCGGTAGGATATCAGCCGTGCTGGTCGAACCGAAATCCCCTTCCCTGAGATACCATCTGCTACTAAAGTCCCATCCAGAGGCTGCACCTGACCTCAGGTGGGTATATAAATCTTTCTTTTCGTCATCTGAGTCAAGACCATCAGCCAGATGATGATCTTCCTTATAGGCCTCAGGTCTTGGGGAAGTACCCGAGTCCCAATACCGGTTCAGGATACGATCCCCTTCCAGTCTTACGACATACCTGCTGGCAGAATAAGGTTCCCCCAACTCCTTTTTCCCTTTCATCCAAAAATCGTATTCCTTCTGGATAAACGGTAAATAATCAACAAAAAGGTCCTGCTCCTCCCTGCTGATCGCGTCTACCATGAGGGCGTAAAAAGGAGGCTGGGACCGGGTTAGATAGTATGCCCGGGTGCCATTGGGGATGAACCCAAGGGAGTCGATGAGGA
>CBDTYM010000011.1:0-41577 GCA_965364605.1 uncultured Muriicola sp.
TACGACTACCTGTTATAGCGGTTTCTGTTCTCACCGATGAATGCGACCCGGACAACCTCGAACCAGTCAATGTTTCGGAGATCCTGGAAGTAGCCGGAAGGACCGAACCCAAGATGATCACCCTGTTCACCGAATTAATCGAATTGCTATGAGTTATTTAGAAGCGACCAACGACCTTTACAAACAGGCCGCCATGACTCCCGATGTTGGTCTGTGCTGTACTACCAATCCCGTCTGGCAACTTCCGGGCCTGTCTATCCCAACCATCATGCAGGAAATGAACTACGGTTGCGGCAGCACGGTCTCGGCCTCGGATCTCGTCAACAATCCCAAAGTTCTCTACGTGGGTGTAGGGGGTGGTATGGAACTGCTTCAATTCGCCTATTTTTCCAGGCAACCCGGCGGTGTGACCGGGGTTGATGTAGTGGATGAAATGCTGGAAGCCTGCAAAACAAATTTCAAGATCGCGGAGGAAGAAAATCCCTGGTTCAACAGCAAATTTGTCAATCTGGTGAAAGGGGATGCCCTGAATCTACCTATAGAAAGTGAAAGCATAGACGTTGCGGCCCAGAATTGTCTGTTCAATATCTTCAAGACCGAAGATCTGAAAAAGGCGGTGGCCGAGATGTACCGGGTATTAAAACCCCATGGCAGGCTGGTGATGAGTGACCCGGTCTGTGAACAGCCCATGAATGAAACCCTGAGAAATGATGATCGCCTGAGGGCTCAGTGCCTAAGCGGGAGCATACCTATTCGGGAGTACGTCAAGGTCCTGACCGATGCCGGTTTTGGCACCATCGAGATCCGGGCACGTAAATCCTACAGGGTACTGTCTCCCAACCATTATCCTACAGACGAACTGATCCACATCGAATCCATTGAGATCGCAGCCATCAAAGATCCCATGCCTGAGGATGGTCCCTGCGTATTTACAGGTAAAACAGCTATCTACTATGGAGCAGAACCCTATCTGGATGATAAAAAAGGACACGTGCTCCTGCAAAACCAGCCACTGGCTGTTTGTGATAAGACGGCCACTGCCCTGAGCAGCCTGGGTGAACCTATCCACATCAGCGAAAGCACCTGGCATTATGACGGGGGCGGTTGCTGTTAATTTGTAAGCTATGAAGACCCCCTTCCTCGTTTTTTGGCTGACCCTGATATTGGCTCCTGCTCTATCAGAGGTCCATGCACAGGGCCTCGACCACAGTGCCTGGGACAAACTCCTCAAAAAATACGTTTCAGAGGAGGGCTTTGTAGACTACAAGGGGTTTCAAAAAAGCAGGTCCGAACTGGACGACTATCTCTCGTACCTCGGGGATAATGAGCCAGCCTCTGCCGACTCCCGCTATGAACAACTGGCGTTTTATATCAATTTGTACAATGCGGCTACGGTGCAGCTCATTCTCGATAAATACCCCTTGAAGAGCATTAAGGATATCAAAAATCCCTGGGGGAGAAAAAGGATACGGTTAGGCACTGACAGTATCTCCCTGAACAAGATAGAACACAGCATCCTGCGCAATATGAACGAGCCCCGAATACATTTTGCGATCAACTGCGCCTCCATATCCTGCCCGAAGTTACTCAACCGGGCCTTTACCGCAGCAGGGATGGAGTTGGATCTGCAATTGGTGACCATGGACTTCGTCAACGACGAAAGCAGGAACAGATTAACTCCAGAGGAGGTTTACCTCTCTGCTATCTTCAAATGGTACAGGGGGGATTTTATGCAAAAACGCAGCCTGATCAGCTTCCTGCAGCCTTACACGGAGGTCAGACTCCGGGAAACCACAGGTATCTCTTACCTGCCCTATGACTGGAGCCTCAATGAAAAATAAGGCCAAGCCCGCTCTCAGCGTCGTCATCCCTGTGCTGAACGAAGAAGAAAACCTTAAGGAACTTATCCCATACCTGAATTCCTCAGCTGCAAATCCTGAACATCTGGAGATCATTGTGGTAGACGGGGGTAGTGAAGACAGGTCTGCTATTGTCGCAGATTCCCTCGGTGCAATTGTGCTGAAATCCTCAAAAGGCAGGGCCCGCCAGATGAATAAAGGGGCGGGGGTCGCAAAGGGAGGAGTACTCTATTTCCTCCACGCCGACAGTTTCCCCCCACAGAATTACGACACAGTCATTCTGCAAGCTGTTGGTGAGAATATTCCGTCCGGTTGCTTCAGGCTGGAATTCGACAGTCCAAGTCTCTTTCTCCGTTTCTTCGCCTGGTTCTCCCGTTTCAATATCGCCATCTGCCGGGGTGGAGACCAGTCACTCTTCATTTCCCGAACCCTTTTTGAATCCCTGGGAGGTTTTGATGAGCGATATATGGTTTACGAAGACAACGAATTTATCAGCAGGATATACCGCAAGGCCAAATTCCAGGTACTGCCTCTGGTCTTGCGCACCTCGGCCAGGAAGTATTCCCTGAACGGGAGGTTCAGGCTGCAGTACCACTTTGCCTGTATCCATTTGCTCTACTACCGGGGCAAGGGTCCCGAAGCTCTATATGCCTATTACCGAAAGAACATCAGACAGACCTATCGGTAAATCCTGTAAAAGGTACGGATCACCTCCTGGGCGGGTTTGTTCTGAGGGGTGAACCGGTTATCATTGGGTCCGCCCGATCGCTCGTGATTGATAAACCACTTCCAGACAAAGCCCCCGGCAAACCAGTCCTCATCCCAAAAAGATTCAAAGATGGCCTTTTTGGCATTCACCTGCCCCTCCAGGTTAACCCCTTCCTCATCCTGGTCCACCAGCCAGGGTTTTTTGGCCGTGTAATCCATGCTCCTGTAGCCGAATTCCGTAAAAAGGACGGGGCGGTCCTCAGCCACGGACAGGGCCGAAATCTTCTCTTTCCAGGGTTTCCACCCCGATTTCAGTTCCTCTACCGTGGGAGTCCTTGATTCGGATAAAGGGAAGTACGCATCGATACCGATATAATCGAGGGAGGCCCAGAGGGGAAAGCGGTTGTATTCATCCCAGTTGGCGGCATAGGTCAGTTTTCCTCGGTACACCCCCCGAATTTTCTCAACAAGGGCTTTCCAGTATTCAGGACGCTCTTTCACAAACTTTTCCAGTTCTGTACCAATGCAAAAGATCTCTGTCCGGGTTTCTTCAGCAAGGGTGGCATAGGTGAGGATAAATTTTTCGTAACTGTTTTCTAGGCGGGCCCAGTTCTCCTCGGAATCCATTTCCAGCTCGCCTGTGAATACCCCTCTCCATATCCAGATCTGGGGTTTGAGCATCACCTGTATCCCATTCCTGTGGAGGAGTTCGATGTACTGCTTAGCCCCCAGGCGTGTTTCCCCATACCATTGTCTTTCCGTATCGAAGATGATCTCCGGAGAATTCACTTCACGAATAAAACCGAAGGGCATCACAGCCGCGTGATCTGCGTAGATCTCCTTGACCGGGGTGATATGCTCCTCCGAGGCTGCATCCCTGGAGGCCACAAAGCTCACCCCGTTGATCTTTCCAACGTATTGGCTGCTGCAAGAAACTTGCAGTAAGACAAAGAGCAACAGCTGGAGCTTTTTCATAGATGAGATGGTCTTTCCTCAAAAATACAATATTTAGGAACCGGCCCCTCCGCCCATTGTTAAGTTCTTATCTTTAATCCGACTCAAGTAGCAAACCTGACCGATTACATGGAAACAATCGCGATTATTGGCAACGGCATTTCCGGCATTACCGCTGCCAGGCATATCCGCAAACTGTCGGATAAGCGTATTGTCGTCATCTCGGCAGAAAGCGAGTACTTCTTTTCCCGAACAGCCCTGATGTACGTATACATGGGGCATATGAAATTTGAACACACCCAGCCTTACGAGAACTGGTTTTGGAAAAAAAACCGGATCGATCTGGTCTTCGGCTATGTGGAAAAAGTGGATCATGAGAACAAGCAACTCCTTCTCAGGGAAGGGCAACCCCTGCCCTATGATAAGCTCATCATCGCCACAGGCTCCAAACCAAACCGTTTCGGCTGGCCCGGCCAGGACCTGAAAGGCGTTCAGGGGCTTTATTCCAAACAGGAGCTCGAACAACTGGAGATAGATGCCCCGAACAAGGAGGTATGCCACCGTGCGGTCATTGTAGGAGGCGGACTCATAGGGATTGAACTTGCAGAAATGCTCAGGAGCCGGGACATCCCCGTGACCTTCCTCGTGCGCGAGAGCAGTTTTTGGAATGGCGTGCTTCCTGAAGGGGAATCCCAAATGATCAATGAACACATAAGAGAACACCACATAGACTTACGCCTCAGCACCAACCTTAAAGAGATCCTTCCGGACGAACAGGGACGGGTACAGGCGGTAGTAACGGACCAGGGAGAGACCATTGGGTGTAATTTCGTCGGGCTCACGGCAGGGGTCAGCCCGAATGTTGATTTTCTGAAAGACTCGGGCATAGAACTCAACAAAGGGGTACTGGTCAATCGTTACCTGGAGACGAACATCCCGGATGTATACGCCATCGGGGATTGTGCAGAGCAACGGGAGGCCATCGGCAACAGGCGCCCCGTAGAGGCGGTTTGGTATACAGGTCGGATGATGGGAGAAGTGGTGGCTCAGACCCTGTGCGGACGACGAATGAAGTACAATCCCAGTCACTGGTTCAACTCGGCTAAATTTCTCGATATCGAATATCAGACATACGGCTGGGTGTTAAGTGCAAAGTCACGCAAACCTCAGGAACAACATTTTCACTGGCGGCATGCCGAAGAAAAGATCTGCATCACCATTGCATTCAGTAAAGAAGACCGGCGTTTTCTCGGAATCAACACTTTCGGCATCCGCATGCGGCACGAGGTAATCGACCGCTGGTTAACGGAAGGCAGGACAGTAGACCACGTGATGGAATACCTCCGGGATGCCAATTTCGACCCCGAATTCTATGATGAGTACGAAGGCGAGATCGCCGAGCATTTCAATGCCACCTTCGGTACTGACATCCGACCGAAAAAGAAAAGCTGGAAGCGAATTTTTTTAACCACATCAAGAGGCAGGGGATGAAAGCAATCAAACAAAGCGGTCTCATTATTTTTCTGGTCGGCCTTCTGACCTTTACAGCACTCCCCTTCCTTGGGACGTTCAGGCTGACCCAGGAGAACTGGGAGCGGTTTACAGAGGAAAAAGGGATCAGGAGTGAGCTTTTTATCGAGGCTGTGGAAGATAAGGTCGTGGATCGGGATTTTAATGGGATGTATACCCTGTCGTCCATCATTGCCGGAGCTTTGGAGGAAGCCAATACCAGCCACCGAAAGAAGAAAGAATACAACAAGGTGATCTACGCTAAACCTCAGGATATTGCCGCAGCTATAGGCAAAGATGCAGGCACCGGCTTTATTGCAACCCGGAAGGGACTGATGTGGTGGCTTACCTTTGGCCTCGGGATCATCGGGGCACTGATGTTTATCCTGCCGAATGTGGTTTTGCTGGGGAGCAAGGGGATCAAGAACAATGGTATCTACCATCGTAATGCCACAAACCGGGGCTCGATCGCCTGGGTGGTCTTCTTTTACCTGATCGCATTTTACCTGGTGCTTTATTTCCAGCCGCAGTACGCTGTGAACTGGACCTATCTGGTGGACCCCATCAGTAAGGCCCTCAGCGGCAACCCTGCCGGGCACTGGTTTGTCTACGGTTTCATGTACTGCACGGTAATGACCGTTATGGGGGTGAGGATGTACATCAAATACCGGCATAACCGCTACCAGATGATCAGGACCACCTCTGTACTTTTCTTCCAGATCGTCTTCGCCTTTTTGATCCCGGAGATCATGGTGCGCCTACAGATGCCTTATTACGATTTCAAGAATGCCTTCCCCCTCGACTATGATTTCTTCTTCCAGTGGAATCTTCGCTCCCTGATCAACAGCGGAGGTATCGGAATTTTCATCCTCGTCTGGGGAACTGCCCTCACCCTCGTTGTAGTACCCGTCATGGTCTACTTCTTCGGGAAGCGGTGGTACTGTTCATGGGTATGCGGATGCGGCGGCCTGGCCGAAACCCTGGGAGACCCCTACAGACAGCATTCCAGTAAGACCCTCTTGTCATGGAGGATAGAACGCTGGCTGGTCCATGGGGTGCTCGTCTTCGCTGTGGGGATGACCTTGATGACCCTGTACAGCTTTTTCACAGAGACTGGGACGGTCCTTGGGATCAAGACTTCAGGGGTTCAGAATACGTACAGCCTGCTCATCGGCTCCGTCTTTGCCGGGGTGGTGGGAACCGGGTTCTATCCGATTTTCGGCAACCGTGTCTGGTGCAGGTTTGGCTGTCCCCTGGCCGCTTACCTGGGTTTTGTACAGCGCTTTAAATCCAGATTCCGTATCACTACCAATGGCGGACAATGCATCTCCTGCGGAAATTGTTCCACGTACTGTGAACAAGGTATAGACGTAAGGGCTTACGCTCAGAAAGGGGAGAACATTATCCGCTCGAGCTGTGTGGGTTGCGGGATTTGTTCCGCCGTATGTCCAAGAGGGGTCCTCAAACTGGAAAACGGACCCGAAAAAGGCAGGATCAATCCCACCGAGATCCTCCTGGGTAACGATGTAGATTTAATGAAACTCGTCAACAAAAAGTGAAGGTATTCCCTACTTTTACGCCTTTACCATTCTAAAAATACCACCCGGTGAAACCCACAATGGAGATCGTTGTCATTATTCCTGCATTTAACGAGGCGGATTCCATCAGCCATGTGATCGCCGAGATACCCGACGTGGTCTCAGAGACCGTGGTGGTCAACAACAAATCCACAGACGATACGGCAGTCGTGGCTGAGGCAGCCGGGGCCACCGTTCTTCACGAAGAAAAAATGGGGTACGGTCATGCCTGTCTCAAAGGAATAAAATATTTGAAGGACAGATCCAAAACCCCCTCCATTGTCGTATTTATGGACGGAGATTATTCGGATTACCCGGAGGATCTCCACAAAGTGATAAGGCCGATCCTGGACAATGATGTAGATTTTGTGGTGGGTGCCAGGACAAGTGCGTTGCGAGAAAAGGGCTCCATGACCCCGCAACAGACCTTCGGCAATGGGTTGGCCACGTTCTTAATGAGGATGATATACGGATCAAAATTCACTGATCTCGGGCCTTTCCGCGCCATACGGTACGAAACACTTTTATCCCTCGGGATGGAAGACAAAACCTATGGTTGGACGGTGGAAATGCAGTTAAAAGTGCTTAAAAAGAAGATAGCATATACCGAAGTACCAGTGCGTTACAAAAAAAGAATTGGCATCTCGAAGGTGTCTGGTACTGTAAAAGGTACTATATTTGCCGGCATAAAAATCCTGGGTTGGATATTTAAATACAGCATAAAATAAAATGGGTTTAACAATTGCTTACATCATTATCGGAATCTACAGCCTGGCGCTGGTACTGATCTTTTTCTACAGCCTGGCTCAGCTGAATTTATTGCTGAACTACCTCGGGTTTAAAAAGACCCAGAAAGAAGCACCGAAATTCAATCTGATGGATCCCAAAGAGATCCCTTCGGTGACCATTCAATTGCCGATATATAACGAAGAGTACGTGGTAGAGCGCCTTTTGGATAATATCGCAAAAATTGCCTACCCCAAAAGCAAGCTCGAGATCCAGGTGCTGGATGACTCCACGGATGACTCCGTAGACCAAACGGCCAGAAGGATAGCTGAATTGCAGGAAGCCGGGATCGACATCAAACACATTCGCAGGGAGAACCGCCAGGGATTTAAGGCCGGTGCCCTGAAAGAGGGACTCAAGATCGCCAAGGGAGATTTTATCGCCATCTTTGATGCCGACTTCCTTCCGGATCCGGACTGGTTGAAAAAGACGGTCATCTATTTTAAGGACGAGGAAATTGGGGTGGTGCAGACACGCTGGGGACACATCAACCGTGATTATTCCATCCTGACCCGTATTCAGGCTTTTGCCCTCGATGCGCACTTTACCCTGGAACAGGTTGGAAGAAACGCAAAAGGACACTTTATCAACTTCAATGGTACTGCCGGTATCTGGAGAAAAGAGTGTATCCTCGACGCAGGGAACTGGGAAGGTGACACGCTTACCGAAGACCTCGACCTCAGCTACCGCGCACAGCTTAAGAACTGGAAATTCAAATACCTCGAGGACGTTGAGACCCCGGCAGAACTGCCCGTGGTAATCAGTGCCGCCCGCTCTCAGCAATTTCGCTGGAACAAAGGGGGTGCCGAGAACTTCAGGAAAACAGTCCTCAATGTCATCAGCGCTAAGAACATCCCCTTCAAGACCAAGTTCCACGGGGTGATGCACCTGCTCAACAGCTCCATGTTTCTGTTCGTGTTCCTGGTGGCCATACTCAGCATCCCTATGCTGTACATTAAGAACACCTATGGACATCTGGGCTGGGTCTTTGAAGTGACCAGTTTCTTCATCGTCTCTACGATCATCCTTTTTATCTGCTATTGGTTTACCTACAAGAGTATTCAGGGGAGCAGTTTCGACAATTTCATAGATTACATCAAGTTGTTCTTTACATTTTTCTCGGTGGCCCTGGGCTTTTCATTGCACAATACAGTGGCTGTCTTGGAAGGACACATGGGCAAGCGCAGCGAGTTTGTAAGAACTCCTAAGTTCAATATCAACAGCCTTACAGACAGCTGGAAGGGGAACAAGTACCTGGTCAACAAACTTTCCCCGAATATGATCCTTGAATTTGCTCTGATGGTGTACTTCCTATTCGGAATGTACAGCGCCATTCCGCTGAATGATTTCGGGTTGTTCCCATTCCATTTTATGCTCTTCCTCGGCTTCGGCTTTGTCTTCTTCAATTCGCTGACCGCTAAAGCATAGGGAAAAAACACCTATAATTAGCCTCCAATTAATAGATGACGTAGAGCCTTTATCACCTGATAAAGGCTCTTTGTTTTTTTACAGGTATTCCCCTTTTTTTCTGTTATTTGCAGAAACCAACTACCCTTCAGAGTATGTCGAATCCCGTGCTGAGCTACTGGAACCTCCACAAGGTACCCATCCTGCTCTCCTTGCTGTGCGGTGTGTTCTACTACACCCTGGGATATCACCTGGAACGCTCTGAGTTCGCGAAGCTCTTCGGACTATATACCGCATTGTTCTTCATTTGTTACAAACTGATACAGTTCGAGAAATGGAATTTTAGATTTCTCCTTGTTTTGGGACTACTCTTTCGACTGATCTTCCTCTTTTCCATCCCTAACCTTTCCCAGGATTTCTATCGCTTTATCTGGGACGGACACCTGGTCATCATGGGGGAGAACCCTTTCCTCCATATCCCATCTGAACTCCTTGAAAAGACAGGTATCAGTATTCCCGACGGCGATCGACTCCTCGAGGGAATGGGCCCTCTCAGCGCTTCGCATTTCAGCAATTACCCCCCTTTGAGTCAGCTGCTCTACGGCCTGTCTGTCTGGCTGGGCGGTGGTAAACTGATGGGATCTCTGATCTCCATGCGACTTATCCTCTTACTGGCAGACTTGGGTATCTTTTATTTCGGGAGGAAGATCCTGAAGTTCATCAACAAATCACCCCACCTTATCTTTTGGTATTTTCTCAATCCACTTGTGATCGTGGAACTGGGCGGTAACCTCCATTTTGAAGGGGTTATGCTGTTCTTTTTCCTCTGCTCCATCCATTGGATCTGCCTGAAGAAATGGATCCCGGCGGCAGGGTTCCTGTCCCTCGCAATATCGGTCAAACTCATCCCTCTGATGTTCCTTCCGCTATTCTTCAGGACCTGGGGGCTTTGGAGGGGAATGGCCTTCAATCTCATGGTCATAGCAGGGGTTGCCATCACTGCTATCCCTTTTTATCACCCCGTGTTTGCTGAAAATTATACGGCTACCCTTTCCCTGTGGTTCTCTAATTTTGAATTCAACGCCAGTATCTACAACGTAGTCAAACACCTTGGGCTGCGATTTGATCTCCCGCCCTGGGAGGCCATCAAGGTTTACGGAAAGGTCTTTCCAATCCTGGTGATCACGTGGGTCGGTATCCTTACACTACTAAAGAAAAATTCCCAACCACAGGTTCTGATGCAGTCCATGCTAATGATCCTGACAGCGTATCTTTTCCTCAGCCCTACGGTACATCCCTGGTATGTAATCTTCCTTGTGGTATTGTGTCTGTTTACGGAGTTCCGCTATCCCCTTCTGTGGTCTGCTACCCTGATCCTGAGCTATTCGGCCTACCGCACAGATCCCATCGTCGAAGAATCCATGGGATTTCTGATCGTTGAATATTTATCGGTATATGCCTTCCTGCTTTACGAATTGTTCAAACATCGCAGTCTGTATCCATTAATTCCCAAAAATTAAGGGGGAATTGAGGCCGGTTCGGATTAATTTGTACATTTAACACTATGAATGTATTCGTGCATATATTCTTATCTGCCGGTACCTCACAGGTACTTCGCAATCTTGTGCCCACACGCCGCCGCCCGTAAGGGTGTACTACTCTCTTGGAAATAGGTGAGTCCATTTCCGCATCGACCTCAAGTTTTTACATTTTTCGATTAATTTTATAAGCAATGGACATCGTAATTGCTAACGAATCCCATATCAAATACGCTACCGTCATCAGTGAGACCATTTCTGAGTCTGCCAAGGTCAGGGGAACGGGGATTGCCAAAAGGACTCCGGAATACATCATCAAAAGACTGGTAAACGGCAATGCTGTGATTGCACTGGACGGGGACAGGTTCGCAGGGTTCTGTTATATAGAGGTATGGGGACACCAGAAATTTGTCGCTAATTCCGGCTTGATCGTCCATCCCGATTACCGCAACCAGGGACTGGCATAAAAGATCAAAAAGGCCATATTCGACCTGTCGAGAAAAAAATTCCCCGATGCCAAGATCTTCGGGATCACTACAGGCCTGGCGGTTATGAAAATGAACTATGAGCTGGGCTACAAGCCGGTGACGTTCTCTGAACTCACAGATGATCCCGAATTTTGGAAAGGGTGCCAGACCTGCAAGAATTTCGATATCCTAACGCGAACGGAACAGAAAATGTGCCTTTGTACCGGGATGTTGTACGATCCTGCTCATGCCAGCCAAGACAAGAGAAAGGTGAACAACAAAACCTTTGAAAGACTAAAAAGTATCAAAGAACAGCTCCTGCTCAAAAAGAAGAAAACCTGAAATGAAAACAGAAAAAGCAACTAAAAGAAAATTGGTGCTCGCCTATTCCGGAGGTTTGGACACGTCGTATTGCGCCATGCATCTCTCCGCAGATCTGGAATATGAGGTCCATGCTGTAACCGTCAACACGGGTGGATTTACCACCGCTGAGATCCGGGATATTAAAACAAAAGCCCTGGAACTGGGAGCGAGTACTTACCGGGCGATAGAAGCCGTACAAACCTTTTACGACAAGGTGGTGAAATACCTGATCTATGGAAATGTCCTTAGAAATAACACCTATCCGCTAAGCGTTAGCGCCGAGAGGATCGTCCAGGCCATGGAGATCGCGAAATACGCCCGGGAGATAGGGGCCGTAGCCATAGCGCACGGAAGCACGGGAGCAGGGAACGACCAGGTGAGGTTTGACATGATCTTCCAGATCATGGCACCGGAGATCGAGATCATCACCCCCATCAGGGATCAGCAGTTGTCCAGGGAAGCGGAGATCGACTACCTGAGAAATCGGGGGGTCAATTACTCCTGGGAAAAGGCCAAGTATCCGGTAAACAAGGGGCTTTGGGGTACCTCTGTAGGGGGTGCAGAAACCTTGACCTCAGATAAAGGACTTCCCGAAGCAGCCTATCCCAGTCCGTTGACTGAAGAAGATCCCAGGCAGATCAGCCTGACCTTTACCAAAGGGGAACTCACTGGGATCAATGGAAAACCAGGTGACCCCGTTCAAAATATTAAGGAACTGGAAGAAATAGCATCGGCCTATGCCATAGGTCGGGATATCCACGTGGGGGATACCATCATCGGGATCAAAGGCCGGGTTGGATTTGAAGCGGCAGCCGCCCTTATCATCTTAAAAGCCCATCACCTACTTGAAAAACATACCCTGAGCAAATGGCAACAGTTCCAGAAGGAACAACTGGGGAATTTCTATGGCATGTTGCTGCACGAAGGAAATTATCTGGACGCAGTCATGCGAAATATTGAGGCCTTCCTCATCGACACCCAGAAAAACGTCAGCGGGGAGGTATTGCTAACCCTCTATCCGTATCGCTTCGAGCTCAACGGCATACGGTCAGAACACGACCTGATGTCTGCTGGCTTTGGAAGCTACGGGGAGATGAACAACGCCTGGTCTGCACAGGATGCCAAGGGCTTTATCAAGATCCTGTCTAACCCCGGAAAGATCGCCAATCAAATACAGTCATCCCATGATTAAAGCTGGCATTATAGGAGGTTCCGGATATACCGGGGGAGAGTTGATCCGACTTTTACTCCACCACCCAGGGGTTGAGATCGACTTTGTTTTTAGCACCACACGGGCCGGACAAGGGATATCGACCGCTCATCCCGATCTGCTCGGGGTGACTTCCATGAAGTTTACTGACCGGATAGACCCGGATGTAGATGTGGTCTTTCTTTGTCTGGGACACGGAAATTCCAGAAAATTCCTGGAGGATAACTCATTCTTTAAAAACACGAGGATCATCGACCTCAGTCGGGATTTTCGGCTTAGGAAGGACCAGAACTTTAAAGACAGGACTTTTGTCTACGGTCTTCCCGAACTCTATTCTGATGAGATCAAAAACGCGACCAACATTGCCAATCCCGGATGTTTTGCCACCGCTATACAGCTGGCTCTATTACCCCTCGCCGGAGCAAGACTCCTGGACAAGGACATTCACATCAACGCCACAACAGGCTCCACCGGGGCAGGTGCGAGCCTCTCACCCACAACCCATTTCAGCTGGCGGGAAAACAACATGTCTCATTACAAGGCCTTTACTCATCAGCATCTGGAGGAGATCGAGGAGAGCCTCAACTTCAGGCACCCCAAAAAAGGTGCCCTCTGGTTTGTGCCCAACCGGGGTGATTTTACCCGCGGGATCTGGGCTACCGCCTATACAACATTTGAAGGTTCCCAAAAGGAGGCTGAAACTATCTACAGGGATTACTACCGGTCGGCCCGGTTCACCTGTGTCTCCCCGGAATCCATCAGCCTGAAGCAGGTTGTGAACACGAATTTCTGCCATCTGCACATACTTGTGCACGACGGGGTGATCCTCATTGCTTCCGCCATAGACAACTTGCTCAAGGGGGCCAGCGGGCAAGCTGTGCAAAACATGAACCTGATGTTCGGTCTGGAAGAAGGGGCCGGCCTGAACCTTAAATCCATTGTATTTTGAACGCAAAACCAACCCTGAAAAATATACCATGAAGATCGCAATCATAGGAGCAGGAAACCTCGGGATTTCCATAGCCAAAGGCATCCTGCACAGCAACGGAGCCACCACCATGTACCTCACCAAGAGGCATACCGCATCCATTGAGGAATACGAAAAATATGGCAATGTAACTGTAACCTCAGACAATAGCCTGGCCGTGCGGGAATCGGATATCCTGATCTTTGCCGTCCAACCGGGTCATTTTGAAGCCATTTTGCATGAGGTAAAGGACCTGCTCAACGAAAAGCACGTGGTCATCTCCACGATCACCGGGTTCAGTATTGACAAGATAGAATCCATTATAGGGAAGGATGCTTTCATCATTCGCAGTATGCCCAATACCGCGATCTCCGTGGGGCGGTCAATGACCTGTCTTTGCGGCAATGTCCGGGGAGCCAAGCGCATTGAACTGGCCAAGGCCATCTTCAACCGCATGGGGCATTCCATGGAGATACCGGAGTCCCAGATGCAGGCAGCGACGGTTATCTGTGCCAGCGGGATCGCATTCTGGATGAGGCTGATACGGGCCACCACCCAGGGAGCAATACAGCTGGGGTTTGATGCCAGGGAGGCCCAGGAACTCGCCATGCACACTTGCAACGGGGCGGCTTCCCTCCTGATCGAATCCGGCAACCATCCGGAAGAAGAAATAGACCGGGTAACCACACCCATGGGCTGCACGATTGAAGGACTTAACGAAATGGAACACCAGGGGCTCAGTTCATCGCTGATCCGGGGAATCGTCGCTTCATTTGAAAAGATCAGTCAGATCAGAAAAGGATAGTATGGAACTGTTTGATGTATATCCCCTTTACGACATAACTCCGGTCTCCGCATCGGGTGTCACCCTGAGGGATGACCAGGATAAGGAATACCTGGATCTGTACGGCGGGCACGCCGTTATCTCCATTGGGCACGGGCATCCTCACTACATCAGGAGGCTCAAGGACCAACTGGACAGGATAGGCTTCTACAGCAATGCGGTCCGGAACCCTCTGCAACATGAGTTGCTGGGGAAGCTCGGTCAACAATCCGGTTGTGACGACTACCACCTGTTCCTGTGCAACTCAGGGGCAGAGGCCAATGAAAACGCCCTCAAACTCGCATCTTTTCATACTGGAAAGCGCCGGGTGATCGCCTTTCATAACAGCTTTCACGGCCGTACTTCAGCAGCGGTGGCAGCCACAGACAATCCCGCAATTAATGCCCCGATCAACAAACAGCAACACGTCACCTTTCTGCCTTTTGAAGATAGAAAAGGACTAGAGGATGAATTAACAAAGGGGGATGTGTGCGCCGTGATCCTGGAGGCTATTCAGGGCGTAGGCGGACTGGATCAACCTTCAACTGCTTACTACCGGGAACTGGCCTCCCTCTGCAAGGAACACGATGTAGTCCTCATTGCCGATGAGGTGCAATCGGGATTCGGGAGGACCGGGAAGTTCTTTGCGTATCAGCACCACGGCATTACGCCCGATATTATTTCCATGGCCAAAGGCATGGGCAATGGTTTTCCCGTAGGCGGAATTCTTATACATCCCTCTATCAAAGCCAGTCACGGAATGCTCGGCACCACCTTTGGGGGTAATCACCTCGCCTGTGCAGCTACCCTTGCAGTTCTGGAGGTCCTGGAGAAAGAAAAACTGATGGAAAATGCAGATCGACTAGGCGCTTATTTCACCCAGATCGCCTCTGAGATCCCCGAGGTAAAAAGGGTCAAAGGAAAGGGTCTTATGCTGGGCCTGGAGTTCGATTTTGAAGTAGCTCCACTGCGGAAAAGGCTTATCACCAACCAGCGGATCTTTACGGGTAGTGCCAAGGACAAAAAGGTCCTGCGAATCCTTCCGGCACTGAACATAGGGAAGGAGCACATAGATCAATTTTTTACAGCTTTAAAACAGGAACTGTCATGAAACACTTCCTTCACGTAGACGATATAGATTCGATTTCCTCTTGGTTGTCTCTGGCCTTAGCCTGCAAAAAAGAACCCTATAAATTTCAGGATCTGGGTCGGGGAAAAGTACTTGGCCTTTTGTTCTTCAACAGCAGTCTGAGAACCCGACTCAGCACACAGAAGGCCGCCCATCACCTCGGGTTGCATTGTATGACCATGAATATCGGCAGCGAAGGCTGGGCGTTGGAGTTCGAAGATGGCACCATCATGGACGGAGGCAAGGCAGAACACATCAGGGAGGCTGCCCGGGTTATATCCCAGTATTGTGATGTGCTGGGAGTAAGGGCTTTTGCTACCCTGCAAAATCGTGAGCTGGACCAGGCCGAGAAAGTGCTCAACGGATTTAAGAAATATGCCACGATCCCCATTCTCAATATGGAAAGTGCCACGGGCCATCCCCTGCAGGCCCTTGCTGATCTGATCACCATAGAGGAACACCGGCAGGTGGAAAAGCCAAGGATCGTCCTTTCATGGGCTCCTCACCCCAGGGCCCTGCCTCAGGCTGTGGCCAACTCCTTTGTCCGTATCATGCAAAAGGATCCCAATTACCAACTCAGTATTACCCACCCCCCGGGGTATGAACTCCATCCCGGGATCGTTGGGAACACTCCGGTTTCAAACGACCAGGTAAGCGCACTTAGGGATGCCGACTTCATCTATGTAAAGAACTGGAGTGCATCCGAACCCTATGGTGCCGTATTACATTCAGATCCCCAATGGATGTTGACAAAGGAAAAACTAGGAAAAGCCCGATTCATGCACTGCCTGCCCATAAGGCGTAACGTAGTTGTGGAGGATGCTGTACTTGACGGGCCTCAATCCCTTGTTATAAATCAGGCTAACAACCGAACCTTTGCGGCTCAGGTGGCCCTATTAAAAATTCTGGAAGATTTATGAAACCTGCTCTGTCCGTAATTAAGATCGGTGGGAATGTCATCGAAAACAGCGTCGAACTCTCCCGTTTCCTGAATCACTTCAATCAGGTCAGCGGCCCCAAGGTACTTGTTCACGGGGGTGGAAAAAAAGCAACCCTGCTGGGAGAGAAACTCGGTATCAGGACTACCATGGTCAATGGAAGGAGGGTAACCGATAAGTCAAGCCTGGAAGTGGCTCTTATGGTCTACGGCGGACTCATCAACAAAACCATCGTCAGTGACCTCCAGGCCCTGGGCTGCAACGCCATAGGGTTAAGCGGGGCAGATGCGGATGTCATCAGGGCTGTGAGACGGCCTGCAGAACCAGTAGATTTCGGATTTGTAGGGGATATTCAGAGGATACAGACACGCCCACTACTCAGCTTTCTGGAAATCGGTCTCGTTCCCGTTTTCTGTGCGCTCTCCCACGATGGCAAAGGGCAGATGTTGAATACCAATGCGGATTCCATCGCTTCAGCACTGGCTATCGCCCTGAGCCGGGATTATAGTACCACATTATATTACTGTTTTGAAAAGCCGGGAGTGCTCTCTAACCTGGGAGACGACCAATCGGTTATCCCACATATCAACAAACAGACCTATTACAGCCTGCTCAGAGAGAAAACCATCGGAGATGGGATGTTACCCAAACTGGAAAATTGTTTCCACGCCCTCGACCATTCTGTACATAAGGTGTGTATTGGCAATGTCGGGATGCTGAGTCCAAAACCTCCTGTATTTACAACCCTTACATTATGAAGGAAGATATCACCCAACTGAAAGAGAAGGCGATAGAACTGCTGAAAGACCTGATTGCCATCCCATCCTATTCATCGGAAGAAGACGAAACAGCTACCCTTTTGGAAAGCTGGTTCATCAGCAGAGGGATTCCTCATAAACGCAGGGATAACAATATCTATGCCTTCAACAAGCACTTTGACGACAGCAAGCCCACCCTCCTGCTGAATTCCCACCACGATACGGTAAGGCCCAACACGGCCTATACTCGCGACCCCTTTCTTCCTTCAGTTGAGGACGGGAAATTATTTGGGCTGGGAAGCAATGATGCCGGAGGTGCCCTGGTTTCTCTGATCGCTACCTTTACTCACTTTTACGATCAAAAAGACCTTTCCCATAACCTGGTGATCGTGGCCTCTGCAGAAGAAGAAAGCTCTGGCCCAAAAGGCCTGAACTCCATGCTGAAGATCCTCCCTCCTATCGATGTGGCCATTGTCGGGGAGCCTACCCTGATGCAACTGGCCATTGCAGAAAAAGGCCTTGTGGTTTTCGACGCCCAGGTGGAAGGAACTCCCTCACATGCTGCTCACCCCAACGATAATAATGCCATTTACAACTGCATCGAGGTCCTTAAATGGTTCCGGGATTTTCATTTTCCGAAAGTGTCCGATGTCCTCGGGGAGGTGAAACTTACAGTCACCCAGATCAATGGCGGGAGCCAGCACAACGTGGTCCCGGCCAGTGTGGCACTGGTCATCGACGTTCGGGTGAACGATAAATACACGAATGCGGAAATAGTGGAGATCCTTCAGCAACAGGCGCCTTGCAAGATGCATCCCAGATCTCTTCACCTGAACTCCTCATCTATACCAAAGGACCATCTGCTGGTGCAGAGTGGGATCTCCCTGGGAAGGGAAACCTACGGATCCCCGACCCTTTCGGACCAGGCCGCCCTGAGCTGCCCCTCACTAAAATTAGGTCCGGGAGACAGCAGGCGCTCACACAGCGCAAATGAATATATTGGGATCGCCGAGATCGAAGAAGGGATATCTCTGTACATTGAATTGCTCAACGGATTTTTACTCAAATCCTGAAATGATAAATACAACAAAACAACATGAAACTCTGGGAAAAAGGACTGAAGACAAACGAGAAAATAGACCGCTTCACGGTGGGGAATGATCGGGAACTGGATCTTTTGCTGGCCAAATACGACGTCATTGCCTCTAAAGCGCATTGCCGCATGCTACAATCCATCGGCCTGCTCAGCGAAGCAGAAAGCAAGGCCTTGCTCAAAGAATTGGATTCCATTGCTCAGACTATACAAAAAGGCACCTTTACCATCGAAGACGACTTTGAGGATATGCATTCCAAGATCGAATTCCTTTTGATCCAGCAACTCGGGGACACCGGAAAGAAAATACACACCGCCCGCTCCAGAAACGACCAGGTTCTGGTGGCCCTGCAGCTGTATGTAAAAGAAGAATTACAAGTGATCAAAAACCAGATACTGGACCTCTTTGAGGTACTCCTCAGCCTGGCCGAGCGTCATAAAAATGACCTGCTCCCAGGCTACACCCACTTGCAGGTAGCCATGCCTTCCTCTTTTGGCATGTGGTTTTCGGCCTATGCCGAGAGCCTGGTTGACGATATGATATTCCTGAGGGCAGCATCGGATATTGCGGATCAGAACCCCCTGGGCAGCGCGGCAGGATATGGGAGCTCTTTCCCCATCGACAGGGCCATGACCACCGAGGAAATGGGCTTCTCGACCCTGAAATACAACTCCGTCGCCGCACAGATGGGCAGGGGAAAGGTGGAGTTGTCTGCCGCCCGGGCTTTGGCCTCTGTCGGTGGAACCCTGGCAAAATTTGCCATGGACATTTGCCTCTACATGAACCAGAACTTCAACTTTGTGTCCTTCCCGGATGATCTTACTACCGGGAGCAGCATCATGCCCCACAAAAAGAACCCGGATGTCTTCGAGCTGGTCCGGGGAAAATGCAACCTCATCCAATCCCTACCCAACCAGTTGTCGACACTGTTGATCAACCTTCCCAGCGGCTACCACAGGGATCTCCAACTCACTAAAAACCTGCTCATCCCGGCAGTGCAGGAGCTAAAGGCTTGCCTTGATATCACTGCCTTCAGCCTCAAAAAGATCAGGATCAGGGAAAATATCCTGGAAGACAGCAAATACGACCTTCTCTTTACGGTAGATGCCCTCAATGCTTTGGTAAAGGAAGGGATGCCGTTCAGGGATGCATATAAAGAAGTGGCTTCTCAGGTACAGGATGGGAAATTCAACTACCCCAAAGACGCCAAGCACACGCACATGGGAAGTATTGGTAACCTGAGCCTGGATAAGATCCGGGCAAAAATGGAACGGTTTTCTTCCTGAGCTAACGGCCGGCCTTATAATTTTACCTTATCTTTATTTTTACAACCAAAACTAAAAGTAACAGGCCATGTTCAGTTTAGTATATCGGTCAGTGGCTAAGCCTGAATTTCATCTGGACCGAATCCAGGAAATGCTGGTCAAGGCTAAGGAGAATAATCACAGGTTAGGGATAACCGGATGTCTGTTATATCACCAGGGAGAATTCATACAGTACCTAGAGGGAAATCAGTACCGGGTTCTGACCCTTTTTGACAAGATCAAAGCCGATCCCAGACATACCGATGTTGAGCTCCTTGGCTATGAAAAACGTGCTGAGCGCGCTTTTGCCACATGGGATATGGCTTATGAAAATTTCTTTGGAGAGAATGCTCAGATCATCCATCTCAAATTGATGGTCAAAGAGTTCCTGGACCGGAAACAAGTGTCCGAGGAAAACAATCCCTCCCGTGCGGTCTTCTGGAAGACCGTAGGCAGTATCCTGGAGGGGAGATCAGCCGTTTAAGTCCCAACTACTGCAACATCCCCAGATTGATAACCTCTTGTTGGGTGAGGTGTCGCCAGTGGCCCCTGGGCAAATCTTTTTTAGTGAGGTTGGCAAAAACCACTCGATCCAGTTTGATCACCTCGTAGCCCAGGTGCTCAAAGATCCTTCTCACAATGCGATTCCGACCACTGTGGATCTCTACTCCCACCTCTTTTTTGGGAGCATTCTCCAGATAACTCAACTCATCTACCTGGATTAAACCGTCCTCGAGCATCAGCCCTTCCTGAATCCTGCGAAAGTCTTCTGCTTTTAAATTCTTGTTGAGCTCTACGTGATAGATCTTGCGGATGCCATACCTGGGATGGGTGAGTTTTTTCGCGATATCCCCGTCATTGGTGAACAAAAGAAGACCCGTTGTGTTCCGATCTAGCCGACCCACTGGCACCAGCCTGGATTTGGAGGCATTGCTGATCAGTTCCATGACAGTTCTCCTCCCCCTCTCATCCCTTGTGGTGGTGATGAAATTCTTAGGCTTGTTCAGCAGGACATATTCTTTTTTCTGGGGATTGAGCAACCGCCCGTCAAACCGGACCTCATCGGTGAGCTTTACCTTAAAACCCATTTCGGTCACAGTCTTTCCATTGACGGTGATATTGCCGGCAGCGATATAGGTATCGGCCTCTCTACGAGAACAGACCCCTGAATTGGCGATGTATTTGTTCAACCTGATCAGGTTGGGGTCGGAAGTGGGAACGTTTTCCCGTTTCTTCTTGATAGGGGCATTTCCGCGGGCATAGCTCTTCCTCCTGAAATTTCCATCTCCCCTTCCGGAAAATTTTCCGCCTCCGCTATTGTCGAATCTGCTCATGATTAACTTTTTATCAAAGGTAGCAATTTGCCAATGGTCTCAAAGAGGCCGTCAGAGGATTCGGTTCAGAACCAGGTCGACATTGATCAGTAGTATGCTGAAAACACCGGACACTATGATAAACTTCAGGATGTTGTGCAACCAGACATAGTGCTTTTTGTCAGTCGCCTTCCACATCAGGAAAACAAAGACCACGAGAAGGATGACTGCAGCTATGAAATAGAGGTACATATACCCCACATCAAAGCGCTCGATCAGGAGAAAGGCCGGCAGTAGTGTGAGCAATACCAGCAGGGTAATCAGGATCTTGCTGGTTTGAGTACCGAACAAAATGGGAATGGTCTTGTAATCCTGGGCCATATCCCCGGCGATATTCTCCATATCCTTGATCAGCTCGCGCGAAAGGATCAGCAGGAAGAGGAAGATCGCATGAACGAAGATGACGGTCTCGAAATTACGGTAGTAAACAAAAACAGCAAAAAAGGGAGTGATAGCCAGGGAAGCTGAGACCAGGTTCCCGATAAATGGAATTCTTGAGTTTGTGAGAGTAGAGCCAGATACCGAAAATATAGGCCGCAAAAAAAAGGACCGCTCGGAAGGATACATAGCTGGCAAAAAAAGCGGCCAGAAAATTCAGGACAAAATAGGTGCTCAGTTTGGTCTGCTGGCTCACCAGTCGGTCCAGCATGGTTTTCCGGGGTTTGTTGATCAGATCCTTCTCCGAATCGTAAAAACTGTTGATGATATAGCCTGCCGCGATCACCAGGGCCGAGGCAAGGACTAGAACAAAAAGACTGAGATCGAAGACCACACTTCTCAAGGGCAGGTCCGGGGCCATGATATAGATCGCAGCCAGGTATTGGGCGATCACGATCATAAGTACATTGTATCCCCTGACAATGGAAAACAAACTCAACAGCTTTAGAAGCAGGAGTTTGTTTTTTCTGCTAAGCATGGGAGGGTTTTAGAAGTTATAGACCACTTCCAGTTTGTGTCCTTCGAGTGCTTTTCTGGCTTTGTCAATGTCTTGGGTGAATCCCAGAATATAGCCCCCACCGCCTGAGCCGCAAAGTTTCAGGTAATAGTCGTTCGACTCTATTCCCTTTTGCCAGAGCTTGTGGAACTGCTGAGGGATCATGGGCTTGAAGTGGTCGAGCACGACGTGCGATAATTGCTTTAGATTACCGAAAAGCGACTTCACGTTCCCGGAGAGAAAATCCTCCACACAGGCGTCGGTGTGCTTGATAAACTGATCCTTGAGGACCGTGCGGAAACCTTCATTCTTCATCTTTTCCATAAAGATCTGCACCATGGGTGCCGTTTCCCCGGTCATGCCGCTGTCCAAAAGGAAGACGGCTCCCTTACCGTTGACATTCTGCGAAGGAATGCTGGTAGATTCGATATTGTCCTGGGAATTGATCAGAATGGGCAGACTGAGGTAGCTGTTAAGCGGGTCCAGTCCGGAAGATTTACCGTGGAAAAAAGACTCCATTTTCCCGAAGATCGCTTTGAGATGAAGGAGCTTTTCACGGGTAAGATTTTCAAGGACGGTGATCTTGTCTTTGGCGTATTTGTCGTATATAGCAGCTACCAAAGCTCCGCTACTACCAATACCGTATCCCTGAGGTATAGAACTGTCAAAATACATACCGCCCTCTATATCCTCCTTCATGGCAGGGATGTCAAATTCGACCAGGCCAGGTTCTTCCCCCTGCAATCCTTCCAGGTAGGAGGCAAATTTCCTAAGACTATCGTTCGATTTTTTTCCTGCGTCGGAAAGAGGTGATTCTGTTTTCAGGGCACCCTTAAAGAAGTTATATGGTATGGAAAGACCTTTTGAGTCCTTGATGATCCCGTATTCCCCAAACAAGAGGATCTTGGAATAGAAAAGTGGTCCTTTCATCATATTGTCGCGTTAGCGTCAGTTAAAGATAGCTTTAATTTGCTGATTTCAAATAAGCGGGGGTAATCTTTCGGCCCCATTCCCTGACGCGTCGCAAATATACTGACCCTTTTCGCAATACGCAATAAGCTCATTCTTAATAAATTGCAAAACTTTATCCCGGCTGGAATGCGGATAGAGCAAATGTACATTAGCCCCTGCATCCAGGGTAAAACAAAGGGGCACGTCAGAATCCTCCCGGTATTCCCACACTTTTTCGATGATCGCTACGGTGTTAGGCTTCATAAGCAAGTAATACGGGAGGCTTGTCATCATCATGGCGTGGAGGCTCAGCGCCTCGCTTTCCACAATTTGTACAAAACGCCCCAGATCTCCTTTTTCAAAGACCTCGGTCAATGCTGTGAGATTCGAGTGGGCCTGTTTAAAACGTTGCTCGGCAAAGGCGTGACCTTCCATGAGGGCATGGCCGGCTGTGCTACTGACGGTTTTCTTCCCCTTGTGAACCAAAAGGATGGTGTCCTGATAGTCCTCAAACAGCTCGTGGACAGGACCTCTATAGGCCGTGCCGAACAAGTCTGATCCTCCCTCTAATCCATCGTGTGTTCCCCAACTCACGATCGGGCCTTCAATACTTCTGCACGCACTGCCAGATCCCAAACGGGCCAGGAAGGAAGCTTTCCTAAAAAAGGAATGATCATCCATGGTGGGTACCATATCGCGTTCCATCTCTGTAATACAAAGGGCCAGTGCTGCCATACTGCTGGCGGAGGATGCGATCCCACTACTATGCGGAAAACTGTTCTCCGTATTGATGGTCAGATGATATTGCCCGAGCCAGGGTGCATACGGGAAGATGCGTTCCAGGAAAATACGGATCTTCGGATTGAAATCGGGCCTGGACTGACCCTCAAAGAACAAATCGAAAGTAGGGCCCTCCTTTTGGAAAGTTAGTCTTTCAAAGCGAGTGGTCGTCCCAGTGTGCGACTCAGAAAGGGTAAAACTGATTGAGGGATTGGCCGGGATCTGCCCTTTGAACTTCCCCCAGTATTTTACCAAAGCGATGTTGCTCGGTGCCCTCCAGGAGGTCACCATTTTATCCTTTCCCACTTTCCAATCGGAGGGAATGAATTCCCGATCGTTCATGAACATTATAATTTCCTGCAAAGATAGGCCTTAGCGGGCATCAGCCCCTCTTCAATTAAAATAAATTCCTATTTTAGGAAACTCAGCCGGGTTCTAAGATGAAGAAAAAAGCGACCTACATCAGCATAGCCGTTGTCATTTGCCTGCTCATAGGCTTTCTTTCTGGTTTTGCCACCCAGAGCTCGGTTGATACCTGGTATGCCACTTTGAACAAGCCCGGTTTTAATCCCCCCAACTGGATTTTCGCCCCCGTCTGGACCTTCCTCTATATCACCATGGGGGTCTCAGCCGGACTGGTCTGGGCAAAAGGATTTTATCACATCTGGGTAAAGACAGCCCTCTATTATTTTGGCTTTCAACTCCTCTTTAATGCCCTGTGGAGCATTGTTTTTTTCGGCCTGAGGGAACCTTTCTGGGCGCTGATGGTCATCATTGTCCTCATCCTCCTTATCCTCGCGACGATGAAGTGGTTCAAGATCGTCAGCAGATTAGCAGCTTATCTGCTTATTCCCTATTTGTTATGGGTCTGTTTTGCCATGGTACTCAATTTTAAGATCTGGCAACTCAATTGAATTCCCCGGCCAATCTCCCCGCATTTTAAGAAATCTAGCGGTTATGGAAAACAAAATAAATCCACTACATTTAAAGCTCAAGAACTGACAAATCCCACCAAAAAGACCGCAAATCATGGAAAAATACATCCTGGCCCTCGATCAGGGGACTACCAGTTGCCGGGCGTTGATCTTCGATAAAAAGGGCACTATAATCTCTTCAGCTCAACAGGAATTCACCCAGCACTTTCCCAAATCAGGCTGGGTAGAGCACGACGCCTTGGAGATCTGGGAAACTCAGCTCAGGATGATAAAAAAATCCATGGATTCAAAAAAGATTTCTGCCGGATCTATCGCAGGGATCGGAATCACCAACCAAAGGGAAACGGTGGTAGTCTGGGACAGGCATACCGGGATCCCGGTCTGCAATGCCATCGTCTGGCAGGATAAGAGAACAGCCGCCTATTGTGATCAACTGAAGAAAGAAGGTTTGTCTCCCCTGATCAGGGAAAAGACCGGCCTGGTCATAGATTCGTATTTTTCGGGCACCAAAGTCAAGTGGATCCTCGATCACGTGGCAGGTGCCAGGGAAAAGGCAGAGAAAGGCGACCTCCTCATGGGGACCATCGACACCTGGCTGATCTGGAAGATGACAGATGGAGAGCTCCATATCACCGATGTTACCAATGCATCCCGCACCCTCTTTTTTAACATCAATACCCTGACGTGGGATGAGGAATTGCTGAACCTTCTCAATATCCCTGTCACCATGTTGCCGGATGTTAAGGCTTCCAGCGAGGTCTACGGCCATACCTCCTCCTCATTACTGGGTGAACCCATCCCCATTTGCGGGATCGCCGGCGACCAGCAGGCAGCCCTCTTTGGCCAGATGTGTACCAAGGCTGGGATGGTTAAAAATACTTATGGGACAGGATGTTTTATGCTCATGAATATTGGCGATACCCCGATCATCTCTAAAAACAACCTGCTTACCTCTGTGGGCTGGCAGATCGATGGGAAGACGCAGTACATCCTGGAAGGAAGCATATTTATTGCCGGAGCCGTTGTTCAGTGGCTCAGGGACAGCCTGAAGATCATAGAATCCTCGGGGGAAGTGGAAAAACTGGCCAGTTCGGTCGACAGTTCAGATGGGGTCTATTTTGTCCCGGCTTTTGCCGGCTTGGGGGCCCCCCATTGGAACCAGCATGCCAAAGGCAGCATTTTCGGTCTTACCAGGGGAAGTACCTATGCCCATATCGCAAGGGCAGCTGTTGAATCCATCGCCTACCAGACGATGGATGTGCTCAAGGCGATGGAAGCCGATGCGGGGATCACCATACGGGAGCTGAGGGTAGACGGGGGGGCAACGGTGAACAACCTCCTCATGCAATTTCAGGCTGACGTGCTGAACACGGTTGTGGTCAGGCCGAAGGTCGTGGAGACCACAGTTATGGGTGCCGCGTTCCTGGCCGGACTTGCGGTGGGATTCTGGTCGGGACTCGATGAGATCGAAGACATTTGGGAGAGCGAGAACCGCTTTAACCCGGTGGAAGACAGGTCGGCTGTTAAGGAAGGTATCGAAGGATGGTACAGGGCGATCGGGGCTCTCGAACATTGGTCTAAAGAAAACTAAATACAGATATGACACCATTTGTAGCCGAACTGATCGGCACCTGTCTGCTCATCACCCTGGGATGCGGGGTGGTCGCTAATGTGATCCTGAAGGGGACCAAAGGGCAAAACAGTGGCTGGATGGTCATTACGACGGCATGGGCCTTTGCAGTATTTGTCGGGGTAGTGGTCGCCGGACCCTATAGCGGGGCCCACATAAATCCCGCGGTAACGCTGGGGCTGGCGGCTGCAGGCTCTTTTGAATGGTCAGAGGTGCCTTCTTATCTCCTCGCCCAGCTTCTTGGGGCGATGTTAGGAGCAGCGGTCGTTTGGCTGGTTTATAAGGACCATTTTGATGCAACTGAAGATAAAACGGTAAAATTAGGCGTATTTTCTACCATTCCCGCCATTCGAAACTACCCCTCCAATCTCTTTAGCGAGATCGTAGGGACCTTTGTCCTCGTCTTTACAGTCCTCTTTTTTACGGATGCTTCCATGCTTGATACGGAAGAGGTTATAGGCCTGGGTTCCCTGGGAGCTTTACCAGTCTCTCTCCTCGTCTGGGGAATCGGCCTCAGCCTGGGCGGTACTACCGGCTATGCTATCAATCCGGCCAGGGACCTGGGACCACGGCTGGTCCATGCTTTATTCCCTGTCAGGGACAAAGGAAGCAGCGACTGGGCCTATGCCTGGGTGCCGATCCTTGGGCCATTCCTCGGCGGTCTTGCTGCTGCGGGGTTATATTTGATCCTGTCCTAGTTAGCACCGGCCATGGACCTGGCTGCCAGCCAGGCCCCCGTCCATGCATTCTGGAAATTATATCCACCGGTAATGGCATCGATGTCCAACACCTCTCCCGCAAAGTACAATCCCCTGTGAAGTTTGCTCTCGAAGGATTTGAAACTAACTTCTTTTAGGTGAACACCCCCGGCCGTGACAAACTCCTCCTTAAAGGTACTTTTACCTTCCACCAGGAATTCCGCTGAAGTGAGTTGTTCGGCCAGGTCCTGAAGTTGCTTCTTGGAAAGGCCGGCCCATTTTTGGTCGGATGTAATGCCTGATGCCTCAGCCAGTCTTACCCATAACCGCCTTGGCAGGTCCACAGGGCAGGTGCGAAACACCGTGCGACTGGCTTCAACCTCCTTGACCTGTATCAGGTAGGCGTACATTCCCTGCTGGTGGTACTCGGGCATCCAATTCACCCGGATACGGAAACGGTACTGGTAATCATTGAGGATACGGGCTCCCCAGGAAGAGAGTTTGAGTACTGCTGGTCCGCTCATTCCCCAATGGGTGATCAGCAAAGGACCCTCGGAGATCAGTGAATCCGACCGTTTGGAGGTGGTTTTTATCACCCCGGATACGTTTTTGCCGGAAAGTTCCCTGGATAAAAGCTGCACCCTTGCCGGGGCACTGATTCCCTGGATGCCCTGGATCCTCGGATCCTTGATGTTAAAGGTGAAAAGGGACGGGACGGGATCCACTATTTGGTGTCCCAGTCCCTGCAATATGTTCCACATCCTGGTGCTGCTCCCGGTAGCTATCAGAAGTTTTTTGGCAAAATAGGATCCCGACTTGGTCTGCACTTCCCATCCTGTTGCTGTGGCTTCTACCTCCGAAAGTGCCAGGCCGGTCACAGGGGTGTTCCTGAAAAGGCTAATTCCAGCCGATGAGATACTCTCAAGGAAACAGTCTATGATCGTTTGGGAAGAATCTGTGACAGGAAACATTCGGCCATCGGCTTCAGTCTTTAGCTGGATGCCCCTCTTCTGAAAAAACGCCACGGTATGCCCTGGATGATAGGAATGAAAAGGACCGCGCAATTCCCTTTCTCCCCTGGGATAGGCCTTTGCCAGCAAGCCCGGATTAAACTGGGCATGAGTAACATTGCATCGCCCCCCTCCGGATATCCTGACCTTTCCCAGGACCTGACTGCCTTGTTCCAGGATAGCGATCTTAAAATCGGGGCGCGCCTCGGCCAGGTGGATCGCTCCATAAAATCCGGCTGCCCCACCACCTATGACGATCGCGTCATACATCAAAAGGCCCTTTCGGGATAGTTGGTGAAAATACCATCCACACCGTAGTCCCGCATCTTTTCGATATCATCCTCTTTATTGACAGTCCATGTAAACACCTTGAAGCCGTCCTTGTGGATCAGTTCAACGGTCTGGGCCGTGAGGTTCTCGAAATACGGGTTTACTGCTACCGCCCCGAGTTCCCTGGCTACGGGAACGGCATCCAGAGGATCTCCATCTGTCAACACGGCTATGGCTATCTTCGGATTGATGGAACGCATTGTTCGCAATTCCTCCCAATTAAAGCTGGAGATGAGAAAATCCTCCAGTTTCCAGCCCTTTTCCCGGATATAATACTCTATGATAAAATTGACCCTGTCTGAGGTATTGGCCCCTTTGAGTTCAATATTTAAAGGAACCTGATGGTCCATGAGTTTTAAAACGTCCTGCAACATAGGTATCTTGTGGTTCCCTTCCAGGATCACCTTTCGCAGATCGAAGTAGTTCCAATCCTCTATCATTCCCCCTGCATTGCTGAGTCGTTCCAGTCGTTCGTCATGAAATACGACGATCTCCCCACTTTTCACCCGGAAAACGTCTATTTCTATCATATCCACCCCCAGGTCAAGGGCCTTCTGGACAGAAGCCAGGGTATTTTCCGTCTCGTGACCCATGGCCCCCCTATGTCCGATTACCATCATTTTGCGGCCTGTATTACTGCATCCGGAGAAGGTCAAAAATAGTAATAGGATTATGATATTCTTCATCTGTGTCGCATTTCATTTATTCAAAAATACGATTTGCCTCAAACTATAAAACCGGCATTGTCAAATATCGTGTATCACAAATATTTAACTATGCAATTGATTTATTCATTTTTTTTATCCCAATATTTTACAATATTCGATTTTAATATTGAATATATTTGGCTATACAACAACCAATTAACAAATACGCAATGTTTACTAAACAAAATCTTCTGGCCACGGTAGTAGCTGCTGTGGCCATGTTTGTGCTGGGCTTCCTGATATGGGGCGTAGCAACTGTCGATTTTTTTGAGGGTCAAACACTCACTAACGTGATGAAGGATCCGCCGGATTTCCCTGTGCTAATCCTTTCGAATCTCATCGCTGCATTTGCCCTTAGCGTCATCTACGGAAAATGGGCCCGCGGCTACCACAGTTTTGGGGGTGGATTCCAATTTGGCGTTTGGGTGGGAATCTTTGTCGGCCTGGGTATAGGCCTACTCTGGTATGCAACTTCAGAATTCATGGACCTTACCGGGCACCTGGCAGAGGCCGTTCTGGACATTTTGTACTACGGCGTCATCGGTGGGGTGATCGCCCTGATGTACAAAGCCACTCAACCCCTGGAGAGTAGCTGATCCCCATTTATCATGAAATTGATAGGAGTTATTCCCTCAATTCGAAGATGTAGGATTGCAAGGGTGCAAGGCCTATCTTGAAAATACCCTGCCCCTCTTCGATCCTAAGTCCGGTATCCGTTTCTCCATAGAGGAGGTCGGTCAACGTATATGTATGTCCTTCCTCCAAACCCCATTGGTCCACCACGACGGGAGGCAGTTTCATCTCTAGGTCATAGGAACGGGATGCATCAAAATTTGCCATGATCAGCCATCGCTGCCCGTCCTTCCAGCGAACAAAGGAATAAACCCGGTAGTCATAGCCCGGGGTGTGATCCCTGTTGTAATAATGTATATCCTCATAGGAGCCCATCAGGGCCTTGTTTTGTATGGTCAGATTTAAGAGTCGTCTGTAAAAATCCCTCAGATCCCTTTCCTGTTCGGTCAGCAACCCGCCGTCAAACTTTTTATTGTTCACCCACCGCTGATGGTGGGGTACACCTATATAGTCGAAGATAGATGTGCGGGAAGGGCTGCCGAAACCGGCTGCTTCAGCACCGGGTTCTCCAACCTCCTGCCCGAAATACACCATGGTGGGTGAAGTACTGAGAGTGGCAGAGACTACCATGGCAGGCCTGCCCCTTTCGGCATCTCCGGCAAATTCCGGACTGGCGATCCGCTGCTCGTCGTGGTTCTCCAGGAAATGAAGCATATGGTGTTCTATATCCATCAGGCCTCTCTGCACCACCGGGATGTGGTCTGTCCAACCATGGCCCTGCATAATGTGCTTCAGGCTGTCATAAAGCTCGACCTTGTCATAGAGGTAATCCATTTTTCCTTTATGGATATAGTCCCTGTACAAAGAAGGATTGTAGACCTCTGCCAGCAGAAGGGCATCCGGGTTTTTTGCCTTGATGTGGGAATTGAGGTAACTCCAGAATTCCACGGGCACCATTTCTGCCATGTCAAATCGGAATCCGTCCACACCCTCCTCCAGCCAGTACAAGGCGATGTCCCTGAACTTGATCCAGGAATCGGGGACCGCACGCTCCTTCCAGAACGACAAGTGTTCCTGGTGTGGCCTGGACCTGAAGTCATCCGGTAAACGATCAAAATCATAAGTCCCGTCTGGTCTTACCCCGTAGTTGATCTTTACCGTCTCATACCAGTCATTGCTGTCGGGCTGGGCCAATCTGGAGCCATTACCAGTCCATTTGGCAGGATCTTCGGGAAAGAAATGATCCACCAGGGGATGCGGGTCACCACCCAAGGGCTGGTAACCATCTCTCCATTCCGGAACACTAAAAGCAGAGCCGGGAATATAGTAGAAGTTGTTATCCCTTCGGTATTCCACAGAAGAGTCGTCAGATGCTCCAAAAGGTTCCTTTCCTTCAGGTGTGGAAGCACCTTCGTACTTCCGGGCAACATGGTTGGGAACGATGTCGATCAGCAGCTTCATCCCCGCCTTATGGGTACGATCCACCAGGGCGCGGAACTCCTCCAGCCTGTTAGCGGGATCGGTGGCCAGGTCGGGATTTACATTGTAATAATCCTTCACCGCGTAAGGAGAGCCCGCCCTGCCCTTGATCACGTCCGGGTCGTCATTGGTTATCCCGTAGGCCGTGTAGTCCGTAACCAGGGCATGGTGTGGCACCCCGGTATACCAAATATGGGAGACTCCCAGATCCCTGATCTCACGAAGTGCCTCCGGAGTGAAATCCGCGAATTTGCCTACCCCGTTCTCCTGAAGGGTACCCCAGGGCTTATTATTGGTATTCGTGTTCCCGAACAATCGGGTAAACACCTGATAGATCACAATTTTGCCTTGTCCTTCCATGAGCAATCCTTCATTTGATTTGATTGGTATTTCCTTTCCGTCACCGCACTGCAGAAGCACAGACGCCAGAATCGCAACGGCTACGTATCGGTAGGTTTTCATTGATTAATCTGTTAGCAAAAGTACCCCTTTGTGGTCCAGCTCGAGAGTATCCCCCAGCTCCAGGGGTTTTTGCCCCAGTACATCCATGTACTTCCTGCCAGCCAGTCCCATTTCGTCAAATCTATTCAGGTTCAGGGTCAAAGGGGCCTCATTCTTATTGAGGACCAATACTACTTTTCTTTCTTCCGTATATCTGAAAAGGACGTAAACCCCTTCTTCAGGACTGAAGTGTTTTGTCTGCCCCATATGGATAACTCTTTCTCCCTTTCGGAATTGCAGTAGTGTTCTGACGAATTCTTGCATATCCTTCTGCCGTGCGTCAAGTCCCTTTCCGGTAAAGGCATTTATGTTATCTCCTGTCCAGCCTCCGGGGAAGTCCTTCCTGATCCTGCCGTGGTCTCCGGGTTTATCGCTGTTTTCCATCAAGATCTCGGTACCGTAATAAAATTGGGGGATGCGGGGGGCAACCATGATAAAGGCAAGGGCCATTTTAAGCAATGACACATCTTCTCCAAGCTGGGTATATAGGCGGTCCATGTCGTGGTTGTCCCCGAAGAGCATCATGTCCCTGGGTGAGGCATAGTGAAAATCATTCGCCAGCCCTTCGTACAGTTTGATCAACCCGGTGTTCCAGTTTTCATCCTCTACGAGGGCGTCTACAAGGGTTTGTTGGAGGGGGAAGTCCATCGTACACCGCAAATGGGACTCATATCCGTCCCGGTTCCTCGCACCGCGTTGCCAGTATGCCACCACAAGAGGGTTGTAGCTCCACTCTTCGCCCACGATGGAAAACTGAGGGTATTCCCCCATGATCCGACTTGCCCAGCGAGCCATAAAGTTCTTCTCGGGATAGGGGTAAGTATCCTGCCTGATCCCACCCAGGCCAAGACTCTCTACCCACCAGATACTATTCTGGATGAGGTAGCTGGCCATAAAGGGATTTTCCTGGTTGAGGTCTGGCATGGACGGGACAAACCACCCGTTATCCATAAGGTCTCTGTCGTAATCCGATGCATAGAGGTCCTGGTTGACCGTACGCCTGTGGTTGGTAACGGTGATTTGTTTTCCCTTTTCATATCCCTCCTGGTAGTTTATCCAGTCTGAAAAAGGGAGGTCCTGCATCCACCAGTGGTAAAGCCCGCAATGATTGTTCACCTGGTCCATGATGAGTTTGATACCTCTTTGTCGAGCCTTTTCTGAAAGTTCCCTGTACTCCTCCATGCTCCCAAAGCGCGGATCAACGCGGTAGAAATCTGTGATCGCATACCCGTGATAGGATTCCCTGGGCATATCGTTGATCAGCAGGGGACTGGGCCATAGGGCCGTAAATCCCATTTCACCGATATAATCCAGGTGCTCTATCATCCCGCGTATGTCCCCACCATGGCGGGCGTAGTCATCTTTCCGGTCGATCTTTATTTCTCTCAGGCCGGCTTCGATATCATTGGCGGTGTCTCCATTGGCAAAGCGATCCGGAGTGATGAGATAAATGACGTCCTCACTGGAGAATCCCAGGTAATCCCCAGGCTGGCGCCTCCTTTCTTCGAGGGGATAATTATAAGTCAATTCTTCACCCCCTTTTTTGGTGAAGACCAGAACGACCATTCCGGGGGGTGTGTCCCCTGGTATCTCCAGATCCAGAAAGAGGTAATTGGGGCTGTCAGCCTTGTGGGCACTAACCAATTGGACCGTCGAATTGCGAATTTCCGGAATATAGGCACCGATCCCTTCACCTTTCACGAGTAGCTGGAGGCTAGTATCCTTAAAGCCGACCCACCAGTTGGGAGGTTCAATCCTTTCGATCTGGGCCTGTGCCATGTTTGTCATAACCAAAAGGATGATCATCAAAGGAAAAAAGTTGGAAAGAGGAACGCTGTTCTCTGTTCTCCGACCTCCTTTCCTGTAATCATCCATTTATTTTGAGCCCGTTTTGGACATGGGTTTCAAAACGAGGCGTTCCCCGTTGAGACGGATGGACATCTCGTGATCTCCTTCCAGTTCAAAATGGGCCCCGGACTTGTCGATAAGCACTTTGAGGATCCGGTTCCGGAAATTGATCTTAAAGGAGTAGGAATCCCACTCTTTGGGGATCCTTGGCCTGAAGGACAACTTGTCGTTCCTGATCCGCATTCCGCCAAAGCCTTCCACAATACTCATCCAGGTACCCGCCATGGAGGTGATGTGCAAGCCTTCTTCCACTTCCTTGTTGTAGTCATCCAAATCCAATCTGGAGGTGCGGAGGTAGAACTGGTAGGCCTGTTCCATCCGGTCCAGTTTAGCAGCCTGTATGCTGTGTACACAGGGTGAAAGAGAAGACTCGTGAACGGTGAAAGGTTCGTAAAAATCGAAGTGTTTTTCGAGGTCTTCGACCGAGAAGTGATCCTCGAAGAAATAAAAGCCCTGAAGCACATCTGCCTGTTTGATATAAGGAGACCTGAGGATGCGATCCCAACTCCACTTCTGGTTGATGGGCCTTTGGGATCTGGGCAGGTCAGCCACCGTTACCAGCTCCTTGTCGAGGAAACCGTCCTGCTGCAGATAAATACCCAATTCCTCGGAAAAGGGGAAATACATATTTTCTGCCACTTCTTTCCATTCCTCGGTCTCGGCCTTCTTCAGCTTGGTGTATCCGATGATCCGGTCGTAATCGTCCTGATATCCCGCTTTGACCTTCTCCAGTTGTTCCAGAGTATATTGTATACACCAGCGCGCTATGTAGTTGGTATACCAGTTGTTGCTTACATTGTTCTCGTATTCGTTAGGACCTGTGACCCCCAGGATCACATATTTGTTCTTGGGTTTGGAAAAGGTGGCCCTTTGATGCCAGAACCTGGCGATTCCGATGAGCACCTCCAGTCCCATTTCCGGGATATAGGAATAATCACCCGTATACCTGAAATAATTATAGATCGCAAAGGCGATGGCTCCATTTCGGTGGATCTCCTCGAAGGTGATCTCCCATTCGTTGTGACATTCCTCCCCGTTCATGGTCACCATGGGATACAGAGCTGCCCCGTTGTCAAAGCCGAGTTTTTTAGCGTTTTCTATGGCCTTTTCCAGATGATTATATCTGTATTTCAACAAGTTGCGCGCCACGTGGTGATCCTTGGTAGCCATGTAAAATGGGATGCAGTAAGCCTCCGTATCCCAGTATGTACTGCCTCCGTATTTCTCCCCCGTAAAGCCCTTGGGACCAATATTGAGACGGGAATCTTTCCCTGTATATGTCTGGTTGAGCTGGAAGATGTTGAATCGGATCCCTTGCTGCGCTTTGATATCCCCCTGAATCGAGATATCGCTCATCTCCCAGATGGCTGCCCATGCCTCTTTCTGGGCCTCTAGGAGGCCGTCGAAACCCTTTTTACTGGCCTTTTCCAGGACCTTTTTTGCGGCACCTATCAGATTTCCATCCTTGTGATTGCGGGAAACAGTATATCCTCCGAATTTGTAGAATGCAGCGGTCTCACCCTTTTCCACCTTCTGTTCGTACCCGTGCCCAACCCATAATTCCTTTTCCTCTGTGCCCATGGGTTTTTCCTGCACTTTGCCCTTGTATTCCAGATGGCACTCCATAAAGGTACATGTCTCGAAATTGGTCTTCATGGTGTGAGCCTCTATGAAGGCCTGGTTCCCCTCACTGACCACGTTTGTGGTATTCCAGAATTTATCGTCCCAATTGCTGTCCTCGTTGGTGATCCCGCTATCGAGATAGGGCGAAAAGGTGATGGTGAGGTCTTGCTCCCGAGCAGTGACCTCGTAGCGGATGGCACCCAATTCGTCCAGGTCCAGGCTGAGAAAACGGGTCACTTTCACATCTACCTTTTTTCCGTTCTTCAGGACGGCAGAAAAGGTACGCTGATACCAGCCTTCCTTCATATTGAGTTCCCTGCGGAAGTTGTCGACGCTTGTACAGGTATTCAGGTCTAATGGTTCCCCGTCCACCAAAACGTGGATACCGATCCAACTGGGAGCATTGATCACCTTGGCGAAGTATTCCGGATATCCGTTTTTCCACCACCCGACCTTTGTCTTGTCCGGATAGTAGACTCCTCCTATATAACTTCCCTGAAAAGTTGGGCCTGTGTATTGCTCTTCAAAATTTGCCCTTTGACCCATGGCCCCGTTACCGAGGCTGAAGATACTTTCTGAGGATTTCACATTCTCCCGCTGAAATCCTTCCTCTATGATCGACCAGTTATCCGGTACTATATAATCCTGATTCATATGTTATAGTTCTGCTAGTTCTTTAATAAAATCGAGTTCGATCTCTGTAAAATCCTTGAAATTATACCTGGCGGCACTGAGAGTCTCTTTATCCCCGATACCTACGCTAACCATCCCTGCGCTATTTGCAGCCTCGATCCCCGCTATGGCATCCTCAAAGACGATACAATTTTCTGGCGAAAGGCCCAGATCGCTTGCCGCAATCACAAATACCTCAGGATCCGGTTTTGCCTTAGTCACCTGGGTACCGTCGACAATGGTCTTAAAATAAGGAATAAGTCCGACTTTCTTCAATATCGGCCTTGCATTTTTACTGGCAGAGCCCAGACCCATAGGCACATTGTTTTCCTTGAGGAAATTGAGGACCTCAGGTACCCCTGGGAGGACCTCTTCCTCCGTCATGGTATCGATATATTTCAGATAGTCCTCATTCTTCTCCCCCAGCCAGGCATTGAATTGGTCTTGTGTCACCTTCAGATTTCCCCACTCAAGAAGTATTTCGAGACAGCGTTTCCTGCTCACCCCTTTAAACTGTTCATTCTGTTCTTCAGTGAAAGGGATATTTAATTCGTCTGCCAGGTGTTTCCATGCCAGGTAGTGGTATTTGGCGGTGTCGACAATCACCCCGTCAAGGTCGAAAATAAAACCTTTGTTGTGCATTATTCAGAAATTGTAGTTTGCTCTCTACGACCCACATCTGAATACTCTTTATCCAGAAGAGCTGGGTTAAAACAGCAGCCAATATACGAAGTTGTGAGAAGATGAACAGGGGTGAATCCTTCTAATTGTGTCTTTATTTTTGGGGTAAGACCAGCTGCCAGAAGGCAGCTATTGAGGTCTGTAATAAATCGTTACTCAGCTGGGCAGTGCACCTGTAGACTCCCGCTCTACCAGCGTGGCAGGAATCACCTGGGTCTCAAAATGCTCTTCTTCCGGCTGATCGTGATCCCTTTCTATCTTATCGATGAGCATCCTGGCCGCGGTCTCCCCCATGAGCTCGCCGTGTTGGTCCACCGAGGTGAGTGTCGGCGTGGAAAGGCGCGAGAGTATTCCGTCGGTAAAGCCGATGAAAGCGATGTCATCAGGCACCCTCTTGCCCAATTTCTGAACAATCCCCATACATTTTACTGCGAAGATCTCGTTCACGCAGAGAACGGCGTCCATGGTGCGTTCCCTGAAAAAAGCTTCGCTCTTGATCTCGTCCTCTTTCTGGTAGGGCAATTGCAGGACGAGGGACTGATCTGGAGGGATACCTTTTTCCTTTAATGCCCGGAAGTATCCATCGGCCCTCTTGGCACTCACGTTCAAATAGCCCTCCGTGGTGACCAGGGCGATCTGCCTCCTGCCCATCTCAATGAGTTTCTTAACCGCGAGATAGGCCGCTTCTTCATCATCGATGATCACCTTGTCGCACAAGATGGCATCGGTTACCCTGTCAAATAAGACCAGGGGAATACCCTGTTCCGTCACCTCCCGCAAGTGGTTGAAGTCATTTTTTAGCTGGGTCTCACCTGCCAGGGCCATAATAAAACCATCTATGCTCCCATTGGCAAGCATCTCCATGTTGATTACCTCCTTGTCAAAAGACTCATCGGAAACACAAACAATGACATTATAACCCTTGGCGTTGGCGTAGTGTTCAATCCCCCGAAAAACCGTGGTAAAGAAGTGGTGAACAATATCAGGGATGATAACCCCTATATTTTTGGTCCGCTTGTTCTTAAGACTGATGGCGATGTTATTGGGGCGGTAATTGTACAACTTGGCAAAGGCCTGGATCTTTTCCTTGGTGTCCTGGCCGATCTCCTCACTGTTCTTCAGGGCTTTGGATACCGTGGAAATGGAAACGTCCAGTTCCCGTGCAATGTGCTTGAGGGTTATTTTTCGTTTCAAAGGATATATTACTCGGTTTGTTGACCTTCTTTAAAGGTACATAAAGCAGGATTAAAAAAGATGTTTCTTTAACATTCTCAACATTGCAGAGATCGCAGCTAAATCCATAATTTTGGGCTTTCGCATTGAAAAATTGTTATATTTGTTTCGATTTCGATAATAAATACACCCCATAAATAGGATATAAAGAGAACATGGCGGTCTAATTTATTAAATTCCCATGTTTTGGAAAGTTATTAACACGAAACCGTTTTCGTAAGGGTCGAGGCCCCGTGTTTTCGATTATTAACAATTATTTTATATATGTTTAACTCTTGAATCAAATTAACTAAACTTAAAATTAACTCTTTATGAAGGTTACACTACTAAAAGGTCTTATGCTGATCGGGGCGATTTTGAGCTTCGGATTGGCAAAGGCACAAGATGTATCAGGTACTGTTTCTGATGCCAATGGTCCCTTGCCCGGGGCCAGTATTGTGGTTCAGGGAACCACTAATGGTACCCAGACAGACTTTGATGGTAATTACACGCTGAGTAATGTCGGCAGCGACGCTGTCCTCGTTGTCAGCTATATTGGGTACAAAACACAAGAGATCGCGGTGAACGGCCGCTCTACAATTAATGTGGTTCTCCAGGAAGATGCTCAGGCATTGGATGAGGTTATTATTATCGGTTATGGTACTACCACCGTCAAGGATGCGACAGGAGCTGTGGCGTCTGTGACCTCAGAAGACTTTAACGGAGGTGTGATTTCTTCTCCTGAACAACTGATCCAGGGTAAGACTGCCGGTGTACAGATCACCACGACCAGTGGTGAACCAGGTGCAGGGGTCGAGTTCAGGATCCGGGGTACAAACTCCGTCCGATCGAACAACAACCCATTATTTGTTGTAGACGGTGTGCCACTTGCAGGTGACGATACCTCAGCAAATGGACAAGACCTCGGTATTGGTTCCAGTTCTTCAAAGAACCCTTTGAACTTCCTGAACCCTTCAGACATTGAAAGCATCAGTATCCTTAAGGATGCATCGGCAACAGCGATCTACGGATCCAGGGGTGCCAACGGGGTAGTGATCATTACCACAAAAAGCGGTAAAGGAGGAGCTGCGGGAGGATCTTTCGAATTCGCCTCACAGTTGAGTATCTCTACTCCGGCAAATGAGTTTGACCTTTTGAATAGAAACGAATTTCTCGCCGCTGTTACCCAATTTGGAGGTAATGCCGCGGACCAGGATTTCGGCAACAATACCAACTGGCAGGATGTAGTTACTCGTACTGTTGCTTCACAAAATCAAAACCTCTCCTACTCCCAAAACTACGGAAAAGGTAATGTTAGGGCTACTTTCGGGTACGGAAAGCAGTTCGGGGTTGTTGAAAAATCTCAATTGGAAAGGATTACCGGACGTCTTAACTGGACGCATCGCTTCCTCGATGACAAATTACTCGTCAATGCCAATGCCACTCTTTCCAGAGTAAACGATGCCTCTCCTCCGGTGTCCGGTAGTGCCGGATTTGCGGGTGACCTTTTGGGAGCTGCTTATTCAGCGAATCCTACCTGGCCGCAATCCACTACATTCGACCCAGGAGGTGGTTTGTTAGTTCCTACCAACCTGCTGGCCAACATTCAGGATGAATCCTTCACCAACAGGTTCCTAGGAAATTTTTCTGCCACTTATAACTTCACTCCCGAACTATCTGGTAAGGTTACTGTTGGTTATGACAAGTCGGAGTCGACCAGATATTCTGTCGTCACAGCTGATATCATCGGTTTCAACAACGGTACAGTAGGTAATGGAAGAGGTTCGGTTAATGATATCTTGGTAGAAAACCGCTTATTGGAAGCCACACTGAATTATACCAAAGACTTTGATAATTCCAATATTGATGTGCTGGTTGGTTATTCCTTCCAGGATTTTGGAAGGTCAGGACGCAATATTGGTGGCTGGGGATTCAGCAATACCGATATGAATGCCATGAGCAGAGATCTCGAAGATGCCGCCAACGCCATCCAAAGTACGATTGACGGACGTTATCAACAGTTCGGTTCAGGAGCCAATGATTCGGATGTATTTGTGAACAGATTGTTCCCAACAGTCCAAACAGACCGTATTGCCCGTCCCGGAGCTTTGGGCGTCCGAGCGATTTCAGGGGACACTTTCGACTTTGTAGATGAGCTGCAATCCTTTTTTGCAAGGGTCAACTACTCTCTGGCAGATAAATTCCTGTTCACAGGTACGGTTCGTGCTGATGGTTCTTCCCGTTTCGGTGGTGATAACCAGTACGGTTACTTTCCTTCCGGAGCTTTTGCCTGGAAGATCAGTGAAGAAGACTTCATCGGAGAATCAGTATCTACTCTGAAACTTCGTCTGGGTGTAGGTATTACCGGTAACCAGGAAGGCCTGGGTTACGGAAGCTTCGTGCGTCGTGAAAGGTTTGGAGGCATTGGTATTGCCAATGATGGTACGGTTAACGTACCCGGAACAAACCCTGTAACGTTCGCGAATCCCGACCTGAAATGGGAGGAGACATTACAGTACGCCGTAGGTATCGATTTTGGTTTCAACAATGACAGATTGAGTGGATCTCTGGATTTCTATCGAAAAGAAACCACCGACCTTTTGTTGAACATCGAGGCCGCACAGCCATCGCCACAGCCATTCTTCTTCCAGAATATCGATGGTACCGTACTCAACCAGGGTGTTGAATTTGCGCTGGCTTATGATATCGTACAGTCCGAGGATTTCAGGCTCGACGCCTCCTTCAACGTGGCGTACAACGAGAACGAACTCCAGGATTTCGCGGGACAGATTCCTGCAGGTACGATCAGGGGTCAGGGATTATCCCTGGCATATTCTCAGATCCTTGCCGGAGGAAGACCACTTTTCTCTTACTTCCTCAGGGAGTTTCAAGGATTTGATGCTAACGGACAGCCGATTGGTGACGTACAGACTTTTGTAGGTAAAGATGCCTTACCGGATGTCGTGGGTGGTTTCTCTCTGAACGCCGCGTATAAAAACTGGGACTTCAATGCTTATTTTGCAGGTCAGTTTGGATTCTACGTCTACAATAACACCAGGAACGCCTTCTTTACTGCCGGTTCGATCGCCAATGCTAGAAACGTGACCCCGGATGTACTCGACAGTGGGGAAGCCGGAAACGCTGCTGCAGATGTATCTACACGTTTTCTTGAAAAAGGAGACTTTGTAAGACTTCAGAACGCAACCATTGGGTACAATGTGCCTCTTAGTGGTGATGGTGCTCTCAAAAGCCTCAGGCTTTCCGTCAATGGTCAAAACTTATTTTTAATTACAGACTACTCAGGTCTTGATCCAGAGATAAGTACTCAGCCAGCAGGTGGAGACCTTCTCAATGGTCTTCCTACCGCAGGTATCGACTATACCGGATTCCCAAGGCCGAGAACTATTACTTTCGGATTAAACGCAACTTTTTAAATTAAAAAAAATGAAAATGAATAGAAGAAAATCAAAATTTTTGTTCTTGCTGACATTTTCAGCAATACTCATCTCCGCCTGTACAAATTTGGAGATCGAGGAAACAGATTCTATCATCAGCGAGTCCGTTGATGGTAGCTTCAACGGGGTCGAAGATCCTGCTTCCGCCATCGACAACTTATATAATGGATTACGCGGTAGATATGAAAACCAGGAGAACTTCTACGCCATGCAGGAAGTTACCACAGATGAATTTATGGTCCCTACAAGGGGAACCGACTGGGGTGATAACGGAATCTGGAGGACTTTGCACCTCCACACCTGGGACCCGGGACACTTATTCATCTTAAGGGCCTGGAACGACTGGAACCAGTCCATCTTCCTGGCTTCCGAGGTCATTGACCCCAGAAGTAACGCTTCTGCCGAGCAGGTAGCACAGGCGAAATTCATCAGGGCTTTGGGCACCTGGGTTGTACTGGATGCCTTCGGCCAGGTACCTTTCAGGGGTGTGGATGAAGGACCGGATGTCAATCCGACAGTACAGGATGCTCCTACAGCCTACGCGGCCATTCTCGCAGACCTGGATGATGCCATAGCGGATCTGCCTGCTACCCAGGCTTTGGATCAGGATAATCTGAAAAGAGCCTCGAAGGCAGCTGCGCGCTTCCTGAAAGCCCGAGTGCTTTTGAATTCAGGCACCTACCTGGGGACAGGAACGGCTGATGCCGCTGCCCTTAATGAGGTAGTAACCCTTG
>CBDTYM010000012.1:0-41433 GCA_965364605.1 uncultured Muriicola sp.
GGTTTCTTTGCAGATTTCGCAAAGAGCTGAAGCAGGAAAAGGCCTGCCCTTTTGCTCGGCACCACCAGAATCAATTGGTCATTTACAAGGTGCCTGGCCGTGATCTGGGAGACCACCTCTTCCAAAAAAGTTTTCATGGCTAAAAATAAAAAAAGCTCCGCATTTGCGGAGCTTTTCTTTCGTGATGAACACTTAATTATTTGATGAGGTTGATCTCAACTCGTCTGTTCTGAGCTCTACCTGCTCTTGTATTGTTGGAAGCGATAGGCTTAGCTTCACCATATCCGATGGCGGTCAGCCTGTCTGCACCAATTCCTTCTTTGATCAGGAAGTCCCTTACAGAGTTAGCCCTCTTTTCGGAAAGTTCCTGGTTCAATTTCTCGCTACCTACACTGTCAGTGTGACCTTCGACGGTAAACTTAGCAGTTGGGTATTCGTTCAGGATCTTGATGATGTCTACGAATACTGATACTGACTCAGTTTTCAGAGAAGCTTTTCCTGTATCGAAAAGGATGGTTCTCGCGTAGTCATTCAATTGCTTCTGAACTTCTTCAGTTACTTCTGGGCATCCCTGGTTAGCTACTGTACCGGCTACGTCTGGGCACTGATCGTCTTTGTCAAGTACTCCGTCGCCGTCAGAATCAGGCCATGGGCATCCTTTGTTCTCAGCAGGACCAGCTTCGCTTGGGCAGGCATCGTCTTTGTCTGCAACACCGTCTCCATCAGCATCTGGGCATCCAGCAAGGGCGGCCAGACCAGCTTCGTTAGGACAAGCATCGTCTTTGTCGGCGATTCCATCTCCGTCAGAATCAGGACATCCATTGAGTTCTTTGGAGCCAGCTTCGTTAGGACAGCTGTCTTTACCATCTTCGATACCGTCGCCGTCAGAATCAGGACATCCGTTGAAAGCGGCAAGACCGGCAACTTCCGGACAAGCATCGTCTTTGTCGTAGATGCCGTCACCATCTGTGTCGGTTCCACCGAATTTGATAGAAACACCAGCCATGTGCTGGAAGTGCTTCACTCCGTAATCTTCGAAGGCGTGCTTGTAGCCTGTCTGAACGGTGAAGCCAATGTTATCGTTGAACCAAAGGCTGGCACCGATACCGGCATTGGCAGTACCAAATCCGATTTCGTCAACCCAGGTATAACCACCACCGATCTCAAGGAAAGGGATGATCATTTTGTCTTTTAAGATATTGTACTTGATCGTACCATCCACAGCGTAGTGAGAAAGGTCGTCAGCTGCAACATCACCCAATTTGGTGATCCTGTTCAGGCTACCCCTTGCTCCTACGGAGAAACCATCTCCAATATATTTGGAAACAGATACATAGGATATAGAAGGCAAGATATTCCAGTGATCGTTAACGTTAAAGTACTCACTGAACAAAGTACCTGTTGGGTAAGCGGCGTCTTGGTCATTAGTAGGATAAACATCGATCGCGTTTACACCAAAGCTAACTTGCCACGGATTATTTTCATCCTGCGCTTGAATGTTGTTAAACCCTATGAGAAGTAGGCCAACAACCAATAATCTGCTAAGCTGTTTCATGTTCAAAATTTTAAGTTTAAGTGTTTATTAGCTGCAAATGTAAGTTGTTAATGATTATTAACAAAATCAATTTCTTTTTTTTTTCGCGTCTTCCCCTGAAAACAGTAGGTCTTAGAGAATTTTGAGCTCTTTTCCGACCCGGGTAAATGCCCCGATTGCGGCATCTAAATGTTCGCGTGTGTGAGCGGCAGATAATTGCACTCGTATCCGTGCTTTTCCCTTGGGAACCACGGGATAGAAGAACCCGATGACGTAAATTCCCTCTTCGAGCAACATATCTGCCATTTGTTGCGACAATTTGGCGTCGTAAAGCATTACGGGAACAATAGCAGAATCCCCGTCTATGATATCAAAACCGGCGGCTTTCATACCGGCCTTGAAGTATTTGGTGTTACTTTCCAGCTTGTCCCGCAATTCGGTGCTTCCCCCCAGCATGTCGAAAACCTTGATGGAAGCACCGACAATAGCAGGGGCAAGGGAATTGCTGAACAGGTATGGCCGGGAACGCTGCCTAAGCATTTCGATGATCTCCTTTTTCCCGGTGGTATACCCACCCATTGCCCCACCCAGTGCCTTCCCAAGGGTCCCGGTGATGATATCGATGCGGTCCATCACCCCCTTTTCTTCAAGGGTGCCCCTTCCGGTCTCCCCTATAAAACCTGTGGCGTGGCATTCGTCTATCATGACCATGGCGTCATAGGCCTCGGCCAGGTCACATATCTCATCAAGGGGCGCGAGCAAGCCGTCCATGGAAAAAACCCCATCGGTAACGATGATCTTAAACCGGGCCTGATCTGCATTGGCCTGCTTGAGCTGGGCCTCCAGGTCTTTCATGTCATTGTTGGCATAGCGGTATCGCTTGGCCTTACAAAGGCGGACCCCATCTATGATAGAGGCGTGGTTGAGGGAATCTGAAATGATCGCATCCTCAGCGGAGAGTAAGGGTTCGAAAACCCCGCCATTGGCATCGAAGGCCGCGGCATACAGGATAGTGTCCTCCGTGCCGTAGAATTTTGCGATCTTTTCTTCGAGTACTTTATGAATATCCTGGGTGCCACATATGAAACGGACAGAAGACATCCCGAATCCATGCGAATCAAGTGTATCCTTTGCAGCCTTGATCACCTCCGGATGTGAAGAAAGGCCCAGGTAGTTGTTGGAACAGAAATTGATCACTTCCTGTCCGGTGGAGATTTTGATTACCGCTCCCTGAGGAGAAGTAATCACGCGCTCCTTTTTGTAAAGGCCTGCTTCCTTAATAGATTCGAGTTCTTCTTTGAGATATTTCTTAATGCTGCTGTACATAGTTATATGAATACGGGTTTGATATGATCTTCTACATAGACAAGGACTTTGTTTTCCACGGTATATCCCATGGCAGCCAAAACCTGCGCATAGGCATTTACCTGCTGGATATGAGAAGGATCTTGTTTACCTGTCTTGTAATCCAATACAGAAACCTTCTCCCCCTGTAATACTATCCTGTCGGGTCGCAAAATTACCCCATTTTCTGCAATTATCGGAAGTTCGTTCCGGATCATAAGCCCGTGATCAAAAAAGGGCGAAAGGAGAGGGTGATTCACTACACCGGTGAATAGGGCCGAATAAAAAGCCTGTTGGTCTTCGGGGATCATGCCGATGGAGACGAGTTCAGAAATGGTGTGCCCGATGTCGTCCGCTGTCTCTACAGTGCTCATACCGAAGTGGAAGAGGTTTCCTCTTGAAAGGGCCGTGTCTCGTGATGTTCCCCAGAGCTCCCCGGCCCTGGTGCTGATCTCCAGATGTCCATCAAATTTGGCCGTACAGGTGTAGGGGATGACCTCCTGTTCAATTTCCGATACAGAATGCGGACTTAATTCCCTTAATTGTCCAAAATCATACCTCTTTTTATTCGGGTCCCAAATGCCTTCCGACCTCAGGAACTCGATAAAAAGACCGGAATAATTCCCTGATCTGGGCTCGCCTTTTTTGGTCAGGTCCATTTCGGAGATCACAAAGACACCCTGGATTCCCCTGCTCATGGCCACGTACAGGACATTGAAGGCATCGAGTTCCAGTTTGTGTTGCTCCTCTTCAAAAGCTAAACGGGAAGCTTCATTGTACTCCTCCATCTCCTTCTTTTTGCTGAGCAGGATATGTTGAAAGCCATGTATGGCACTGTCTTTCGCGGATACCCAAAGCTGTGTTCCCCTGTCGTCGTAGATGGGGGTATTGGCAAAGGGGAAAATGACAAAGGGGAACTCCAGACCTTTTGATTTATGTATGGTCATCAACTGGACGGCATCCACCTTTTCCGGCGCCGGGATACTCCATTTGTCCTTGTTCTTTTCCCAGTGTTCCAGAAAGGAATTGACCCCGGAATCCAGTTGTTTTTCTACCTCCAGGACCTCGTCGAGCAAGGCACTGAGAAAAGCGTGTGAATGCCCGGCCAGGTCAAATCTGTCAATGGCGTATTCCAGAGCGTCAAAAGCAGATCGGCGACTAAAGGCGCTGAGGTCAAAATCGTATTCTTCCAGAAGGAGATCCGAAAGCCCACCCAGATGTCCGGATATAAAGGCATGTCTGTTCACGGGCTGACTCAAATAGAAAAGGATATCGTACTGTACGTTGAGGTCGTTGTTTTGCTTGGAATATTTTAGCAGGTCGATAAGGAAACGCACTGAGGGGTCACTGCTGAGCAGGAGGGCATCCGGGGAGATAACGGGTATCTCCCGCTCCATAAGGTATTCTGCAATCCTGACCCCTTGTTTGTTAGACCTGATAAGGATACAGATATCCCTGTAAGGAACACCGAGAGCCAGAAGCTCCTCAATGGTGTTCAGTACCTCCTCGCAATACGACTCTTCCTTATCCTCAGTGTCTTTCCCTAGAAATTGAAGGCTCACCATGCCCCCTTTCTTTGATGTGTGTTCTTGCTGGTTCCCTTTCAAAAAGAGGTCGCGGTAAAGCTCGCTATTGAGATAAGGAACCGCGAAAGTGAAAAAGCGGTTGTTGAAATCCACTACTTCCTCATAACTCCGGTAATTGGTCTGTAGGGAGGCTATTCGGGGAGGTATCCCGAAGAGATCCTCCTTCATGGCGATCAGGTTCAGGAAGAGCTCGGAACGCCCTCCCCTCCACCGGTAGATGGCCTGTTTGGCATCTCCGACCAGGAACAGGCTGCCCCGGTTACCTTGCAGATCCTCGCTTTGGAGAACGTGGGAGATAAGGGGAACCAAGTTGTTCCATTGAAGGAGGGAAGTATCCTGGAACTCATCTATAAAGTAATGCCGGTATTTTTCACCCAGCCGTTCGTAGATAAAGGGAGCCGGCTGATCCCTGATCTGTTCCGAAATAAGCGTGTTGAAGGCTGAGATATGGATCTGCTCCCGCTCTTCCAGCAAGGCGCTTACTTCCTGTTGCAGGGTATTCAGGAGGGTAAGGGGGACCAGGTTCTGATGGACATTCTTCAAAAAAAGCAATCTGGCATGTGAGGTTCTCATAGGTGTCCAGAGTTCGAGGAATCCCGGCATTAAGCTGTCTATGAGATCCTTTTTATCCCCGGGGAGGCTTTTGGTGTAGAGGTCTTCATTCCCAAAATTCTGCTTCCATGCCGCATTGAAATCTGCACTCCCAGGGTCATTTTTGATTTTTACCATGAATGCAGGATAATACCCCGATTTAAAGTCCTTTGAATCCAAACCGGCCGCATCTATCATTTCGAGTACCTGTTCTGCCATGCTTTCCATATTGGCTGTAAGTTCCCTGATCAATTGTCTTACGTTCTCCTGCAGCCTGATAAAATCATCGATTTTCTTTTCTTTGAGTTCCTGCAGATGTCCCAGGTGGTTTTCTTCAAAAAGCATGTTGCCAATACGGGAGAGGTCATAGCTCACATCCCAGCTCTTGCTGTCGTCTATCTTCCTCAGGGCAAAGTCAATCAGCAGGTCTGTGATCTGGTTGCCGGGCCTGGCGTTCGCCAGCATCCTGTCTATTCCCTCATTCAGAAGCAGGTCTTTGTCCAGAAGCACTTCAAAATTCTGAGGTAATTTAAGATCCCGGGCAAAGGTCTTGATGATGCGATGGTTGAATTTATCAATCGTGGAAATGTCGAAGAAGGCGTAGTTGTGGAGGATTTCCCTGAGAACCCGATGCGATCTTTCCGTGACGCTTTCTGGTGACAGTTCCAGTTCCCGGGCTATTTGGTGAAAGAGTTCATCCTTACGGGCGCCTTCCGGGTCCGAAGAAAAAAGCGCCAGTTTATTCAAAATGCGCTGCTTCATTTCGTTGACCGCCTTGTTGGTAAAGGTAATGGCCAGGATCTTTCTGAAATCCTGCCTTCCTTCACGGGAAAGGATGAGTTTCAGGTATTCCTTTACAAGGGTGAAGGTCTTCCCTGATCCTGCCGAGGCGTCGTAAATCTGGTAGTGGTGCAGCGGTCTGAGTTTTACTTGCAAATTAAGCAAAGACAGAGAGTTCTTAACATATTATTAAAGGAATATAATTGTTAAAATCGCTACTTTTGAAACTCACGGAATATTAACAAATAACACCGATACAATGGCATTCGAATTACCAAAATTGCCCTATGCATACGACGCTCTGGAACCTCACATCGATGCGAGGACCATGGAGATACACCACACAAAACACCACAACGGCTATACTACCAAGCTGAATAACGCAATTGCCGGGACACCCCTGGAGGGGAAGGGGATCGAAGAGATCCTCAAAGGTCTCGACATGAACAATAAGGCCGTCAGAAACAATGGTGGTGGGTTTTTCAACCATTCCCTCTTTTGGGAAATCATGGGCCCCAATGCAGGAGGAAATCCCTCCGGGGAGCTCGCTGATGCAATCGATAAAGCTTTTGGATCTTTTGACGGGTTCAAAGATAAGTTCAGCGCAGCCGCTGCAGGCCAGTTCGGTTCAGGCTGGGCCTGGTTATGCGTACACAAGGGCGGAAAACTGGATATCTGTTCCACGCCAAACCAGGACAACACCCTCATGCCCAATACGGGCTGCGGAGGATATCCCATCCTCGGGTTGGACGTTTGGGAGCACGCCTACTATCTGAATTACCAGAATAGACGCCCGGACTACATATCATCCTTCTTTAAGGTGATTAACTGGGCCAAGGTGGCAGAAAATTACGGGGCACACAAGTGATGTTCCCTGAATGAACCAAGTAAAAACCGCGTATCTGTTCGATCGCGGTTTTTTTGTTTTCAGAAGGCTGATAATCAATAGAAAAGGGCAGAGAAGCCTCCACCCTTTTCGTCCCAAATCTTACCATAAACTTAACCTACTTATGCTATGGCAATACTAAATTACTGGTATTGTGAGAAATAACAAAAAAAAAGAGAGGATTTTTAGGCTCGGGCAAAACAGGGGATACCCCTGAAATAGCCAAAAGACGGTCAGAAATTCAGGTAATATTCTGATAGTCAGAAATAAAAAAGGCAGGAGTTATCCTGCCTTTTTTCCCCAAATCTTACCATGAACTTAACCTACTTATGCTATGGTTCTTCAAATGTATAGGAAGAGGGTCCACCCTCAAAAAGGTTTTGGACAAACGCCCTGTTAATCGGATAAACTGCCATTTCAGGAACGGTGCCCTTCTTAAGTTGAGGAAACGGACTACAAAGGACGAGAGGGTGCTGGGAACGGGAGTGATTCAAAATAAAAAAGGTGGAGAAGACTCCACCTTTTTTGCCCCAAATCTTACCATGAACTTAACCTACTTATGCTATGGCAAGTCTAAATGTAACTTTGATTGGATGGGGAGGGGGATAAAGGCGATGAAATGCACATAATATCGATGAAATGCACATTTCAACGATCATGTGATCCATATATTAATAAGCGCGCTCGTTTTTACCCTCATAAAAATTGATAAAGGCCTTGTTGACGACCTTATTTCCGCCGGGGGTCGGATAATTACCCGTAAAGTACCAGTCGCCCAAATTCTTCGGGCATGCCTGGTGCAGGTTCTCGATGGACTGATATATAATTTCTACCTCAGCTTTGATCCCTTCCGGGCTCAGCAGTTCTCCGATCTTTTTGGAGATCTCGTCTGCACTGAAAGGGGCATAGAATTCCTTGACGTAGTTAATGATTTCTGAATCCTGTTTATGGATTTGTTCTTTGCACTTGTGATAGATCTCTTCGACCGATGATAAGGTGTTCTTCTCCTTGTGCAGTTCCAGAGCTGCTTTAAAGGCGATAAAGTCCTCGAGTTTTGCCATATCGATCCCGTAACAATCGGGGTATCGTATCTGGGGGGCCGAGGAGACCACGATGATCTTTTTTGGCGACAGGCGATCCAGAATACCCAAAATACTGTTCTTCAGGGTGGTTCCCCTGACAATACTGTCGTCTATAATGACCAGGTTATCGTTTTCCGTGACTGATCCGTAGGTGATATCATAGACATGGGCTACCAGGTCGTCCCTGCTGCTGTCCTGGGTGATGAACGTCCGTAATTTGGCATCCTTGATAGCCACTTTCTCAATGCGGGGACGAATTTCCAGGATTTCGTGCAATTCTTCACTCGTAATCCCCGAGCCAATTTCCAGGATCTGCTGTTCCTTCTTTTTGTTGAGGTAGTTCTGGGCTTCCCTCACCATTCCCAGGAAGGAGGTTTCAGCTGTATTCGGAATATAAGAGAAGACCGTATGCCTGATGTCGTGATTTATGGAGGTGAGGATCTTCGGGAAAATAAGTTTCCCGAGCTCCTTTCGCTCCTGGTAGATCTCCTTGTCACTTCCTCTGGAAAAATAAATGCGCTCAAAGGAACACGCCTTTCTCTCTAAGGGTTTCATGATCTCTTTGATAGACACCGTACCGTTTTTCTTGATGATGATGGCGTGAGCGGGATCCAGTTCTTGCACGGCCTCGTACTTCACGTTAAACACGGTCTGAATGGCTGCCCTTTCTGAGGCAACGACCACAACTTCTTCATCCTGGTAGTAGTAGGCCGGTCTGATCCCTGAGGGGTCACGCAGGACAAATGAGTCGCCGTGCCCCAGCATCCCGGCCATAGCATAACCTCCGTCCCAATTCTTCGAAGCCTTTTTCAGGATCTTGGCCAGATTGAGTCGCTCTGCGATCAATGGGGAAGCTTCCATTTTATTGTATCCCTCCTTTTTGATCTGCTTGTAAAGTTTCGCCACAGCGTCGTCCAGAAAGTGTCCGATCTTTTCCATGACGGTCACCGTATCCGCCATTTCCTTAGGGTGCTGCCCCAGTTGCACGAGGTTATCGAACAGTTCCGTCACATTGGTCATGTTGAAGTTCCCGGCTACGATGAGGTTCCTGTGCATCCAGTTGTTCTGCCGCAGAAAGGGGTGGACACTCTCAATGCTGTTCTTTCCAAAGGTACCGTAGCGCACGTGCCCCAGGAGGACCTCCCCTATGTAGGGGATGTTTTTCTTTTGAGCCTCTGTATCTTCGATATACTCAGGATGCTGGTCAAAGACCTGGTTGATGCGCTCTGTGATCTGTGCAAAAATGTCCTGTATGGGTTGTGCCTGAACCGATCTCACACGGCTCATATATCGCTGCCCGGGCTGTACGTCAAGTTTGATGCTGGCAAATCCGGCACCGTCCTGACCGCGGTTGTGCTGCTTCTCCATCATGAGGTACATCTTATTCACCCCGTAGAAGGCCGTGCCGTATTTCTCCTTGTAGTAATCCAAGGGTTTAAGTAATCGGATCAGCGAGATCCCGCATTCGTGTTTAATAGCGTCGCTCATAGATCATTTCATAAAAAAAGCCCCGACAGGACAGGGCGTTATCTCAATTCAATATCGAATTGTGTCAATTGTTTAAATTGCTCAAGGCGTCTATCAACCTCTTCCTTGGAAAGGTCCTGCATTCGTTCCGTCCCGAACTTCTCCACGCAGAAAGAGGCGAGGTTGGCCCCGTGGATCACCGCATTCCTAAGGTTGTTAAAGGACACGTTTTCCGTTTCTGTCAGGTATCCCACGAAGCCACCCGCAAAGGAATCTCCTGCCCCGGTAGGGTCGAAGACCTCTTCCAGTGGCAAGGCGGGGGCAAAGAAAACTTCTCCGTCGTGAAAGAGCAGGGCACCGTTCTCTCCTTTTTTGATCACCACGTAGGTCGGACCCATGCGGTGGATCTTCTGTGCTGCCTTTACCAGTGAATATTCATTGGAAAGCTGCCTGGCTTCATCGTCATTAATGGTGATCACATCGGTCATTTTCAGGACTTTTTTCAGCTCCGGAAGGGTGTGGTTCATCCAGTAATTCATAGTGTCCAGCACTACGATTTTTGGTTGCTCGGTCATTTGCTGCAGGGCTTTCAACTGCACGGTCGGATGAAGGTTTCCCAGCATGAGCACGTCGGCATCCCTAAAATGGTCCGGGATCACGGGATCAAAATTTTCAAGGACATTGAGTTCGGTAGTGAGGGTATCCCTGCTGTTCAGATCGTTGTGGTACTTTCCGCTCCAGAAGAAGGTCTTGCCTTCCTTCACGATCTCGATCCCGGAAATATCGATCCCCTTGTTCTTAAGGAGATCCAGATACTTGAGTGGGAAATCCCCACCGACAACAGAGACAATCGCTGAATCCGCCCTGAACTGTGAGGCCGCAAGGCCGATAAAGGTGGCCGCTCCCCCAAGGATCTTATCCGTTTTGCCAAAAGGAGTTTCGATCGCGTCAAAAGCAACGGTACCTAAAATCAGAAGTTTGCCCATATTCCCGGTTCAAATTCGTTGCAAATATACGCTTTTGTAATTCCCCCCGGATCACTGTGAAAAGGAAAACAGGTAGCACTTATTTCCTCCCGAAATCAGCCGGTATTTCACCCCAGGCGACGGTCTCCCACTTTACGATAGGGGTGGAATACTTATTCTTTTCAAGCCATTTCTCCGCCCTACGGATCAGGTCGAATAGTTCCCTGTTCTTATTATTGGGTTCCAGCTTGGTGTTGCAACGCTTTTTCCGCACCCAGCTGATAGCCGTACGGGAGTCTGAATACAGGATTCGGTCTGATCGCCTTTCCTTCAGGAAGGCCAAACCGTGTACGATCGCCAGAAATTCCCCTATGTTGTTGGTGCCTTCAGGGAAAGGCCCCTGTCTGAACAGGCGTTTCCGGGACCTGGTATCTACACCCTGGTATTCCATTTTACCCGGATTACCGCTCGAGGCAGCGTCCACGGCAATTGAGTGCATGTTGGGCTCCCCTATTTTCATCAGTTCCCTGGCCGATAGCCCGGGGGATTTTTTCTTTTTCCCTTTGTAGGCTATATAATTGTCATTAAAGGCCCTTTCTGCTTCCTCCTTTGTCGGGAAGCCCATGTACTGTGCGCCTTTGACACCTGTTATCTGGTTCTTGCAATCCTCCCAACTGGCGTAGATTCCGGGAACCTTCCCCTTCCAGACCACATAAAATTTATTTTTTGCAGCCATCAATTCCCGTGTAGAAGTTTTTCAATGGTCCTCGGAAAATACCGGTGCTCCAGTTCCTGAACCTTTCGGCCGATCTCCTGGGCAGAGTCCTCGGGATCAATGCTGACCTTTTGTTGTTCGATAATGGCTCCTTCGTCATACCGTTCATTGACATAGTGTATCGTAATGCCGGATTCCTTTTCCCTGTTGGCTTTGACCGCTTCGTGCACATGAATTCCATACATGCCCTTGCCTCCGTATTTAGGGAGGAGGGCAGGGTGGATATTGATGATCCTGTCCGGGAAGGCGGCTACCATTTCAGCGGGTATTTTCCTCAGGAAGCCGGCGAGTACGATAAGATCGGGGTTCAGACTACTAAGGACCGGTAGCAGCACACCGGTTTCCCGAAAACTATGGCGGTTGAAATAGAAGGCAGAAACTCCGAGGCTGTTGCACCGATCCAGCACGTAGGCATCCCTGCGATCTGTAAACACACAGGAGACCGCTACGTCCGAGTGGCCATCAAAGTACCGGATGATATTTTCTGCATTGGAGCCTGAACCGGAGGCAAATATAACGATGTGTTTCATCTCAGAGGTCTTCCGTGGGTAAGGATAAGGTCATCTGAAGAGGTATGAGTTTATAGGGTCAGGCACCTTATTTTACACCCGTATCCGGGTATACTTTCCCTGCATATTTTATCTCACGAAAGTAATATACTTGCGATTAAATTTCTTATCTTACTCTACAAAATGGCTTCAGTTGGTGTATTTCTACCAAAGTTTTTTATTTTTGCCATCAATTAAAAATTAAAACCAAAAAAATTATGTCAGACATTGCATCAAGAGTAAAGGCAATTATCGTTGATAAGTTAGGAGTTGATGAAAACGAAGTTGTGGCAGAGGCTAGCTTCACCAACGATCTCGGGGCAGATTCATTGGATACTGTAGAATTGATCATGGAATTTGAAAAGGAATTTGATATTCAGATCCCGGACGATCAGGCAGAAAATATCGCAACCGTCGGCCAGGCAATAAGCTATATTGAAGAGGCCAAATAAGTAATGATTTAAGGAACATGATGTAAATTATCCATGTGGTCTCCACGCTGCATGGATATTTTTTTTAATTTTCCCATGGTCTACGTACATCTTACACAAAATATGGTTCTATGGAGTTAAAACGAGTTGTAGTTACCGGATTAGGTGCCCTGACGCCCATTGGCAATACCATTGCGGAATACTGGGAAGGACTTAAATCAGGAAAAAGCGGTTCTGCTCCCATAACCTATTACGATACCGAAAAGTTCAAGACCAAATTTGCCTGCGAGATCAAGAATTTCAATTCCCAGGATTATTTTGACAGGAAAGAAGCCAGAAAACTCGACCGTTTTGCGCAGTATGCCCTGGTCTCCTCTGACGAGGCGATAGCGGATTCGGGACTGGACCTCAATACCTTAGACAAGTTCAGGGTAGGGGTTATATGGGGAGCCGGAATCGGCGGGCTGGAAACGTTCCAAAACGAGGTGATGGACTTTGCCAAGGGCGATGGAACTCCCAGGTTCAACCCATTCTTTATCCCCAAGATGATCGCAGACATCGCCCCGGGAAATATTTCTATCAAGCACGGCTTCATGGGCCCCAACTACACTACCGTTTCGGCCTGTGCCTCATCGGCCAATGCGATGATCGATGCCCTGAACTACATCAGGCTGGGTCATTGCGATGTTATCGTGACCGGGGGCAGCGAGGCTGCGGTAACGATGGCAGGTATGGGTGGTTTTAATGCCATGCATGCCCTCTCGACAAGGAACGACAGCCCGGAGACAGCTTCCCGCCCTTTCGACGCCACCCGTGACGGCTTTGTGCTGGGGGAAGGAGCCGGAGCCCTTATCCTGGAAGAATATGAACACGCTAAGGCCAGGGGTGCCAAGATATATGCCGAAATTGCCGGTGGAGGTATGTCCAGTGATGCTTACCATATGACGGCTCCCCACCCCGATGGTGTAGGCGTGGTACGTGTCATGGAGAACTGCCTGCGCGATGCCGGGATGAAACCAGAAGAAGTAGACGCCATCAATACCCATGGAACTTCAACTCCTCTGGGGGACGTAGCCGAACTAAAGGCCATATCCCAGGTGTTCGGAGACCATGCGCCTCAGATCAATATCAATTCTACTAAATCGATGACAGGCCATTTGCTGGGAGCTGCAGGGGCCATAGAGGCCATCGCCTCCATTTTGGCCATGGAGCACAGCCTGGTGCCGCCGACCATCAATCACACCACAGTGGATGAGAATATTGACCCGAAGTTGAACCTGACTCTGAACAAGGCCCAGGCCAGGGAGGTCAATGTCGCCATGAGTAATACTTTCGGCTTCGGCGGACACAATGCCTGCGTGATCTTTAAAAAAATAAGCTAAACGCAGGATGAATTTTCCCTCCAGTTTATTTAGTTCCCATTCCAAAAAGGATGGGGATTTTTTTTTAGAGATATCGAAGGTCTTGGGGTTTAAACCCAAAGATATCGGCATGTACAGGAAGGCCTTTCTGCATCGCTCGGCCAATGTCAAGGACAAAAAGGGAAACCCTATGAATTACGAGCGACTCGAATTCCTGGGGGATGCAATGCTGGGAACCATTATCTCGAAACACCTCTATAAGGAAGTGCCCGGTGGGGATGAAGGCTACCTGACCAAGATGCGTTCGAAGATCGTCAGCCGGAAGCACCTCAACGAACTGGGGAAGGACCTAGACCTAATCCGATTCGTGGAGACCAAGATCCCCAAGTCGCATTTCGGTGAGAACATACATGGAAACGTCTTTGAAGCGCTGATCGGGGCCATTTACCTGGACAGGGGATATAAGTATTGCGAGAAATTCATAGAGGATCGCGTCATCGAACCCTACGTGGATATAGAACAACTCGAGGGAAAGGTGATCAGCTACAAGAGTCTGCTTATCGAGTGGTGCCAGAAGCAAAAGAAGGAATTCAAATACCAGGTGTATGAAGACAACGGAAAGGATCCCCTGAAACACTTTGCCGTCAAATTCTCCATAGACGGAAAACAGATCGCCAAAGCCAGGGCCACTTCAAAGAAAAAGGCTGAGGAAAAAGCGTCGAAACGCGCTTTTTTTGCCCTGCAGCACAGGATAGAGACTTCGCGATAATTAGCGTTACCAAAAGGTCAGACCTCGTATTTCAGGTGGTGGAACCTAGGTGAGTAACGTTATAAATTATATATTTACACCTTAGGCTTTTTATGGGTACAACCATGCGGTTATTGGAAGATTCTTATGCGGAGGATTTCGCACTGGTGGGGATTTATACCAGCCTGGAAGATTATGCCCTTGCCTATGCCTTGAATGACTCCCTGAAGATCAGGCTGAGAAGGAACGTTACGGACCTTACCTTTTCAACAGAGGTTACATACCCATTTTTTGAATGGAAGGATGAATTATGCGATCAGGAATGGGCTTTGTTCACCAACTCCTGTATCACTAGCGAAAAGAGTGATAGGAGCGATCTTTTCCCCGAAGAACCCTCCTTTTCCAATCACCATTTGGTGCCCGAGCACAAAGGGGTCAACTTTGTGTTGAAGGTTGAGGAAGAGGTGTTGGATTCCGAAATGCTCAAAACGATCAAGGGGATCCCGGGCGTTATCACTGCCTATGCCATTCAAACCGAAAACCTGAAATCCAAGCCCAACCTAATTTTTTGAAGAATGCCGAATAAGAAGAAGACGAAGATAGTAGCCACTCTGGGCCCCGCCTGCAGTGACAAGGATACGCTCAGAAACATGATAGAGGAAGGGGTAGATGTATTCCGCATCAATTTCTCACATGCAGATTACGAAGATGTGCAAAAGCGGATCGAAATGATCCGGGAACTCAATGAGGAAATGGGCATTTTCACGGCCATCCTGGCCGATCTTCAGGGCCCTAAGCTCCGTGTGGGGGTCATGGCCGGAGAAGTGGTTGTCGCACCCGGTGATGAAATTACCTTTAAGACGGGCAAACCGTTTGAAGGCAATGCCGAAAAAGTATACATGAACTACGAGGAATTCCCGAGGGATGTGAACCCCGGGGAGCGCATCCTGCTAGACGACGGAAAGCTCATCTTTGAGGTCTTAACCACCAATAAGAAGGATGAGGTACAGGCCAAAGTGATACAGGGAGGTCCCCTCAAATCCAAAAAGGGGGTCAACCTGCCAAACACCAATATATCCCTCCCGGCACTGACCAAAAAAGACATTAAGGATGCCATTTTTGCTATTTCCCAGAAAGTAGACTGGATCGCCCTGAGCTTCGTTCGTTTCAGCCAGGACCTTATCGATCTCCAGAACCTGATCGAGGAGCATTCAGACCACAAGATCCCCATCGTGGCCAAGATAGAAAAACCGGAAGCGGTGGAGAATATAGACAAGATCGTGTCTTACTGTGACGGCCTTATGGTAGCCAGGGGCGATCTCGGCGTTGAAGTGCCCGCCCAGGAAGTACCCCTGATACAAAAAACCCTGGTATTAAGGGCCAAGAGGGCAAGAATCCCGGTGATCATTGCCACCCAGATGATGGAGACCATGATCACCAGCCTCACCCCAACCCGGGCTGAGGTGAATGACGTGGCCAATTCCGTGATGGATGGGGCTGATGCTGTAATGCTTTCCGGGGAGACCTCTGTAGGTAACTATCCTGTGCAGGTCATCCAAAAAATGTCGAGTATTCTGCAGAGCGTCGAAGGATCAGAACTCATTAAGGTTCCCCAGGAACCTCCCCATATTCGTACGAAGCGCTACATCACCAAAGCTGTTTGTTTTCACGCGGCCACTATGGCCAACGAGATCAAGGCCAAGGCAATTTCCACCCTGACCAACAGCGGCTATACTGCCTTTCAGATATCCGCCTGGCGGCCCAGTGCCCATATTCTTGTCTTCACATCGAACAAAAGGATCCTCACCCAACTGAACCTGCTCTGGGGAGTGAAGGCCTTTTATTACGACAAATTCGTCTCCACGGATGAGACCATTGAGGATGTGAACCGCATCGCCTGCCAGAAAGGATTTCTCGAGGCAGGTGATATGCTTATCAGCCTGGCGGCCATGCCTATCAAAGCCAAGGGGATGGTCAATACCCTTCGTGTGACCGAAATAGACTCCTGTAACTTCTAAAGCCTACAACTCAAATCTCAGTTGAACAGAAACGACCTTCTCCTCAGAAGAATTAGAATCCCTGTCCTGTAGATTAGAGAGGGAGATGCCCAGCAACCTCACCGAATTTTCCAGGGGCTGCTGGTAGAGGAGGTCCAAGGCTGTCTCCAGGATAAGGGACTTGTCAGAAATGAAGTATCCCAGAGTTTTGCTTCTCGTCTGCAAGGTAAAGTCACTGTATTTGATCTTCAGGGTCACCGTCTTGGCGGTCATACCCGACCTGGAAACCCTTCTGGCAAGTTCAGTTGCAATATGTTCCAAACGGTCCTTCATAAAAACCTCACTGCTGAGGTTTTCGCTGAAGGTACGTTCTGCACCCAGGGATTTAGGAGTGCGGTGCGACTTTACCTCGCTGCGGTGAATTCCCCTGACGACCTCGTAATAGTGCATCCCGCTTTTCCCAAAATGCTCCTTCAGGAATTCCGGGTCTTTTTCTTTTAGGTCCTTCCCGGTGAAAATGCCCAGTTTGTACATTTTTTCTGCTGTTACCTTGCCCACGCCGTAAAACTTCCGGATTTCCAGGTCTTCGAGAAAAGGAATTACCTCTTCCGGGTTGATGGTTTTTTGCCCGTTGGGTTTGTTGAGATCACTGGCTACCTTGGCGATGAATTTGTTCACCGAGATACCTGCGGATGCGGTCAACCCCACTTCCCTGAAGATTCGTTCTCTGATCTCGGTCGCAATCAGGGAAGCCGAGGGATTGCCCTTTTTGTTTTGGGTCACATCCAGATAGGCTTCATCCAGGGAAAGGGGTTCAACCCTGTCTGTGTAGTCAGAGAAAATAGAGCGGATCTGCCTGGAGACCTCTTTATACCTTTCAAAACGGGGTTTTACAAAAATGAGCTCCGGGCAGCGTTTGGCGGCCAGCACTCCGCTCATAGCACTCCTGACACCAAATTTTCGCGCTTCGTAACTCGCAGCGGCCACAACACCCCTTTTTGAACCTCCTCCCACCGCAACGGGTTTCCCTTTTAGTTCAGGATTGTCCAGTTGTTCTACTGAGGCGTAAAACGCATCCATATCCACGTGAATTATTTTCCTTACGGGGAAATCAAAGGCCATAAACAAATTTAAGTCATATCTTAGTTCTATGGACCTGCCCGAGAAAACCGCCATCGTCCTGGGAGCCACAGGCCTTACAGGGGGGATACTGCTTAGGGAGCTGCTGGAAGATCCCAGATACGGGAAGATCCTGGTATTTTCCCGTTCCCCTCTGGAAGTGAGTCACCCCAGGCTGGAGGTGCACCTGGGCGACCTCTTATCGATGTCAGATTTCAAGTCTGACTTCGAGGCCGATGAGGTCTTCTGCTGTATCGGAACCACTAAAGCCAAAACGCCCGACAAGGAGTTGTACAGGGCTATTGATTTTGGGATCCCGGTCAGTGCCGCCAGGCTCTGCAGTGAGAGGGGTATAAATACCTTTTTGGTGATGTCTTCCCTTGGAGCAAATTCCGGCAGCAGTGTCTTTTACAGCAGAATCAAAGGGGAGATGGAGGAGGCCGTACTGAAGCAGGGCATTCCGTATACGTATATCATGCAACCGTCTATCATCGGGGGTCAGCGGGACGAAAAACGCCCGGGGGAACTACTCGCCAAGAAACTCTTTGCCGTCCTGAACTATATCCTGGTCGGGCCATTGAAAAAATATCGTTCTATTCCGCCCGAAGATATTGCCAGGGCTATGATCTGGCTGGCCAACAACAAGTATTCCGTAAAGAGGATAGAATCTGATAAAATAAAGGAGATTGCCCATGCTTGAGATCGAAAGAAAATTCCTGGTGCGATCGGAAGCCTATCGGGAAGAAGCCCATGCCTCGGTAGAGATCATACAGGGATTTCTCAATACGCACCCAGACAGGACGGTGAGGGTCCGCTTAAGCGGGAATCAGGGATATATCACTGTTAAAGGACGGACGGATGCCGAAGGGATCACCCGTTTTGAATGGGAACGGGAAATCCCATCCGGGGAAGCCCGGGCTCTTTTGGACATCTGCGAAGAAGGGGTGATCCATAAAATACGCTTCCTGGTGAGAAAAGGGGACCAGCTCATAGAAGTAGATGAATTTCTGGGGGACAATGAGGGCCTTGTTGTGGCAGAAATAGAGATCGCCCAAGTAGATGAAAAGATCGCAAAACCCAAATGGCTGGGGGAAGAAGTAACAGGGGATCCCCGGTACTACAATTCTCAGCTGAGTAAAAAACCGTATTCAACATGGGAAAAAAAGTAAGTTGTTTATATCTGGTCAGCGGATTATTCCTCCTAATGGGTTGTGGTGAAGGGAAGATTTCAAGGGAAATAACGGACGAATCATCAATGGGAGAAAAACGCTCAAAAGCCCAGATAAAAGAAGAACTCCAGGACAAGGGATATGAACTCTTTGATTACGTGGACCCCCAGACGGCGGATACTATCCTGATGCAGCAGTACTTCATTGCCTTTCTCAAAAGCGGGCCTACCAGGTCCCAGACCAGTGCAGAGGCAGACAGCCTTCAATCCCTGCACCTCCTTCATCTGAGCAGGATGTACGAGTTGGGTTACGCCGATATTTCAGGTCCTTTTGGTGATGATGGGGAGATCAGGGGGATCACTATTTACAATACGCCAACCCTGGAGATGGCAGACAGCCTTGCTCATTTGGATCCTATGGTAAAGGCAGGCCGACTCGTCATTGAGATCCATCCATGGTGGGCTGCCAAAGGCTTTCCTCTCAGATAAGGTTTAAAACGAACTTTTGAATTGTTCCAGAAAGCGAAGGTCGTTCTCGCTCAGCAAACGTATGTCTGAGATCTGGTGCAGCAATAGGGCGATACGGTCTATCCCCATACCAAAGGCAAAGCCGGAATATTCTTTGGAATCGATACAGCAATTGTCGAGCACATTGGGGTCCACCATACCGCAACCCATGATCTCCAGCCAACCTGTACCCTTGGTCATGCGGTAATCGGTTTCCGTTTCCAGGCCCCAATAAACATCTACCTCGGCACTGGGTTCTGTAAACGGGAAGTAGGAAGGCCTCAGTCTGATCTTCGACTTGCCAAAGAGCTCTGTTGTGAAGAACTGAAGCGTCTGCTTCAGGTCGGCAAAGGAGACATCCTTGTCGATATATAAACCCTCAACCTGATGAAAAAAGCAATGGGAGCGGGCCGAAATTGCCTCATTCCTGTATACCCTGCCAGGAGAAATGGTCCGGATCGGAGGTTTATGCCCCTCCATGTACCTCACTTGTACGGAGGAAGTATGCGTTCTGAGCAGTAGGTCCGGATCGGTCTGAATGAAGAAGGTATCCTGCATATCCCTGGCCGGATGGTGTTCGGGCAGATTCAGGGCAGTGAAATTATGCCAGTCGTCCTCGATCTCAGGCCCTTCTGAGACGTTGAAGCCGATCCTGCTGAAGATATCGATGATCTGGTTCTTTACGATGGAGATCGGGTGCCTTGCACCGAGCTCGAGGGGTTCACCCGGCCTTGTCAGGTCGCCATAGACCGATTTTTCCGCTACTTTTGCCTCCAGGGCCTCCTTCAGGGAGTTCACTTTATCGGTCGCCTTGACCTTGAGCTCGTTGATCGTCTTTCCGAATTCTTTTTTCTGATCGTTGGGAACCTGTTTGAATTCACCAAAAAAGTGGTTGAGGATCCCTTTCTTGCCAAGGTATTTGATCCTGAATTCCTCTACGGCCTCCTGTGAGGTAGCGTCGAATGCTTCAACCTGTTTGATATGCTCTTTGAGCTGGTCGATCATCTGTGGAAAGATTTATTACGAGCGTTCAAAAATAGGATTTTTTTAAACTTCAACGCTGTATTTCACACGAAACATCCCGTAATATCCCGGCCAGGGGCTGTCTAATCCAAATGGTAGATCTCCATGATATGCTTCAGTATATTTTCGAAATCGATCTTGAGATCGATGAGTTTACCACTGTGGATATCGAAGACCCATCCGTAGACCTTGAGGTTGCGTTCCCGGTAGGCCTTTTGTACGGCTGCTGTCTTGATCAGGTTGACGCACTGTTCCTGAACGTTCAGTTCCACGAGACGTTCATACCGCTTTTCTTCATCCGAGATGGCATCCAGCTCCTTTTTGTGCAGACGGTACACGTCCCTGATATTTCTCAGCCAGGGGTTGAGCAGTCCGAGGTCTGCGGATTGCATGGCGGCCTTTACCCCTCCGCAGCCGTAGTGCCCACAGACCACGACATGATTCACTTTGAGGTTTAGTATGGCGTATTCCACGACAGACATGACATTCAGGTCTGTGCTGATCACCATATTGGCGATGTTCCTGTGGACAAAGACCTCACCTGGCCCCAGGCCCATTACCTCCTCTGCTGTAACCCGGCTGTCTGAGCAGCCAATGTAAAGCATTTCAGGGCTCTGACCTTTGCCCATCTCTTCAAAAAAACCGGAATCTACCTTGAGTTTTTCCCTGATCCAGTTTTCATTGTTCCTAAATACTTGATCTATTTTCATCTCGTGTTTATTAAGGGGTTGTTATATCTTGGTTTGCTTGAGGTTAAAGATCTCCATGAAACTGTCAGGGTGTTTTACTGTTCCCTTCTCAGAGATCAAGGTAAGGTGTATATTCCTCTCAAGTGCTTTAACTGAAAAATCTTCGAGAATTTCGATGATATCGTGATCCAGATAGCGTGTATTGCGAACATCCAACTCCAGATAGGTATCATGAGGAATACTGTCGAGCTCTTTGAGAATAGCTCCTTTGTTAAAAAAAGTTACCTCCTCGGCCAGGGTCATTTTGATTCGGTGAAAGCCATTGCTTTTATCCTGGATATGGAGGAAATGGGAATTCTGATAGCTCTTGATCAGGATTACGATGATCCCTACTCCCAGTCCCAGTCCAATACCTACCAGCAGATCGGTAAAGATGATCCCCACAACCGTAATGGTGAAAGGAACAAACTGTTTCCAACCGAGTTTGTACATTTTCTTAAAGAGGGATGGTTTAGCCAGTTTGAATCCCACGATGAACAGGATAGCTGCCAATACTGAAAGAGGGATCATATTGAGAAGTCGAGGGATCAGGATCACTGAGATCAGCAGGAAGAATCCATGGATGATGGCAGACATCTTAGACTTTGCCCCTGACTGTATATTGGCAGAACTGCGGACGATGACCTGGGTGATGGGCAAGCCTCCGATCAGGCCGGAGATGATGTTCCCGGTCCCCTGTGCCAGCAATTCCCTGTTGGTAGGGGTAACGTGTTTGGCGGGGTCGAGTTTGTCTGTGGCCTCCACACAAAGTAATGTTTCCAGACTGGCTACAAGGGCGATTGTAAAGGCTGTGATCCAGATCTCGGGTTGGAAGATGACACGGAAATTCGGAAAACTGAACTGGGCCAGGAAAGAGGCCGTGTCTTCAGGAATGGGAACCGATACCAGGTGCTCGGAGGATATGCCCCAGGTGGCATTGTTTTGTGTAAGTACAAAAAAAACGATTCCTACGACTACGGCGACAAGTGGTCCCTGGATGAGCTGGAACACCTTCGCTTTTTTGGTCAGCACCCGATCCCACAAGATAAGGATCCCCAGGCCGATGATCGCAATTGCGGTGGCACCCGGACTGATATACTTAAATGCCAGGAGGATTTCCGAGAAGGTATTTTCCCCGTCCACCTGCATAAACGCCATATCCCCTTCAGGGTCTGCGTCATACCCGAAAAAATGGGGTATTTGTTTCAGGATAATAATGATCCCGATCCCCGTCAGCATCCCTTTGATCACCGAGGAAGGGAAGTAATATGCGATGATCCCGGCTTTGAGCACTCCAAATAGCAATTGGATGGCGCCTCCCAGGACGACGGCTACCAGAAAATTCTGGTATCCTCCCAGGGCGCCGATGGCGGTGAGCACAATGGCCGCGAGGCCTGCAGCCGGGCCGCTTACTCCGATCTGGGACCCGCTAAGGGCCCCCACTACGATGCCCCCGACAATTCCGGCAATCACTCCGGAAAAGAGGGGTGCCCCGCTGGCCAGGGCGATTCCAAGGCAGAGGGGTAGTGCGACAAAGAATACAACGATACTTGCCGGTAAATCGTTTTTGAGTGTTCTGAACATAAGAGAAGGTGTTTGTTCCTGCACCAAAAGGTACGGGTTAGGTTATTAAAGTTGTTAGAAGAGGCTGGGGTTCAGGACAGGGCTTCGGGAGGAGGAAGCTGTATCTCCGGGGAGAAAGACTTGATGGATTGGGAAGTATGGATGCCTGTGCTGAATGAAGGAAATAAAAAGAAATGTCCTTGTATTTCCTGAGCTGCAGCGAGAAGTATCTCTTCGCCACTATCGCTGGTTTCCTGCTCCTTGGATTCCTCTTCGTTCAGGGTATAGGTCATGTACTGAGTCTGTTCATCCAGCAATTGCAGGACGGGAGGAAGCGTTATCGAAAGTAGCCAGAGCAAACTGACTAAAATGACCAGGCAGGATTTGAATGATACTCTCCGCATATCCCAAAAATAAAAGGAATACTATCAATTCCAAGTAATATGATGACTAAAAGTCTTTTAACGTTCTAAGGTCTGATGTCGGGATCCATCCGTTCTTTCCGTCTGCCAGCCTGATCTTGTTCCATTCTTCCAGGGTTTCTTCCACATAGACCTTGCTTCCCTCATGCAGGCTGAACAAAGTGATGCTGCGGTTGTTGGGCTCTTCTTTTACGGAGGTTTCCCTGGCGAAGATAATGGCTGGCCGTGTCTCGTTGTAATCCTGGTATTGTAAGGCGGCAAGGGTAACACTTACTGCCGTGAGAATAAGGCAGACCATACTGCCGATAAAGGCGAGCCGCTTCTTGTCTGCAAAACGGAAGAAATAAAAGGCCAGGTATAAGGAGACAAAAAGGATCATAAAGAAGATGGAGGTGTATGCCCACTGGTCGTAGGTCATGATATTCATCACCCTCGAGGTAATCCTCGACAGCGTAGTCTGGGGAATAGGCTGAATATCATCTATGGTCATCTGCTGGGCATAACTGAGATTATTCCGTATCTCCCTGTCATTGGGGTCCAACAAAAGGGCCTTTTCATAATAGTAGATACTGGGGGCGATCTTGTTGAGTTTGTAGTAGGCGTTACCCAGATTGAAATAGAGGCTGGCAGAGTGCAGTCCGCTGTCCAGGATATGCTCGTAATTCTCGATCGCGAGTTCATAATCACCCTCGTTATAGGCCTTGGAGGCCTCTTCAAAGAGCACTTCATTTTGGGATAAGCCTGTGGCACCCGTCAATAACAGTATCAGAATGATGAGTTTCTTCATTCTACAATTGTTTGTCCAGTGAATTGATGACCTCGCTTGCCTTGTCGTAGTCCTGTTGCATCTGTACCTGGGAAAAAGGGCTATACCTAGCCATCTCACAGTTCTTCAGGAGCGCCATGAATCCATCAATGGTGTCCTCATCCACCTGTTTTTTTACGAAGATATCAGAGATCTTCTCCTTGCTGAATTCCGAGGTCTCGATCTTTAATTTGGCCTTGAGGTAATTGTGTAAGGCCTTTTCCATGGCGATGTAGAATTCCTCCTTTTCCCCGAGAGCTTTCCTGGCCTTAAACAAATATTTCCTGGCGAGTTTGTTGGCCCTTTTGATCTTTCTTCCAGCAACATCGCTTGCGATGGCTTCCCTCTTTTTGCCAAATACGATAGCGAGTGGGATAAGCAAAAGGGGGCTCAGGAAAAAGAGGTAGTAGTTCAGAGATCCAAAAAACGGCGTTTCTGAATTGGCTCTGAGATCGGGTGTCAGTTTGATGAAATGGAACTGACTCCCAGTACTCTGCACCGGGCGTTTGTTGCTGGAAGCGATAGATATGTTCCCGCCGGAAGATTCCAGGGGCCCGCTTGTCACCTCTATGTTGATCTCCTCTGAAGAAAGGGTCTTATAGGTTTCGTCCTCCGGATCAAAATAGGTAAAGGAGATTGAGGGTATGGGGTATTTCCCTTTAAAGGATGGCACCACCGTGTAATTATTGCTCACTTTGCCCTGCATGCCCGAGAGTGTGGTCCTGACATTTTCATTGTATTCTGGTTCATAAACTTCCAGGGACCCCGGCATTTCGAGGGCGGGTAACTGGAACAGTTTCAGGTTGCCCTTACCTTCCACTTCTACCACCGCCTGCAGAGATTCAGTGGCTTTCAGGGTATTTTTACTGGTGGTGACCTGAAAACGGAAACTGCCCACAGCACCGCTGAAATCACTGGGCTGTCCCTGAGAAGGAAGGGGTTTTACCTCAATGGTGCGCTTACCGGCAGAGACGGTCTTGTTTGTCTGGGTGTAGATCGGTTGCCCAAAGAAATCCCGCCGGTTCGTCGGTACGTCCAGGGTAATATCCAGGGATAAGGGTTCGATTTCCAGGGGGCCGCTTTTCTGAGGATAGAGCACTACCCGCTTCAGGATGACATAGCGGTACGACTTACCTTCGTACGTGCCATTCTTTACGCTGTAGGAAGTGACCGGAATATCCTGACTCCAGAAATTATTGTAGGTAGGATTATCCAGGGGCCGGAAATTCGATACGTTGATGGACGGACTCACATAGAGCTTATAGACCACACTTACGGCCTCATTCAGGTAGGGTCTCAGCTTGGAGACCTCAGCTGTCATCTGGTCACTGGGCTTGTCGACCGCTGCTGTGACCTCCACCTGCTTTGGTGTGGTTTTATAGGTCTCCCCTCCGATGACGATGGTGGCCTGTTTTATGGTAAAACTACCCCTCTGGGTAGGTGCCAGGGTATAGGAATACGTCTTGGAATAACTTTTCACTCCGTTGACCCAGGATTGGCTGATCGATTGAGAAGGCCCCATCAGTACCCTGAAGCCTTCGAAGTCGGGAGGGGTGAAATTGTCCCCGTCTTTGTTCATGGTGAATTCTATGCGAAGGCGTTCATTCAAACCCAGTTTTTCCTTGCTCAGGTTGGCCTCGAACTCAACTTCCACCTCATCCTGGGAAAATCCCACTGCAGATCCAAAAAGGAAAAGGAGTAGGAAAGCCACATGTGCTATCTGCTTTTTCATCACCAGTCTTTTGCGTTCTTGCTTTTGGGTCCCTTTACTTTTTTCTCATTCATCTTTTCCTGCACCTTGTTCTCCTCGTTCTGCATCGCTTCCAGGAGATTTTTTATCTGCTGAGGAGAAAGCTGGTTGGGCCTGGGTTGCTTTTGTTCCTCGGGCTTGTCTCCGGCCTCGGGTTGTTCTTTCTTTTCCTCACCATCACCTTCCTTGTTGTCTTCCTTTTCCTGGTCTCCACCATCCTTGTCCTGATTCTCCTGCTGGTCCTGTTTTTGCTCCTGCTCCTTGTCCTGTTCCTGTTGGTCCTCCTTTTCCTTCTGATCCTTTTTTTCGTCCTCTCCGTCTTTTTGCTGATTCTGTTGCTTTTCTGCCAGCGCCTTGGCCAGGGCGAGGTTATACCGTGTCTCCTCGTCCGTGGGATCGTTACGGAGGGCTTCCTTATAGGCTTCCACAGCCTTGCCGTATTCCTCGTTCTTCATGAAAACATTACCCATGTTGTGGAATGCCTTGTGCTTCTCCGGTTTGGCATTGGCGAGTTCGCCGGCCTGCTTAAAGCGGCCAAAAGCCTCTTCCAGGCTCTCTTTTTTGTAATAAGCCGTGCCCAGGTTGTACGGGGCGATGACGTTCTCATCGCTCTTGGAGATCGCCCTTCTGTAATCGGCCTCAGCCTCCACAAAAGCATTTTCAGAAAGCTCCTTATTGGCTTCCCAGGTTAGGTCCATAGAATTTTTCAACGCCTTTTCCTGCGCCTTGTTTTTCTCTTCCTGGGCTGCGGCTGATGCGATCACAACCGTAAAAAGCACTGTTAGGATCTTATTCATGAGCTTCTTCATTAAACAGGTTTAACTTTTGCAACCATTTGGTCTTTCTGTCCAGTAAAAAGATATCTAAAAATAAGAAGATTAGGGCCGCACCCAAAAACCACTGGAACTGATCTTTATAATCAGCAAATTGTTTAGCTTCAAACTCGGTCTTGTCTATCTGGTTCAGCGCCTCCTTGATCTCCTCAACGGCTTCTTCCGTATTGCTGCCGTCTATGTATTCCCCATTTCCTTTTTCAGCGATCTCCTGCAGGATCTGCGGATTCAGCCGGGTGATGACCACTTCTCCATCCTGATCTTTTTTCAGTTCCTGGGTGATGCCATTCCTCTTGATCGGAATGGGGGCTCCTTTCTCCTGTCCCACTCCTATGGTAAAGATCCTGATTCCTTCCTCCACGGCGAGGTCTACAGCGTCTATGGCCTGTCCTTCGGAATGGTCCTCCCCGTCAGATACGATAAACAACACCCTGTTTGTCTGTTCCTGTTCGTCGTAAAAAGTGGTGGCCAGTTTTATGGCCTCGTCGATCGCGGTCCCCAGAGAGGAAAGCAGGTCGGTGTTGAGGTACTGGAGAAACATTTTGGCCACGGCATAATCCGTCGTGATAGGTAATTGTGGAGTTGCCTGACCCGCATAGGCAATGATGCCAATGCGGTCGCTCGCCAACTGGTTGATGATCTCTGAAACCAGTCTTTTCGATTTCTCCAGCCTGTTTGGGGCAATATCCTCAGCCAGCATGCTCTTTGAGACATCGATGGCAAAGACGATATCTATCCCTTCCCTTTTTACGGTTTCCAGTTTTGTGCCCATTTTGGGATTGGCCAGTCCCAGGATCAGTCCGCTGAGGCCCAGAAGGAGGAAAATGAGTTTGAGGGTCCCCTTGAACCCTGAACGGTTAGGGGCGAGTCTCTTGAGCAGGTCGGGATCTGCAAACCTGCGTTGCGTCCTTTTCTTCCAGTACAACAACACCAAATACAGCAAGACCATGCCCGGGAAGAGCAGAAACAAATATAAATATGTGGCTTCGTCTATCTGTATCACGGCTTACACAAAACTTTTAAATAAAGTTGTTCGGAAGACCCATTCTGACAGAAGGAGTATCCCGGCCAGGAGTACCCACGGCCTGAATTTTTCTTCGTAATTGTAATATCTGAATTCTTCAACCTCCGTTTTTTCCAGCTTGTTGATCTCTTCGTAGATCGCTTCGAGTTTTTGGTTGTTCGTAGCTCGGAAATACTGTCCTCCGGTAACTTTGGCTATCTGCTGCAACAGGGCCTCGTCTATCTCCACTTCCCGCATCCCGTAGCGAAAGGTGCCGTCAGAATTGTAGGCGATGGGTGAGAGGGCATTTCCATTGGTCCCCAGGCCTATGGTATAGGTCTTGATGCCGAATTCCACCGCCAGGTTGGCAGCGGTCTCAGGTTCGATAAATCCGGAATTGTTCACCCCGTCTGTGAGCAGGATGATGACCTTGCTCGTGGCCTGGCTGTCCTTCAACCGGTTGACGGCTGTAGCCAGTCCCATACCGATGGCTGTACCGTCTGCCAGCTGTCCATAGGTAATATCACTGAGCGCATTCTGCACAATGCCCTTGTCACTTGTGATGGGAGTTTTGGTATAACTTTCCCCCGCATAGGCTACCAGTCCGATACGGTCATTGGGTCTTTCCTCGATGAATTTGGAGGCGACATCCTTCAAAGCAGCAAGTCGGTTAGGCCTTAGGTCCCGGGCCAGCATACTCGAAGAGACATCTATCGCCATGACGATATCTATACCTCGTGTGGTCTTGGTCCTGGTGGAAACTTCCCTGATCTGGGGCCTTGCCATGGCAGTAATGATACATGCTAATGCAAGGAGCCGCAGGACAAACAAAACCGGCTTGATACGGGTCAGGAGGTCGTCCTTGGGAAAGCCCTTCAGAGTCGGAATTCTCAAGGAAGCGTTTTGTTCCTTTCGCTTGAGTAGATACCAAAGCACGGCCACCGGCAGCCCCAGGAGGAGCCAGAATAATTGTGGATTCGCGAATTGAACATTCTCAAACATCTATACCTGTGTCTTTACGTCTATGGAACTGATAACCCGGTTGATGATCTCCTCGGCATAAGGGTCCCCGTCCTCCCAGGAGAGGATCACCTGCTGCTGGAAGCCTTTTCCTCCGAATAGGATAATGGCATATTTCCCTTTGACTCTGTCGCTCCCATCTTCCCCCTGAAATATGGCACTGCCATAGACCTTGACCCCGGGAACACCTGAGGCAGAGCTGAACTCTTCCTGTTTGGTGATAATATTACGGGCTCCCTTATCGACAAAATCCTTGAGGATCTGGTCTATACTTTTCTGATAATCGGGTTCTGTCGGTTCTGCCAGGATCACAGAGGAGGTGCCGACCCCGAGCAGATTTTCTTCATTGTAAAAGGAAAAAACCTGTTTGTCCTTGATGACATCTCTCTCTTCGGGAGAGATCGCTACCTCCTGTCTGAGCAAGACGTCGGGGGCTGAAAGATCCACAGGTGGATAGCCATATGAACTGGCCACCCATTCCCCTTCCAACAAATCTTTTGAGGAGCTGTAGATCAGGTTATTCTTAATGTTGTCTATCCCGTAGTAAAAAGCTGTTGCGAGGAGTCCGATGACCACTACGGCTGCAGCTGCCAGGCCGGCCTGAATCCATCTTTTCCGATATTTTTTCCTGAGTAATTCCTCTTGGTATGCAGCCTGTTGCATCAATTCCTCTTCCGTAGGTTCAGGGATGGCCTCCTTGGTCTTGATGACGATCTGCTCAATGGCCTTCCTGTCCTCTTCTGCTCGGGATGACTCCGGTCTGGAACGGGCAAATTTCACCAGGTCTGCCGTGTCGAGGATACGCTTGAACTGCCTGATAGTATCTTCCTCTATCTTTAGTTCTCCCGCATCCTTCATCATTTCCAACTTGGTGATGAGCTGGTCTGTCGTACTTTCCAGGGCGGAGATATGCACATCTTCTTCCAGGTAGGACCTGACAATATCGGTAAGTTCGGAATAGTATTTTTTGTATTCCTCCTGTATGATGTACCTAGAATTCTCTAAGCGTTTTAACTCCAGAAGTGCGCGGTCGTAAGGGGGCAGCAAGGCTTCCTCCTCTTCCGCTGTCAGGGGCTTACGCCTGAAGTACCACCACAATACGGCCCCTGATAAGAGGAGGACCCCCAGGATAACCCAGACATAGAAAGGAACGGAGGCGCTGTTCTTCTCTACTGCGATCAGGGGTTTGATGTCGTAGATTTCCTTAGAGACGGTATCTACCTCTACGGTGGCCACAGATACAAGGACGGAATCCGTAAAATAGCCCTTACCGTCCACCTCGATCCTTTGAGTGGGAAGTAAATAGTTCCCGGAATCAAATTGGGTGAGGGCGTAGATTTTTTGCAAGGTCATTCGATCCGTACGCCTGGTAGTATCAGTTTTAAAGGCCTCCACGGTCTCCAGAGGAGAGAAGGTCTGTCCTTCCGGAAATATCACACTGGAAGAGGTGTCTGCTTCCACCACTACCGTAAACCGGATCTGTTCTCCAATCTTGATGGACGTTGTGTCTACAGAGGAGGTCACTCTCGGCCCTGTCTGAGCCAGGATAGAAAAAGGCAGACAAAGAAATGCGATCATCCGGACAATGAGCCGCATCCGGACTGAACTTCTTTGTGTGATGTTTCTCCTCATTTTCATTTCTCTATCCCCGTTGCTTAAAGTATCCCAGCAGTTTTTTTACATAACTTTCATTGACCCGGCACTGGAGAATACCGGCCCCCGATTTGGTAAAGGCGTTCTTAAAATAGGCCACCTTATCCCTGTAAAAGGTTTCGTAGGAGCGCCTTACATTTTTGGAAGAGGTGTTCACCAGATGCACCTCCCCGGTCTCTGCATCCTGCATCTGCACCATACCCAGGTTGATCATCTGTTCCTCTTTGGGATCGTACACCCGGATCCCGGTTACATCGTGTTTATTGCCGACGATCTTTAATGTGGTCTCGTATCCTTCTGTCATGAAATCTGACAGCACGAAGACGATCGCCTTTTTCTTCATGACATTCGAAAAGTACTTCAATGCCTCGGTCAGGTCGGTCTTCCTGCTTTTTGGGTGGAACTCCAGCAGTTCCCGAATGATCCTCAACACGTGGCTTTTCCCTTTTTTGGGAGGGATGAAGAGTTCTACTTCATCCGAGAACATGATCATCCCCACTTTGTCGTTGTTCTGGAGGGCAGAAAAAGCCAGAGTGGCCGAAATCTCCGTGATCATTTCTTTTTTGAACTGATTGACGGTGCCGAAATGTTCAGAACCACTCACATCCACCATGAGCATCATCGTCAGTTCGCGTTCCTCCTCGAAGACCTTCACATAAGGCTCGTTGTAGCGGGCCGTCACATTCCAGTCTATGGTTCGCACATCATCCCCGTACTGATACTGTCTTACTTCGCTGAAGGTCATACCCCGTCCTTTGAAGGTAGAATGATACTCTCCTCCAAAGATGTGATCAGACAGTCTTCTTGTCTTGATCTCAATTTTGCGAACCTTCTTCAGTAATTCCTTTGTATCCATGGGTTCAAGTGTTAGCCTTTGAGTTCAAAAAAGAGCTTTGAACGGGATGAAAACCTTGAACGTCTAGGGGACTTCAATCTCGTTGACGATGCGGTTGATGATCTCTTCGGAAGTGATGCTCTCTGCTTCCGCCTCATAGGTTATACCCACCCTGTGTCGGAGAACGTCGTGGATCACAGCCCGAACGTCCTCAGGGACCACGTATCCCCTTCTTTTGATAAAGGCATAGCATTTGGCTGCGATAGCCAGATTGATGCTACCCCTGGGAGATGCCCCGAAACTGATCAGGGGTTTTAGGCTTTCCAGATTGTATTTCTCTGGATAACGGGTAGCAAATACCAGGTCCAGGATATACTTTTCGATCTTCTCATCCATGTAAACCTCCCGAACCGCCTTTTGGGCATCCAGGATCTGTTTGAGGCTAACCACCGGCTTAACGGCTTCAAATGCGCCGTTGAGATTTTGTCTGATGATCAGTTGTTCTTCCGTCATCTTGGGGTAGTCGATGACCGTTTTCAGCATAAAACGATCTACCTGGGCCTCAGGTAGGGGGTAGGTTCCCTCCTGTTCTATGGGGTTTTGGGTTGCCATTACAAGGAAGGGGGCATCCAGAGGGAAGGTCTCGTCCCCTATGGTCACCTGACGTTCCTGCATGGCTTCCAGCAGGGCCGATTGCACCTTGGCCGGCGCCCTGTTGATCTCATCGGCCAGTACAAAGTTGGCGAAGATGGGCCCTTTTTTTATGGAAAAGTCATTGGCCTTGATATTGTAGATCAGCGTTCCGACCACATCCGCGGGCAGCAGGTCCGGAGTAAACTGTATCCGGCTGAAACTTCCCTTGACGGCCCTTGCCAGGGTATTGATGGCCAGGGTCTTCGCCAGGCCCGGAACTCCTTCGAGCAAAATATGTCCCTGTCCCAGAAGGCCGATCATCAATCGCTCTGTCATTTGCTTCTGACCGACGATGACCTTGTTCATCTCCATCATCAGCAGGTCTATAAATGCGCTTTCCCGGGCAATTTTCTCATTAACCGCACTTATGTCTACCGTACTTTTTTCTTCCATAAAACGTCATTTAGTAATTGTCTGTCAATAACTTGGTTAGAAAGGCTATGCAAATTGAAAATTTATTCACTGAACCCCTGTTAATGATTGGTTAAAAATTCCGGGAACCCCAAGTTTTAGGATGTATTTAAGGGATTTTTAGTAATTTCAACTCCCTATGAAAACACTGCCAAAATTTTCCCGGATCATTGCAGGAACGATGACCTGGGGAGCTTGGGGAAAGCGCCTTTCCAAGCAGGAATTTATAACCCTCATGAAAAAGTGCCTGGAAACAGGGGTCACCTCCTTTGACCACGCCGATATCTACGGGGGCTACGGGAATGAGGAAGAATTTGGCAATGCCTTTGCCATGAGTGGGATCGACAGGGAGGATATGCAACTGATCACAAAATGCGGGATACAGTATATCGCAAAGGCGAGAGACAATAAAGTAAAGCACTACGATTATTCTGAGGAGTACATCGTGTGGTCTGCAGAGCGTTCCCTTGAAAAGTTATGCACGGATTACCTGGACCTCTTTCTACTTCACCGCCCTAGTCCCCTTATGGACCCGGAACCCATCGCCAGAGCCGTGGAACAGTTGCTGGCCAGCGGCAAGATCCGGTCTTTCGGGGTGTCAAATTTCACCCCTTCCCAGATCGCCATGCTGGAAACCGCCATCCCTGTTCAGGCCAACCAGGTGGAGTGTTCCCTCACGGCAGAGGGTGTGATGTACGACGGCACCCTGGACGACTGCATCACCCACAAACGCATGGCCATGGCCTGGTCTCCCCTGGGATCTTATTTCAGGGAGGACAATGAACGCACGCACAGGATCAGGGAAGTTCTGGAGCCACTGAAATCGAAATACAAGGCTTCTGAGGACCAATTGATCCTTGCATGGCTGATGAAGCACCCGGCCCAAATACATCCGGTGGTAGGCACCTCCAATGCCGAGAGGATTGCAGATTCCATGAAGGCGGCAGACATTACCCTCGACCTGGAGGACTGGTTTATCTTACTCAAGGCCTCCCAGGGTCACGAAGTGCCCTAACATTCATCACTATGAAAGAGACCCAAAGAACAGCATTTATCACTGGGGCCACCAGCGGAATAGGCAGGGCTACCGCCGAACACTTTGCCTCTCACGGCATCTCACTTGTGCTTTGCGGCCGAAGGCAGGCCCATTTGAATGAACTCAAGAAAAAATTAGAAGCTCACACCAAAGTGCACATCCTCAACTTTGATGTTCGCGATAAGGAAGCAGTTAAATCCGCCATCGATTCACTGCCGGAGGAATTTGCCGGAATTGATATTCTGGTGAACAATGCGGGGAATGCCCATGGCCTGGATCCGATCCAGGCTGGCGACACGGCCGACTGGGACGCGATGATCGATATCAACGTCAAAGGATTGCTCTATGTGTCCAGGGCGATCATGCCGGGAATGATCGCACGCGGGAGAGGTCATATCATCAACATAGGTTCTACGGCGGGGAAAGAGGTATATCCCAATGGCAATGTGTATTGCGCCAGCAAGCATGCTGTGGATGCTATCAACCAGGGGATGAGACTGGACCTGAACAAGCATGGGATCCGCGTAGGCGCTGTGAATCCCGGCCTTGTGGAGACGGAATTCAGCGAGGTGCGATTCAAAGGGGATTCGGAACGAGCTGCAAAAGTCTACCAGGGCTACCAGCCACTCACACCCGAAGACATTGCCGACATCATCTACTTTGTGGTCACCCGCCCCTATCACGTCAATATCGCAGACCTCGTGGTGATGCCCACAGCCCAGGCGAGCAGTACCCTTGTGAACAAAAAAGCATGATCAACAAACGCCTTCTGGTAAAAAACCTTTTGGCCCACAATGATGAGAATAGCTTTTATGACAAAAAGCGATTCATAGACATCGGGCAGCGGGAAGGGAAGGCGAAGTTCTTGAAGCACGTTTGTGCCCTGGCCAACAGCAATCCCAGGAATAATTCCTTCATCGTCATAGGGGTAGAGGATGAGGACAATAAGATCGTTGGGGTGGATTTCTTCGATGACAGCAAGATCCAGAACCTGGTCAACGCCTACCTGGACAACCCTCCTCTGATCTCATATGAGAACATACCCTTCCCTCACTTGCCTGAGGGAAAAGTAGTCGGGCTGGTGACCATAAAATCAAATGGGAAGGTTTGTGCTCTCCGTAAGAATATCTGGAAATACTACGGAGGGGCCGTTTTTTTCAGGGAGGGAAGCATCAGTATGCCCAAGGCTTTCGATATCGTGCTCAAGGACATCAATTCAGATATCGTCGCCACCATTGAACAACACGCCAGGAACAACATCGAACTTACCCTGGATGGGGTCATCGATTTTATCAACCACCGCCACAAGGATCTGAGTAGCAGCTACAAGGTGTTCAAGGAACAATTCGTGATCTGCTGGGCAGGGAACAAAAAGACCGTGAAGCAGCAGACCTATTATTCCCGGGTAGACATCGAACTGATCAACGAACAGGTGAAGCTTTTCTATTCTGCCCTTGATGAGATCTCTATCGAGATTACAGAAGACACCTTTACGATCATCGAATACGTACATCTGGGACTGGGGAAGGAAAAGCGGTACTACCCCCTGGAAAAGGTCGGGATCTCCTTTAACGACAATGGGACCTACCAGATCGTCGGCGAGCTGATCTTTGAACCGCCACAATACGACCGAAAGATGCTCTTCCACGTTTTTAACACAAACAATACTCTGCTGCTGAAACTGCAAAAAAACCTGAAGCTAACCAAAGGAGAAAATGCCGACCTGAAACTGGCACCCGCCACCTATCTCTTGTGTTACCTCAACGGGTTTGAAGAAGCGCGGGAGCATATGGAGACCCTTAAAACACTGGTAAAGACCAAAGATCAGGTCACCTATGGAAATCTGAAGGAATCCCTGAGGATCCTGAGAAAGGTGAGGTACAGCTAGGATTTTGAAAGCCAGAACAACTGATAAGGTTGTATCTCGACAAGGGCACTGGAAAGTTTCCAGGTTTTGTTAGAGAGCACATCGTAAAGGGTACCTTCCAGGAGAAATCCAAGGTCCTCCAGCATCCCTGAGTCCAGGATCTGCGGGTGTTCGTCAAAGTTTGCCACCACAAGGATACCGTCTTCCTTATCACCACTACGTTCGAAGACAAAAAGGTGTGGATTCACCGGGTTGTGGATCTCCAGGTTGTTGTCATCCGTGAAAACCGGTATTTTTTTCCGCAAGGCGATCATCTCCTGCAGTTTATTGAAGATGCGGGATGAGGGTAAATGACCCTCATGAAGCCTGTCCACAGCCTCCCAGTTATGGCTGGGGCGGTTCACCCACCGGCTATCGTGTTTTTTATGGTCGTCTTCGAGGTAGGAATAATCATTCAGAGTCCCCAGCTCATCCCCGGCATAGATCAGGGGGATACCCCCAAAAGAGAGGATGATCCCGTGCAGCATCAGGATCTTTTTGATCGCTGCGTCCACAGCCCCGGGATCTGATTGCTTAAGGGCTTTTTCCAGACCCAGGAGGGATGCACAACTCCCAGTAATGCGGCTGTCACCTGTGGCCGGGTTGTTCATGAACCTGTATCCGACAGCCGGACTCCAGTCGAGCTCCTGACAGTAGTACTCCACCAGGAATTTCCGATGCAGCCACGGATCCAGACCCAACTGGGCAATATATCCGTCATCCAGCCCCAGGCCGATATCGTCGTGGCAGCGCAGGTAATTGATCCAGGTCGCCGAATCGGGTTTTTGGGGCACTTGTTTGAGTGATTTCCGAAGCAGAGAGGTCTTTTTTGTGGCGATGGAATTCCACAAGAGGGACATGAGGGAAGCATTGTAGGCGATCTCACATTCATTTCCTTCCCTTTTCCCCTCCCCGAAATACTTCACAATGTCATGGGGAGACACGATGGCTTCGGCCAGGAGGACCACCCCGGGTGCGACGACCTGCAGGCACATGCGAAAGAGGGAGATAAGCATATGGGCTTCGGGCAGGTTCTGGGAGATAGTGCCTATCTTTTTCCACAGGAAGGCCAGGGCGTCAAAACGGACCACATCCACCCCGGTATTTGCGAGGTTCACGAGGTTGGTTAGCATTTCCAGGAAGACCTTCGGATTCCTGTAGTTAAGGTCCCACTGGTAGGAATTGAAGACGGTCATTACCCATTTTGAGATCTCCGGCCTGTAGGTAAAATTTCCTGGGGAGGTGGAGGGGAACACCTCGGGCAGGGTAGCCTCAAAAGCATCAGGGACTGTCCTGTCCGGATACATGTAGTAATAGGCCTGATATTTTTCCTCTCCCGATAGGGCTTTTTTTGCCCAGGGATATTCGTCGGAAGTGTGATTGACAACAAAATCGAGCATCAGGAAAATCCCGTGTTCCCTGAGTTCAGAGGTTAGTTTGAGCAGGTCTTCCCGATTGCCAAATCTGGGGTCCACCGCAGTGTAGCTGTTTACGGCATAACCCCCGTCATTTTCTCCCTTGGGCCTGGTTGTGATCGGCATCAGATGAAGCAGGTTCACGCCCAAACGTTCAAAATACGGGATCTTTTCTTCCACCCCTTTTAAGGTTTCATTAAAGAGGTCTACGTAGAGCTGCATGCCCGTGATCTTGTGCGATTGATACCAATTGCCCTCTTTCAATAGCTTGAGGTCCCTCTTCTTCAGCGTATCAGATCTTTTTTCAAAAAGGGAGCCCATTAATTTTTTGAGCTTTTGTAAATCTTTCCGGTGTGAAGATTCCGGGTAAAGGGATATGAATAACTCTTCGATCAGGGGCAGGTTTGTCTCCAGTCGTTTTTCGAAAAGCTTAGGTGGGCTGGCAGTGCGGAGATTTTTCAGGTCCTTTGATGCCAGCTTTCTGTGGAGGGCCATCTGGTTCATTCGAAACTGTTCAATTGGTTTTGGTCGGGCAGGGAATCGATAGCGCCATATCCGGTGGTAGTGATGGCCCCTGCTTTGTTCGCTATACTGACCATTTCCATGAGCGATCCCTCATCCTCTTCCAATTGCGTGTGTGAGGGAAGTTTACTGATCTGTTCCAGTAGGCATCCGATAAAGGCGTCTCCTGCCCCTGTAGTATCTACGGGGGTAACCTCAATGCTGGGCACGATCTTGCCCGTATTTTTTGTACTGACCCAGGTGCCTTCCCCACCAAGAGTGATAGCGATGATCCCAGATCCCATCTGCTGCAGGGCAGCACTCGCTTCCTGCAGATTCTCCTTTCCGGAGAGCATTCGCGCCTCCTCCAAACTGAACTTGCAGAGGTGGGACTTTTCGATATAGGGCATACATTTTTTGATAAAGGCCTTTTCGTTTCCTTTCCACAGATCTGACCTGTAATTAGGATCAAAACTGATAAAGGCATTCTCAGTGATGGCATCAAAGAGGTAATGTCCGTAAGTCTTTTCAAGGGGTCCTCCGAGAAGGGCCGTGGCGGCCCCCAAATGCACCATTTGATCCTGAAAATGAGCTTTGACAGAGGAATCATAGCTCAGTTCCCGGTCGGCTCCCCGGGAGAAGACAAAATCCCGCTCCCCATTTTCGGCGAGGGACACGAAGGCCAGGGTTGTAAAGGTGTCTGATTGTTGGACCAGGGAGAGGTCCACATCGCAAGCGTCCAGTGTTTTGATGAGATAGGCGCCGAAGGGATCCTTACCCACACAACCGATAAATGCACTTTTACCTCCCAGCCTGGAAATCGCACAGGCGACGTTGGCCGGGGCACCACCTGCTTTCTTAGTAAAATGAAAGGCTTTGGTGAGATCGGCACCCTGGTTTTCTGCAACGAAATCGACCAGCAACTCGCCTATACAGAAGATCTTTTTTGATGGCATATAAACCGCAACTGAAAATTGAGAATCAAGTATAGGAAATTCTGGGCGGATTATGAACTGCGGGAAGTACAAACGAGACGGTCCGGGATCTTTCCGGTTGATATTTTTTACTAATGGTGCATCGGTTCCCTGAAGAATTTGCGAATTTTGCCCCCATGAGAACACTCGTCATCGGAGATATTCACGCGGGGGTAAAGGCCATACCACAGGTGCTCGAAAGGGCAGGGGCTGAGCGGGACGACCTGCTTATTTTTTTAGGGGATTACGTCGACGGATGGAGCGAAGCGGTGGAGACGATAGAATACTTACAGGAACTACAAAAGCAATTCCGTTGTGTCTTCCTCAGGGGGAATCACGACGAGCTTTGCTATCAGTGGCTTCAGACCGGGGAACACAATCCGCTGTGGCTGGTCAACGGGGGGCAGGCCACCATCGATTCTTACGAAAAGGCGGGGTCCGAAAAAAAGAAAGCGCATATCCCCTTTTTTGAATCCTTGAAGAACTATCATCTGGATTCTCGCAATCGGCTGTTCCTGCACGCAGGTTTTACGAATCTGAAAGGTGTGGACTTTGAGTATTTCTCAAAAACCTTTTACTGGGATCGCACGTTATGGGAGATGGCCCTTTCCCTGGATCCCGAACTACCCAAGGATAGCATATATTATCCCAAACGACTCCTGCACTACGAGGAGATTTATATTGGGCATACGCCTCTGAGCAAGATCGGAAAGACCACTCCTTACAGGGCTGCCAATGTGTGGAACCTGGATACGGCTGCAGCCTACAAAGGTCCCCTGACGGTCCTCGATGCAGACACCAAGGCCTTTTGGCAAAGCGATCCTGTCCATACCCTCTATCCGGGGGAAAATGGTAGAAACTGAATTTTGGTAAAGCTTTAATACATTTTCCGTCCTTTATTGTCGTCCTTTGTAGGAAAAGCTGTAGAAATGAAGAAGAATATCCGCCTTGAAGTGATGGAAACAATTGAGCCGAAGGTGTCTGGTTTTATGGATTCTTTCCTAATCCCCCCGGATGACATTTGGCAACCTTCTGATTTTTTACCGGATTCCCGATCTGAAGACTTTCCGGATGCTGTGGAACAACTAAGGGAGGAAGCACGTGAACTCAGTTATGATTTTTGGGTGACCCTTGTGGCTGATACCATTACCGAAGAAGCCCTGCCGACCTACGAATCCTGGTTGATGGACGTAGAAGGCATCAACCAGCACGACGATCAGAAGAACGGATGGACGCGGTGGGTGAGGGCCTGGACCGCTGAAGAAAACAGGCATGGAGACCTTCTCAACACCTACCTCTACCTCTCAGGTAGGGTTAATATGCGTGAGGTACAGATCTCCACACAATACCTGATCTCGGATGGCTTCGACATTGGGACTGACCGCGATCCCTATAAGAATTTTGTCTATACCACCTTTCAGGAGCTGGCAACGAATATCTCTCATAAACGTGTCGGCAAGCTGGCCAAGAAAAATGGCAATGGCCTTCTGGGGCGGATGTGTTCGGTGATCGCCGGAGACGAAATGAGGCACCACCTGGCGTACAGAGAGTTCGTCAAGACCATCCTAAGTCATGATCCCAATGGTATGGTCGTAGCCTTTGCCGAAATGATGAAGAAAAAGATCGTGATGCCCGCCCACTTTCTCAGGGAATCAGGTGGTGCCATTGGTACTGCTTTCGAGAATTTTTCTACCTGTGCACAACGATTGGGAGTATATACTGCCCAGGACTATATAGACATCCTTAAACGATTGAACGATTATTGGGAGGTTGGCACCCTGCGCGGACTTAACGATGAGGCTGAAAGAGCGAGGGACTATCTGATGCGACTCCCCGAGCGTTTACAACGGATCGCAGAGCGAATGCGGTTTCCGGAAGATCAGTATCGCTTCAATTGGGTAAGGGCCAACGGGGTGGTCTGAGAATCCAGCTGAGATTCCGCACACTATAATTTCCCGTGCTTGTGCTCGTGCTGCCATTTGGCCAGTTCCTTCCACTTGCTTTCTGCAGCCATTTTAGCCTGCATGGGCCACGAAGAAGGATCGTGTATCTTGTAGCGATCTCCTCCCGAATCGAGCACTTCCTGACATTTGGCCACGGATGTTTCTGAAAGTTCCCTCCAGGTCTTGATCTCGTAATTGTGGAAGAGGCTCCTTATTTTGGGGCCTATGCCCTCCACGAGGGTGAGGTCATTGAGTTTTACGGCCTTTCCCATGATCTTTCGGGCTTCAGCCGCATCAAAGTCGACGTAATCATCGTGATTCATGGCAGAGCCGGCGGCCAGTTTCTGCTCACATTTTGCGAGGTCCACTCTGGCTTTTTCTCTCTCGGCTTTCAATTGCTTTATCTCAGCCTGGAAATCAACTTTGGGATCAGAACCCCGTCCGATCAGGTATCCGAAAAAACCACAGATCAGACCTACGGCCAGCGGGATAAGCCAACACCAGATATTCATGTACTCTAATTCCATTGATAACGCTTTTGTTCTGTTTCGATTAGGCAGATTCTACCAGGCCATACCCTGCAAGCCTCAAACTGGCCTGATCAGGATATCCAAAAGCATTCATGAACACTGGCCGCAGTACATCACAAAAAAGTAGATGCCGGCCAGGAGGGTGATGATAAACCCGATGATGTTCGTGGTTTTTTTGGACATTCTTGTAATGGTTAGGTATATCTCAGAACAAGATATTAAAAAAACCTAAACACCCGCGTACTGATACGCGTCATTTATCAGAATATTCCTACAATAATTGGTCTATAGATCGAATTTGATACCCTGTGCCAGGGGAAGTTCAGTCGTATAGTTGATGGTGTTTGTCTGCCTGCGCATGTAGATCTTCCAGGCATCAGAACCTGATTCGCGTCCGCCTCCGGTCTCCTTTTCTCCTCCAAAAGCACCTCCGATCTCTGCTCCGGAGGTTCCAATATTCACATTGGCGATTCCACAGTCGCTTCCCGCTGCTGACAGAAATTTTTCAGCCTCTCTCAGATCTCCGGTCATTATGGCTGAGGAAAGGCCCTGCACCACACCGTTCTGGAGGGCGATAGCGTTTTCCACCCCACCGGAATAGGGGATCAGGTACAGAATAGGGGCAAAGGTCTCGTGCTGCACGATGTCGAAGGTGTTTTTGGCTTCGGCAATGGCAGGCTTTACATAGCAGCCGCTCTCAAAGCCTTCTCCTTCCAGAACTCCTCCTTCTACCAGGATCTTACCTCCCTGGGCAACGACCTGATCCAGAGCATCTTTATACATCTTTACGGCATCTTTGTCGATAAGTGGCCCCACATGGTTATTTTCATTGAGAGGGTTGCCAATTTTCAACTGCCCGTATGCCGCAACCAGGGCGTCTCTGACCTTGTCATAGACCTCTTCGTGGACGATAAGCCTCCGGGTGGACGTACACCTTTGTCCGGCAGTCCCCACTGCTCCAAAAACAGCACCAATTACCGTCATTTTGATATCTGCGTCAGGCGTCACGATAATGGCGTTATTGCCGCCGAGTTCCAGGAGGGATTTACCCAACCTGCCGGCTACGGCCTGAGCAACGATCTTGCCCATGCGGATTGAACCGGTTGCAGAGACCAGGGGGATCCGCTTGTCGTGGGTCATGAATTCACCGACCCTGTAGTCCCCATTGATCAGGCATGAAATACCCTCGGGCAGTCCATTTTCTTTTAAGACATCCGCGATGATATGTTGGCAGGCGATCCCGCAGAGGGGCGTCTTTTCGGAAGGTTTCCATACACAAACATCCCCGCACACCCATGCGAGAGCCGTATTCCAGGCCCATACGGCCACCGGAAAGTTAAAAGCCGAGATGATCCCGACCACACCCAGCGGGTGATATTGCTCGTACATGCGATGGCCGGGTCTTTCGGAATGCATCGTCAGGCCGTGTAATTGGCGCGAAAGTCCGACTGCAAAGTCGCAGATGTCGATCATTTCCTGTACCTCACCCAGGCCTTCCTG